>NZ_JASMWN010000039.1:0-19668 GCF_032595355.1 Sedimentitalea todarodis | reverse complement strand
AGAAAGGTTCATCCATATCACCGAACTCCAGCGTGACGTCATTGCCGCATTTGACGTAGTAGAACATTAGCTCCAGCGTTTCGCCGAGCTGTCCCCTAGCCTTGTTGTAATCGGATATGGCCCGTCGGGCCTCGCGGTATTTGATGGGTGCGTCCCACCGGCTTGGATTGATGGCTGCCTTGATCCGCTTCTTGTAGGGTGAAAGGTCGGTGCCCCCATCCGAAACCAGGAATCTTGCATGCAGGAAATCCTGGTTCTTCGCATCGGCGCGATACAGGTCTTGGACGAGGCCCATGAGTTGTACCCTGGAAAATCCCGACAACGCCCCCTTTATCGCGGTCCAGTTCTTTGTCACGATTCGAGCCCCTTCCAGTTTCTCCACGGCCTCTTTTCTATCGACAACGTAAGGAAGGTGAAACTTCAAGCCAGTGTGTCGGGGACGGCCCAATCCTCCTATTCACCCTACCGCTTTTTGCTGCGGCGCGGCACTCTCGAAGCTGACGTTGGTCGATGGCGCAGCATACTTGTGGCTTTCTGAGCTGCGGCGCATAGTTTTGGTGCACGGTGTGCCGCGATATGTCCAAATGTTTAGGGAGGAGAGCGCCAATGTCTGACTACAACTATGATGAATTTTCGACTGGTGATTATGATTTCGATAGCGTTGCCGGGCCACTCGTTGGGGAGAAGGCGCCTGACTTCGAACTCGCAACCATCGACGGCGCCACACAGTCGATTCTCTAGTTTGACGGAGAATTCCTCGTGCTTGAAATGGGTAGCATCACATGCCCACTGTTCCAAAGTCGCCGCGCGGTTATGGAAACCCTTGATCACGCGATTGAAGGTGTCAGCTCCGCCGTACTTTATGTTCGAGAGGCGCATCCAGGAGCTGACATTCCGAGCCACAAAGATTTTGATGAGAAGATGGCCTGTGCTTCACGCCTCAGGAAAGTCGACGGCGAGACACGCACTGTCTTTGTGGATGGCTTTGACGGTCGTGCGCATCAAGCATACGGAAGCATGCCGAACGCGGTCTTTATCATCAATCGGAACGGTTGTATGGTGTTCAGATCGGAGTGGAACAACCCGTCTGCCACACAAAAAAGCGCTGGCGGCACTGCTTGCAGGGCAAGAAGTCCGAGTCAAAAGCTATTTTCGCCCGGCACTACCGTCAGTTGCATTACGCACGCTTGAGAATGCAGGAAAGGGATCAACGTTTGATTTTTTCAAAGGGCTGCCGAAATTGATCTGGACGAACGTCATCAAGCGGAACCTGAAACTTCTCTTTAACCGCCCAGTTTCTGGGTCACGCGATACTGTCTGTTGACGGAATTCCAACCTCAAAAGTTCCGATTACCTTACTGTCGGAACATCGGCCCATTCCTGCCGTTGGTCGATGCCTAGCAATGCTGCGGTCGCAGCCCGCTTTCCGGCCATTCGCTGCAGTGCGAAATCGGTACTGTTTCGAACTCACAGTCAGCGGACAGAGCTTCCGGTTGCGTTCCCCATAAATACGTTTGCAAGCCGCACTTTTAGAAAGCACTTCTGCTGGGATGCCGACCCTGCCAAATCACTTGTTTAAAAAAATAAGGTGAACAATGCTTGCTTACTTGTGCGAGAGGCGCTAGGCGCTGTGTGTTACGTTAAACTCTATCGATAATCTGCTCCTTACGGCTCAGTGTCCCGATCTAGCACTGACATAGCCGACCTGCCGCATTCCGTGGGCAGCAATAAAGGAGAACTACGATGGCCAATGGCACCGTAAAATGGTTTAATTCTACAAAAGGTTTTGGGTTTATCGCCCCCGAAGGTGGCAGCAAAGATGTGTTTGTGCACATTTCCGCGGTCGAGCGCGCTGGTCTGACCGGCTTGAATGACGACCAAAAAGTTACTTTCGATATCGAATCCGGCCGCGATGGTCGCGAAAGCGCAGCCAACATAGCCTTGGCTTGAAGCTGATCCCGAGAGGGATAATGCGAATGACTATTGGCGGGCGGATCGGAGACGATGCGCCCGCTTTTTAGCTTCCACGCAACGGGCCAAACTATTCGCAGGCAATCGATTGCGCTGTTCTGAAAACGTTTGTGCGCTATCCCGGCATGCGACGGCGAAGAGAACGCCACTAAACACTGCATCAACTCATCATGTGCACTGTGTGTAAACCCGTTTGGGTTGACGGAAGGCTTCGAAACAGTGATCCGCGCAGGCCCTTCCAATCCCAGCAACAAAAATGTGAGCCCACATACATATGAAAAATTCTGGACGAGATCGCTTTGACGAACGCCTCAAGAATGCAAATCAAGCCAAACGAAATAAGCTTGAACGTTTCCAAGCTGCAGCAGATGACCCCGACAGACGGGTCAAGCGTGCTCAAAGAGATGCCGCAGCGCTTGCTCGGAAATCAGAGCAGCAGGCGAAGGCAACACAGTTGCTACTCGAAAAAGAGGAGCGCGAACGGCTGGAAGCTGAGAACGCCAAGCGCGATGAAGAGCAAGTCGCAGCACGCGAAGTAGCCCTTGAAGCGGAACGTGCTGTGACTGCAGAACAAGCTATCGCGCAAAAGGCGACCAATGACGCAGAACGCAAGGCGGAACGGGATCGACGCTATGCCGCGCGACGAAACCGTAAGCGCTGACTCAACCAAAATTGCCGCTCGCCAGGGAAAAACTGGGTTAGCTGGGGCTGTTTTGGGCTGATTTTGTTGAAAAACTCGGTGTCCGACCCGGAACGGTCAAATGCAGAGAACTTTTTCCCGCGATAGATCGCTTTGCAAACATCGTTTCATAAAGCCCAAATTGCAGCGACTATGTTCCAATATTTTGGACCAAATTTTGCTGCGTCGAGTTTTTCAACACAATCGGCTTACTGCTGCCATCGGATGCAATGCAGTATGTCGGCACGTGTGGCCGCGTCCCGTGTCTTAGACGGCCCTTACCGGCCCTTGACCACGCCCTGCCTCCGCTGCGATGCGGCCCGTCATTTCAGACTTTCGCTGCGAGTGCACAAACAAGCACGCGGCGAACTCACACAACGCGGACAATGCGAGCTTTCGCGACATGCGCACCAATGGCGGCTATCGTTAGCGCAAATCGCTGTCTACGTTTACTCCTAAACTTTCTCCTCATGGGTCAAAACGGTGTTAACTTCACTGGTGAACGCAGCGGAAGGGGTGGCCGAAAATGTTGCACTACAAGGTTCTAGGAGAGGGCAGACCGGTCGTGATACTTCACGGTGTCACTCTAGATCATTGTCATATGGTTGAAATTCTAGAGCCCGCTTTTGAGCAGCTTGAAGGCTGGCAACGAATCTATCTGGACTTACCTGGCCATGGGAAGAGCCCACCGCAGGAGAAAATCGACAGCCAAGACGGCATTTTGAATACAATAGAAGAGTTCATTGCAGATCAATTGGGCGACAAACCCTTTGCCATAATCGGTCTTTCGCGAGGCAGTTACATTTCGCGGGGGATCATCCATCGGCAAACCGACCGGGTCCGAGGTGCCGCTTTGATAGTGCCAGGTGGCAACCCGGGTTCACCTAATCCGCTTCCCAAGCACGAAATTCTTGAACCTGACCCAACAATCCGGTCCGAGTTGCCGGAAGATGAAATCTGGACTTTTGAGAACTTTGCGGTCGTTCAGAGTCGCGACATCATGGAGAAAAGAAGAAAAATACTGAAACCTGCAATGCAACTGCACGATAAGGCTCAAGAGGCACGCGTAAAGGAACGATTCACCTTCAGCTTTGCTGAGGCAGAAGAAGCTGCGATTTTTGGGAAACCGAGCCTACTCATCGCTGGGCGTCAGGATTGGATGAGCGGTTATCTAGATTCAGTTGATCTGATGCATCGGTATCCGCGTGCAACCCTTGCGGTTTTAGACGCCGCAGGACACGGACTGGCGTTCGAACGCCCCGAATTGTTCACAGGCCTAATTCGGGACTGGCTACATCGCCTTGCGGTGGATTGGGCAGACTAACTCAAAACATGGAAGACCTTCGACCATCATCGAAGGATATAAACTCTATCAGTCGGAAAAGGTCCGCAAGGAGCTTGTTCATACTTCAGGACAGCGCCTCGTTAAGGCTGCAATGTGTGATTAACCAACTATCATCAGGCTGACGCGCCAAAACATTTAGTGAGACGCCCTCCCCTGTCGTGCCTTCGCTAAATTCTGCAATACACCAGCCGAGATCGCCATCTCTATTCGCACTTGAGACGATGATTTGCTTGTTATCTGCACCTACCGTGACCCACTCAGCATGCGCGTTTTCTATCGCCTTCCGTCCAATTGCAGGTGGTCCAAATGGTGAATACATTTCTGCATGTTCCGCATATACGGACGCGCATCCTTTAGCGTCCCCCCGCCGGTAGAAGGTGACATAGTGATCAAGCAGCTTCTGGCACTCTTGTTTGAAAGACACGTAGATTATCCCCATTGCTTGATCTTAGCATTCGTTCTTCAAATCCTGCGGTCAAAGTCTTTCACAGTCAATTGGTCCGCGTCGAGCCAACCTGAGATAATCCCAAGGTAGACCCTACTTGCCCAAAAGACCTCGAAAATCTGAGACTGTTGACACGTTTTCTTAACCATGCGTTGTGAAGCGGTCAGTCGTGCAAAGTGCTGCATCGGTTAAAATGGGTTTACAGCAGTCATCTAACGATTTTCGTCAGACGAATTGCTGGGTCGTGGCCGGAAAAGACTGCTGAGCGGGACACAACGGTCTTCCTCAACTCAACTCGGCTCAAAGAGGCGTTGATCATAAAGCTGATCAACTGAAGCCGCTGCCAATTCAGGGAAAGCCAGCAACAGGCGCTGTGTGGCTGAAGATCGGGCGTCGCGCTGTTATCGTTCGATGTGCTTCTTGAGTATGGCCCGATTTCAAAAGCAGATTCAGATATGTCAGCTCCAACAGGTCGCGCTGCGCCCGGCTGCCTCCGAGGCGAGCGTGATCTGCCATGACCGGTGTTAATTGTTGCAGAGCACCCATCCAGTCTTGCCGGGCTATCGCTCCCCAAGCTTGCGCTGATCCCATCGGAAAAGTATTCCTGTTCGGGATCGCCCGACATGTTCTCAAAGGCCAGAACGGCGATGGAAGGTTGCTCTGGTCGCGCCGGAAACGCACCGTCCAGATCGCCATTGGTGGCCTCGGCAGCGCCAAGCCTGTCGCGCAGGTCTAGTTTCGATGACACGCCCAGTTTCCGATAGATCGCCGCCAGATGAGTCCGTACCGTGGACGGCGCAAGACACAGACGGTCCGCTATCTGCTGATAGCTTTCGCCGCGTGCATAGTCTTGCGCGATTTGGCTCTCGCGATGACTGAGCCGGCTCACCTCCAGCGGCTCTTCAGTCACGGAGTGGCCTGTTGTATGGCTTTGATCATGCGGGCGTTTTCCAGCGCGATCACGCTTTGGGCCGCAAACAGCTGGGCAAGCCGGGTGCTTTCATCGGAAAAAGGACGAACAGTCTGGCGATAGATAGTGAACGCGCCAACCAGAGTGTTTCCGGCAAGCATCGGGATCGCAACGAAGGACCGCGCTCCGCCAAGATCCGCCGTGGCATAGCGCAAGGGATCATCCGTCTGGTAAATCGCCTCGGACTTGACGTCGATGATATTGATGACAGCGCGCTGCTCGTTCATCCGACCAAGGCCCGTGCCGGTGCTGACCGAAAAAACACCCTGACTGTCGAGCCAATTCCTAAAAAGTATCGGAATGCCGACGGCATGATCGGCCAAAAATCTGCCGTCTTGCTTGTATTCGAACAGGATCCCGAACTCCGCGTCGCAAAGCTCCAGAGCGTAGCTGAGGATCAAAGGGACAACTTCGTCGAGGTCGCCCTGCGCGGCGCTGATGATCCGCAAAACCTCGCTCAGCGCTTTTTCCCGACTGATGGCTTCTTCCAGGCTCAGCGCCAATTCTGACACAACCATTGCCAGTTCCGATGGGCTGCGGGGCTCCGGTCCTTCGCCCTTCAGCCGGGTCGCCAATTCCAGTTTTGAGGACACTTCCAGTTTGCGATAGATGGTTGCCAGGTGAGTGCGGACCGTGCTGGGAGCGATGCACAAGGTGTCGGCGATCGACTGATAGGTCTGTCCGCCCGCGTAGGCCTGCGCGATCTGCACTTCCCTTTGGCTGAGATCGGCCAGCTCTGACACCTGAGAACTCTCCATAAAATAAAGGTTTGGATGAAGTGTGGTGAGAACGCGTTCAATAAGCAATCCTGCAAATGCAGTAGGTTGAATACTGCACGCTGACGCCCGATTTTACCGCATCTGCACGATACCCGGCGTCCCAGGCGCTGACCTAGGGTTGGCCCATTGGATCAACACGAAGGATGGACAGATGACACATTACGAAACGGCGACCGCATTCTTTGAAGCTTGCGAAACGGGTCAGGGTTGGGACGGCTGCAAGGCCTTTTGTCACGCGGGGGCAAGCTTTTCTTGTCAGGCGGATGCACTGGCAGAGACGACAACCCTCGCCGCTTATGCCGACTGGATGAAGGGGCTTTTGACGCCTGTGCCGGATGGCCGGTACAAACTGACCGCCTTCGCGGCAGACGAGGCGCGCGGCACCGTTGTCGCGACGGCCGAATTTCACGGCACGCAGACGGGCGAAGGCGGACCGGTGCCACCCACTGGGAAATCTGTGGTCTCGGACTACGCGTATGTCATCCAGTTCGATGGCGACAAGATCAGCCATATGACCAAAATCTGGAATGACGTACACGCCCTGCGCGGGCTCGGCTGGGCGTGATGCGCTGGCGCATCCTTGGCCTACTGTTTCTGGCCCGCATCGGGCTTGGGTTTCAGTTTCAGACAGTGGCCTCCGTTGGCGACGATCTCATCGTCGCCTTCGGGCTCGACTATGTGGGCATCGGTCTCTTGATTGGGCTGTTCATGGCGCCCGGTTTGGTTCTGGCCATGCCCGCAGGCTATTGGGGGCGCTACGTGTCTGACCGCATCATGGTGGTATTTGGATTGGGCGCCTTGGCTTTGGGTGGCGCCGTGTCGTCCCTGGCGAGCGAAAGTTGGGGCCTTGGGCTAGGTCGCATCCTTGCCGGGGCCGGGTTTCTGTTCACCACGCTCTATCTGACGAAGATGGTCGCAGACTGGTTTGAGGGCCGCGAAATCGCGACCGCCATGAGCATCCTTGTCATGAGTTGGCCTTTCGGTATCGCCATGGGCCAGGTCGGCCACGCATGGCTTGCCCATGAGTTTGGCTGGCAAGTTCCGTTTCAAGTCGCCTCGGTCTATTGTCTGATCGCAGCCCTTGGGGTGTTTGTCTTCTACCGGGCACCACATGATCTACCACATGCCAAAGGCGGGCCGCGCGCGACGATGACACGGCAGGAGTGGCAGTTGGTGTTCTGTGCCGCCGCCGCCTGGGGTGTCTTCAACGCGGCCTACGTCACTTATCTGTCCTTCGGGCCAAAGGTGCTTGAAGGCCTGGGCCAGTCCGCCATCGCGGCGGCTGGTGTCATCAGCATCGGCAGTTGGATTATGATCGCATCCGGCGCGGTCTGCGGGCAGATCGTGGACCGATTTGGCGGGCGAAATGTCGTTTTGACGGTCTGCATGGGCGGGGCCATTGCCGCGCTCTTACTGCTCGGCGTGCCCGGTGCCGGCTTTGGTGCAAGTGTGCTTTTCGGCTTGATCGGCATGGCCCCAGCCGGGGTGATCATGGCCATGGCCATGGCAGGCCAAGCCATGCGGCCCCAGGTCCGGGCCTTCGGAATGGGCATCTTCTTCACCGTTTACTATGCGATCATGTTGGTCACACCGCCCGTGGCAGGCGCCATTCTCGACGCCACAGGCAATGCGCAGGGGCCCATGTGGCTCGCGATCCTGCTCTTTGCCGCCGTGGTCCCACTGGGTCTCGCGTTCCAATACATCAAAAACGTGCCCCGCGTGGGCTTGGCAAAGGAAGCATAGTCATGGACGTTCGAAAAACGGTTTTCACGAAGGAAATCATCACCGCAGATGAGATGGGCCAAGCTTGCGCACCGATCACGCGGGTTGCTGCGATGGCCATTGTCAGAAACCCGTTCGCGGGCATCGCCCAAACGGACCTGGCGGCGCTTTTCGATGTAGGCGCGCAGCTTGGTCAATCTCTGACGGAAGAGCTGGTGATCATGTTGGAGGCGCGCGCACTTTGCTATGGGAAGGCAGCCCTTGTCGGAGCTTCCGGCGCGATGGAACATGGCGCAGCCGTGCTGCACCCGGCGCTCGGCAAACCCGTGCGTGCAGCTATCGGGGGAGGAGCATCACTGATGCCATCCAACCACAAGGTCGGAGCCGTGGGGGCCAGCATTGATTTGCCGATGGGCCACAAAGACGAGGCATGGTCCTTTGATCACATCGACACGATGACGATCTGCGTACCCGACGCCCCACGCGCCGACGAAATTCTGCTGTGTATCGGATTGTCAGACGGAACACGCGCGCACCCGCGCGTTGGAAAGGGCCCAAACAGAGCCTAGAACTCTGGCCTTTTTTGGCGGCATTTACACAGCGGCCATTCGCTAAAAGCGCAGCATCGGTAAGGTCGGCCCACTCCGGACATTGGTCCAGGCTCCTGTCGCTGCGGTGCAGCCCGGCTTTGCAGCCGTTCGCCGCATCCGCGAAATCGGGTGCCGGGCGAATTCACGCAGTGCGGACGAGGCTGCCGTTGGGTGATATTGGTCGGATGACTGTTCATCGACTGAGGATTCAACGGATCGCCGCAACACACTGGACATCTCTTCGCGCTCCTCAAGGCGCAACGCCAGCCGAGACCTGGTGCGCGCAGGAGGCCGCAGGATACCGAAAACGTCAAGGTCGCGCCCCACGGCCAGCATCGTGCCGCTCAGCCCGAAAACGAAAGGTCCGATAGGATCCAGCTACAGGCTCGCCGGTATTGCGTCCGTTTCGATAATCACTTGTCCGGACTATGCGGCCGCGCCGGTTCCTCGGCCAGATGCGCGGCTGCCTTCTTGGCGAGCGCAAGAAAGGTCGCGCGCTCTTTTGGCTCCAGACCTGACATCAGCTCGAATTGCAAATCACGCACAACGGGCGACACCGCCGAAAGCAAGTTTTCGCCATCTTTCGTCAGCCGGACCTGTTTAGCGCGCCTATCGCTCTTACTGACCTCGCGCGCGACCAGACCCTTCTGCTCCAACCTATCAATGACGCCACCGATTGTTGCGCGATCATAGGCGATCATCGCGGCGACCGTAGCCTGATCGACGTCCGGATGGGCGTGAATCGCGCTCATGGCTGCAAACTGAACCGGTGTCATGTCGAAACCGGCTTTTTTTGTACGCACTTGGAAAACGTGGGTCGAGTTCTGGTGTAGCCGCCTCAACAAATGACCGGCCATTTCGAAGAGTTCCATCCCGATTCGCCCCTTCCTTGACACCTCAGTGCCGCCTTGCCCCAGCTCAATAGCTGCTCTCGGCCCTCTTCTAATTCATTTACAGCGACTTACCAAGCTTAAGTTGTATACTTACCAATTTCGTTGACACGCATATAATAAGTAAACTAATAGTATGCTTACTTACCTTAATGCTGCACGGGAGGTGATATATCCAAGGGAGGACAGGATGACACGATTTTCGAAATTTTTTTGCACGACTGCGGTGGCTGTGATCACTGGCACTTCGGCCCTTGCGCAAGAGGTGACGCTGATCATGCACCACTTCCTGCCTCCGGTGGCGAATGCGCACAAAGTCATGCTTGAGCCTTGGGCAGACAAGATCGAAGCCGATAGCAACGGACGCATCGCCGTCGAGATTGCACCGGCCATGGCGATGGGCGGCAGACCCAACGAGCTTTACGGTCAGGTGCGCGACGGAACAGCGGACATCGTCTGGACGCTGCTGGGCTATACGCCGGGCGTCTTCCCACGCAGCGAGGTTTTCGAGCTGCCGTTGGTGCACGCCGGATCCGCCACCGATACCACGATTGCTCTGAACGCTTCGCTCGACTTGCTGGCAGAAGATTTCGAGGACGTACATGTCCTCTTCCTGCACAGCCATGACGGCAACCTCATCCACTCGGCAACCGAGCCGGTGCGGAGCTTCGAAGACGCGGCTGGCCTGAAACTGCGCACCCCAGGCCGCACCGGCGCCTGGGTGAGCGAAGGCATGGGTGCCGAGCCCGTGGGCCTGCCCGTCCCAGCACTGCCTGAGGCGATGTCCAAGGGCGTTGTCGACGGGGCGTTGACCACCTACGAGATCGTTCCGGCCCTAAATCTGCAGGAACTCGACAGGTTCACAACCGAACTGCCGAATGGCGATCGCTTCGGCACAGCGGTTTTCATGGTGGCGATGAACAAGGATGTTTACGAAGACCTGCCGGACGATCTGAAAGCCGTGATTGACGCCAATTCCCGCGAAAACGTCGCCGCCGAGATCGGCGCGATGTGGGAGGGGTTCGAACAAAGCGGAATCGATGCGCTGCAATCCGCAGGGGTCGAGAACATCGTCCTGCCCGAGGAGGAAGCCGCCAAGTTCCGCGCTGCAAACGAACAGGTCGTGCAGCGCTGGATCGAAGAAGTTTCCGCTAAAGGCATCGACGGTGCCGAATTGGTCGAGGCCGCCCGCGCGGCCATCGCCGACGCCGCCCGATAGGCCGCGACCGGAGGGGCCAGAGCGCCCCACCAAACTCGAATTCAGCCAAGGGAGAGAGCCATGACCGCCTTGCTCAGGCGAACCGTCGATCTGTTTGCCATGCTGGCCGGGGTGATCCTGCTGATCATCGTACTGGTCACAGTCACCAACACGGGCGCCTTCATCCTCGACCGGATCGCCGGCTTCTTCGGTGCCAACGTCGCCGGTTTGCCGGGATACGAGGACTTCGTCCAGCTCGCGATCAGCGGTGCAGCGCTCATGTTCTTCCCATTTTGCCAGGCAAATCGCGGCCATGTGGCGGTCGAGCTGTTCATGCAGCAATTGCCCAAATCCGTCCAGACGGCCGCCGACAAAGCATGGCTGACTCTGACGGCGCTGGTCGGAGCGTTCCTGGTCTATTGGATGGTCTTCGGCATGATGGAAGCCCGCGACGACGGTGCCGTCACTGCGGTACTCGGCTGGCCGGTCTGGCCCTTCTATGCCCCCGGCATCGTAGCAATGGCGCTTTGGGCGCTGGTCGCCGTGGCGCAACTTTTCGGAGACCTCAGCGATGCTTGATCCAATCACCATCGGCGTCTTGGGCCTTATCGTCCTGTTCGGTCTTCTGATCCTTCGGATGCCCGTCGGCATTGCGATGATCGTCGTCGGCGTTGGCGGCACTTGGGTTCTCAGCCAGGTTGTCCCCTTCGTCCGCTTCGTGCCCTACTTGCGGCAGTTCAAATCACTCTTGTGGGAGAATGTCGCAAACTACGACCTGTCGGTGGTGCCCCTGTTTGTCCTGATGGGCTATATTGCTGCGGAAGCGCGGCTATCTTCAGACCTTTTCAAGGGCCTGGAGGCGCTGATGACCCGGCTGCGGGGTGGTGTCGCCATGGCGGCGGTCGCAGCGTGCGGCGGGTTTGGCGCGGTCTGCGGGTCGTCGCTGGCCACCGCCGCAACCATGGGCCGCGTCGCGCTGCCGGAACTGAAAGAGCTGGGCTACGACTCGCGTCTCGCCTCCGGCGCGTTGGCCGCAGGCGGAACGCTCGGCATTCTGATCCCGCCGTCGGTGGCGCTGGTCATCTATGCCATCATCGTCGAGGGCTCGATCCTCAAGATGTTCCAGGCCGCCGTTATCCCCGGTCTGTTGGCCGTCGCCGGATTCATTCTGGTGATCGCAATTCAAGTCCGGGTGAACCCCGCGCTGGCGCCGACTCCGAAACCGATGGATCCCGCTCTGCGCCGCGTGGCACTTGCCCGCCTCGTGCCAGTTATCGCCATTTTCGGAGCCATCATCCTCGGACTCGGCTTTGGCCTTTTCACGCCGACCCCGGCCGCCTCAATCGGCGTCTTCGTGATCACTGTCTACGGCTTCCTGCTGCGTTGGCGCACTGGCGAAGGCCTGAACCTCGCAGGCCTCTTGCGCGCCATCCGCGCCACCGCCATCACCGCAGGCATGATCTACGTGCCGCGCTTAACGTAAAGGGGCTGTCCTATGACTATATCCCTTACGTA
The DNA here is from genome assembly GCF_032595355.1 of Sedimentitalea todarodis. Lineage (NCBI taxonomy): Bacteria > Pseudomonadati > Pseudomonadota > Alphaproteobacteria > Rhodobacterales > Paracoccaceae > Sedimentitalea > Sedimentitalea todarodis. Next base: position 7,564 of record NZ_JASMWN010000039.1, on the reverse strand, counting down.
CTGCGCAACGGCGAGACGCGGACGCCCGACTATCTGCGACGCAACCCGCAAGGCCTAGTGCCGACGCTTGAGCTGGGGGATGGCAGCCACCTGACCCAATCCCTAGCGATTATCGAGTGGCTGGAAGAGACCCACCCCGAACCCGCGCTCTTGCCCCGCGATGCCAAAGCGCGCGCGAGGGTCCGGTCGCTGGCGCATATAATCGCGCTGGACGTGCATCCGCTTAATAATCTGCGGGTGCTTTTCTACCTCCGCGACGAATTCGGCGCGGACGAGGCCAAGCAGAGGGCGTGGTTCACCCATTGGGTCACGCTCAGCTTCGACGCGCTGGAAACCGCGCTGACCAATAGCCCCGAAACGGGACGCTATTGCCACGGAGACCAGCCGACTTTGGCCGATCTCTGCCTCTATGCGCAGGTCTGGAACAACAAGCGTTTCGATATCGCGCTGGACCACTGGCCGACCATCGCATGCATCTTCGCAGAACTCGACCAACTGCCCGCTTTCAACAAGGCCGCGCCGCCGAACCAGCCCGACGCCGCCTGACCAAACCAAAAGGAGACCGTGATGGACAACGCCATGCAACCCGAGGACACCCCGGAACTGCGCGCGCTTTACAAGGGTTTCGAGCAAAACCACATGAACCCTCTCTGGACCCAAACCGGGGACTTGATGCCCGAGCACCCCAAGCCGAAAGCAGTTCCCTACGTCTGGAGATGGGCCGATCTTTTGCCCATGGCAGAGAAATCTGGCGATCTGGTGCCGGTGGGCCGCGGCGGTGAGCGCCGGGCCATCGGCCTTGCCAATCCAGGGCTGGGAGGTCGCGCTTACATCACGCCGACGCTGTGGTGTGCGATCCAGTACCTGCTCCCGGGCGAGAACGCCCCCGAACACCGGCATTCCCAGAACGCCTTCCGTTTCGTGGTTGAGGGCGAAGGCGTCTGGACGGTCGTGAACGGCGACCCCGTGCGCATGTCGCGCGGCGACCTGCTGCTGACGCCTGGCTGGGCCTTTCACGGCCACCACAATGTGGCCACCAAGCCGATGGCCTGGATCGACGGGCTCGACATCCCGTTCAGCCAGCAGATGGACGTAGGCTTCTTCGAGTTCGGTGCCGAGCGTGTGACTGACAACGCAACACCGAACTACAGTCAGGGCGAGCGCCTCTGGTGCCACCCGGGCCTACGCCCTCTTTCGGGGCTTCAGGATACGGTTGCGTCCCCAATCGGGGCCTACCGCTGGGAGCACACCGACCGCGCCCTCACTGAGCAGCTTCTGCTTGAGGACGAGGGCCAGCCAGCCACGGTTGGACTTGGTCATGCGGCGGTGCGTTATACCAACCCCACGACGGGCGGCGATGTGATGCCGACAATCCGCTGCGAATTCCACCGCCTGCGCGCTGGCACCGAGACGCCAAACTGTCAGGAGGTCGGCTCTTCTGTCTTCCAAGTCTTTGAGGGTGCAGGGTCCGTGGTGCTAGGTGGCGAGACCCGCAAGCTTGAGAAAGGCGACATCTTCGTCGTGCCCTCCTGGGTCGGATGGTCGTTGCAGGCTGAAACGCAGTTCGATCTGTTCCGCTTTTCCGACGCGCCGATTATGGAGCGGCTGAACTTCATGCGCTCCATGGTGGACGGGAAATGACCAAACGCCCCGAGGACATCGCCGCCCGCAAAGCGCTCCGCGCGCGACAGGGCGGCGGTGCTCGCTACGACGCCGTCACCGCCCCGCATGACAATCGGTTGCTGGCGCGGCGCGGCGCGGCCTACTTCGCGCGTAAGCTCAACGAGTTGAGCGATGCGGACTTGTATGGTTTGTCGCTTTGCAATGGCTGGACGCGCGCGCATCTGGTGGCCCATGTGAGCCACGAGGCACGCGCCCTCGCAATTGCTTTAAAATCGCTGCGAGAGCCGCTGATCGCAGAAGAAGCAGAGTGGAAACCTGACTTGGCGCTCGCGGCCACGCTTCCCTCGCGGGCTCTGCGGCATCTCTACGACCACTCGGCGAAACATCTGGATGTCGAGTGGCGCGACCTTCCTCCCGATCGCTGGAACATGACATTGACCACTCTCGGAGGCGATACGGTGACCGCGCGTGATACACCGATGATCAGAGCTGAGATGGTTTGGCGCGCGGCGATCGACCTGGGCAACGGTGGTAGGCCTACGGATGTTCCACGAGCACTTCGCCAGCACTCGGCCAAGTAGACTCAAACCGATAGACCGCGACAATAGAGGGCTTTTTTGTCAGCGATTACGGCGCCAAATGCCCCTGGGCTACGCGGCCAGCAACCGGTCGATATGCTCTGGTCCAGTTGGCCTTATGCCGTTCGGGTTCAGCGCCTTGATCGAGTAGTAGCCGCGGGTGATGTGGTCCATGTTCACGGTCCCGGCGACGCCCGGGATTGCGAGGATCCGCTGCATGTAGGCGGACAGGCATGGGTAGTCCTTGATCTGTTTCCGGTTGGTCTTGAACAGCCCGTGATAGGCTGCGTCGAAGCGGATCAGAGTGACGAAGGTGCGGATGTCGGTCTCGGTCAGGCGGTCGCCGAACAGGAAATCGCCCGTCAGTCGCTCTTCGAGTTCGTCAAGCATCGCGAACACGTCGGTCACCGCTTCGTCATGGGCCTCTTGCGAAGTGGCAAAGCCGGCCTTGTACACGCCGTTGTTGAGCATGTTGTAAATGCGCGGGATTAGCGCGTCGATATCCGCGGCCAGATCGTCCGGATAAAGGCGCAGGTTGGATGGCACGATCTGCTCGAACGCGGTGTCGAACATGCGCAGGATATCGGCGCTCTCGTTGTTCACCATCACGTCCCGCTTCATGTCCCACAGCACCGGCACGGTGGCGCGGCCGGTATAGTTGGCATCGGCGCGGGTGTAGAGTTCGTGCATATATCGGGCCCCGAACAGCGGGTCCTCATAGGCGCCGGGATAGCCTCCGAACTGCCAGCCCTGAGCGGTCAGAGTCGGGTTTACCACGGTCACCGGGATCACCTTGTCCAGTCCCTTGAGCGTCCGGGCGATCAGCGTGCGCGACGCCCAGGGGCAGATCAGCGCGACGTTGAGCCGGTAGCGACCGGGTTCGGCCGCAAAGCCGCCCTCGCCGGTCGGGCCGGGGCGGCCGTCCGGCGTGATCCAGTTGCGAAAGCCCGAGACCTGGCGGACGAACCGTCCCTTATCGTCGGCCTTTTGCACCGGTTGCCAGTCTTCAATCCATTTTCCATCTTTAAGCATTTCGGGAGCTCCTCAAGCAGTGTGGAACACGAAGGACCGCATCGAGACCGAGCCGAGGTCGATGCTGTCGGTCATGAAAGTCAGCGCGTCGCGCATGTCTGCGGCGCCGGCGATAGTCAAGGCGGGCAGATAATGATCGACCGTCGGATGCGCTTTCCGCAGCAGCGCGCCGAGCGCTTCCCGGTCCGCCAGCGCGGCGAAATCGCGGTCGGCGAGGCGGTCGGCGAAGAGCCCGTCGAACTCCAGCGCAAAGTCCATCGGCCTTCCGCCGGGGCGCATGGCGCGCAAGTTGTGCACCACGTTGCCGGAGCCAAGGATCAGCACGCCGCGGTCCCGCAGTTCCGAGAGTGTCCGGCCGACTTCCAGCTGGTGTTCCAACCCGCGTTCCATGTCGATGGAGACCTGGAAGACCGGTACATCCGCCTCGGGATAAAGGAACTTCAGCACCGCCCAGGCGCCGTGATCCAGCCCCCAGGTGTCGTCCTCCTGCGCCCGGTGCGAGGCCAGCAGCGTCACCACCTCGCGGGCAAGATCAGGCTGGCCCCTGGCGGGATATTGCTCGGCATAGAGCGCCTCGGGGAAGCCGTAGAAATCATGGATCGTACGCGGCATGGCGGAGACATCGACCAACGTGGTGTCCTTGGTCATCCAGTGCGCCGAGACCACGAGGATTGCCTTGGGGCGCGGCAAGCTCTGACCAAGGTCGATCCAGGCGCGGGCATAGGCGGTGTCTTCGATGGCGTTCATCGGGCTGCCGTGACCGAGAAAGACCAGCGGCATGCGGTCCGACGGCGCAAAGCTGTCGCGAAGGGTTTGAAGGCTGTGGGTCTGCATGACACGTCTCCTGATATGAGACCGGGCCGCGGTAGTGCGGCCCGGCCCTGCGGCGATCAGGCGAAGCGGCCGAGCTGTTTTTCAAGCACCGGCAGGCGCAGCGCGTAGGCTCCGGCGCCAAGTATCAGGATGGCACCCTGCACCACCGCCCAGAACAGCGGGTATTCCCAGCCGCCGCCCTCTCTCGAGAAGGCCCAACCGTTCCCGCCATGGACCCAGACCGCGCCGAGCAGAACAGCGATCAGCGGGACCGAGACGGCGCGCACGCCAACGCCAAGGATCAGGGCGAGACCGCCGCCGAGTTCGGCGAGAATGGTCAGGTAGGCAAAGAAACCAGGCAGGCCCAGGCTTTCAAAGTAGCCGACGGTGCCGGGGATGGTGAAGACGCTGACCTTCATCCAGCCATGGGCGAGAAAGGCCACGCCGCTGGTCAGGCGCAGGGCGAGGGCTGCGTAATCGGCGTTGGTTTTGGGGGTCGCATCAATGGTCATGATCGTCATTCCTTTGAGTTGGCAAGGCCCGCTTGAAGCGCGGCTCTGATGTCATGCGGCATAGTTAAGGCTTGCCGGCCATCAACAAAATGGCGATGTTGTTGAATGACTATCCTCAAAACGTTCGCAATTATCCATGGACCTCGTCGATGAACTCAAGGCCTTTGTGGCCACGGCCCAGACCGGATCCTTCACCGCTGCGGCGGATCAGCTTGGCGTGTCGAACCGGCTGACCTCGAAATACGTGGCTGCGCTGGAGGATCGGCTGGGCGTTCGCCTGCTGCAACGCACCACGCGCCGAGTGGGGCTGACACCGGCGGGCCAGGATTTGCTGGCGCGCGCCCCGGCGATGCTGGACGATCTGGATGACCTGCTGGCCGAGGTGTCGGAAGGATCCCGGGGCTTGTCCGGCGTGATCCGTATTTCCGCGCCGGCGACCTTTGGCGAGGTATACGTTGTCGACATGCTTGCCCGTTTTGGCGCCGCGCACCCCGGGCTGACCCTCGATCTGAGGCTGAGCGACCGCTACGTGGACCTCGCCAGCGAGGGAATCGATGTGGCCTTTCGCATTGGCAAGACCGACATGCTGTCGCTCAAGGTCCGCAAGCTGGGATCTTTCAGAAGCATGGTGGTCGCCAGTCCCGAATATATCGACTCACAAGGGATGCCGGAAACACCCGCAGAGCTGGCAGACCATGCCTGCATCGTGGACACCAACCGCCGCGCCGCGCATCGCTGGGTCTTCAGGAACGGTACAGAGGAGGCCATTGCCCATGTGCAGGGTCGGTTCCACGTCAACTCGGCCCGGGCCGCCGCTGAACTGGCCGTGCGCGGCATGGGCATCGCCTATGCGCCGCGTTTCGCTCTCGCAGCGGCGCTGGACTCCGGTGCATTGGTCCCAGTGTTGACAGCCCATGACGGCGAAACCGGACCAGTTGCCGCTGTCTATCTAGAAGGCCGCGCACTGCCCCGCAAAGTGCGCGCACTGATCGAGTTCGCAGCGGAGGACATCCGAACGGCGGATATCCTTTGACGACATCCAGCAGCCGAACACTCCAGACGCCGATTCATAGTTTGTCGGGCAAACTGTGGCAGCGAGTTCCGAGCAGTGCCGGATCTCTTGGGGCAGGAAAACCAACGTTCGATCCCGGTCCCATCATCCAGTTTGGCCTCTCGTTAGTTTCTCGAAGGAGTTGCGGCGCAGCAACGTCACGTCAGAAACGGCGGGTGCAGTGATCCACAGATACCGGCCGTTGGTGCGCAACGCAGAAAAAGCCAAAATGGGCTCCGTCCTGCCGCCTACTGCAGAATCTACGAAGGCCTGGCCTGGATTGGCGAACGGCAATAACCGTCCGCCAACTTCGTTCAGATATCGATGCGTTCAGCAATACTCAGGGCATATTCCAGCTCAGCGCCCAAATAACGGACTGTGCTATCGACCTTCGTGTGGCCAAGCAGAAGCTGCACAGCGCGAAGGTTGCCCGTTTTGCGGTAAATCTCTGCAGCTTTGGTTCGACGCATCGAGTGTGTCCCGTATCCGCTGGGTTCCAGGCCAATCGCTGTCACCCAGTCTCGCACAAGTCGACCATATTGACGTGTCGAGATATGCGAGCGGTTATGGAAACGGCTCGGGAACATAAAGCGGCACCCGATCATCTCAGGTGATCTCACCCACGCAATGACAGTATCACGTGTGTTTTCAGTCAGTTCGAATTGAACCGGTTTCTTGGTTTTGCTCTGGATCACCGATACCCGCTCGCGAACGCGGTCATCTTTGACCAATTCTACCACGGCGAGTTTGACCAGATCACATCCACGTAGCTTGCTATCGATGGCCACGTTGAACAGTGCAAGATCGCGTAAGTAGCCGGCAAGTTCGAGTCGAGCACGAATAGCCCAAACCTGTTTGGGAAGCAGGGGTCGTTTCTGACCGATGATCCGTCCTTTGTTCCATGCTTTGCGTTTTAGGGTGACTGCGGGAAGTTGGACTCTTGGCATAATATGCCCTCCAATCCTCCCGCCAAACCCAGACATCAGCACCGCGCTGACAAAGAATGCATAGCATCCTGGTGATTGGCTGTTGTCCGAAGTCGCTGGCAAGCGGCGTTTCTGCAAGCGCATCAGGTGGCTTTGAGCCCATTCTGCCGACTACTGCGGGCTGTATGAATGGCTGCTATCGCGGGTGATAGCCAATAGGCTGCGGCAAATTCTAATGGACGAAAAAAGGCGAGATGTCATGCTGTTGGTATTTTGAACAGGAAAGGTGAGGCAATGATTGATGTACCAGCCGTGGCAAAGATGGCCGCAGACTATACTGCAGCTTGGAACTCTAAGTCTGCAGAGGCGGTGGCCTCCTTCTACGCAGAAGATGGCGAAATCATTATTAACAATGGCGACCCGTGGAGCGGTCGGTCGCGCGTTCAAGACATGGCCGCAGGTTTTTATGCGGATGTCCCAGATTTGACGCTTATCTGTGATGATGTGCGTTGTGCAGGAACTCATGTGATTTTCGTTTGGACATTCACTGGCCACGATGCAACCAGTGGAAATCCGTTGAACATTCGGGGCTGGGAAGAGTGGGAGGTTGGTGACGACCTCAAAGTAAAGGCGTCGCGCGGGTGGTTTGACGCTGAGGATTACGGACGGCAAGCCGAAGGCAAGTAGCCGCATTCTGAATTTGCGGCCAAATTCTTGCGTGTTCTCGTTAGTGCAAACACGCTGCCTTGTGACCTGTCGGAGGGCCGCCATTCGGCCTTCTCAGCTCAAATGTCGCTTAGTCCGCGCTGCCGTCATTGGGCGGCGTGCACCGTCTCAATGCCTGACAAAAAGCATCAGATGACGGCAGAGAGCCCGGAGCGGACAGCGTGGCCGATATTGGTCTGCATGGTATTGCCAAGTTGTTGACAGCAGATTGTGCTTCCCTGTGAAGGGCGTGGATCACGCGGTCATCTCAGCTGTGTAATCGGCCCAGAGGCTGAACGCATCGTTGCGGGCGTGGCGGTATGA
>NZ_JASMWN010000038.1:0-21043 GCF_032595355.1 Sedimentitalea todarodis | reverse complement strand
AATGCCAGAGCCGCCAAAAGAGTTGGTGCGCTGTTGCTGAGCAAATTACGAGCAAGCTTGCCTAGTTTCATGAATACGTCCTCTTTCAAAACAGCCCAGCCACTAACTGAGCCAAATTTTGTTCGGTGGGCTTAAAACTGTACGACCGTTGAATACACTTAGGTTATCACAAAATGCTTGAGGAAGCATCCTTCGATAGCCTTGGCCTTGACTTCGCCAAACATATCCTCAGGTTGCGCGCCACTCTTCGAGATCATGTCACAGCGCTACGAACGGGGTTCGATTATTCAGCTTTTAATGCCATACGCATCACGCTGCGCCCAATTTCATGTGACCGTGAATCATTGCCGCGCGAATGGCATCATCCATTTGGGCTATGCAGTGCAAAAAGTTGGCGTCTATCATGTTCCAAATAGTTGGTGGTTAGGGTCAGGATTCATAACCAGTAGATGACGATTGCGGCGAGGGCGATGGCTGAGAGGAAGACCTTCGGACATCTGTCGTATCGGGTTGCCACGCGCCTCCAGTCCTTGAGCCGACCGAACATGATCTCGATGCGGTTGCGCCGCTTGTACCGGCGCTTGTCGTATTTGACCGGTGTCTTGCGTTGCTTTCGGCCAGGGATGCAGGCGCGTATCCCTTTGTCTTTCAACGCTTCCCTGAACCAGTCGGCGTCATAGCCACGATCCCCGAGCAACCAGTCGACCTTTGTCAGGCTGCTGAGCAGCCTCCGCGCGCCGATGTAGTCGCTGACCTGGCCGGCGGTGACGAACAGGTTGAGCGGCCGCCCTTGGCTATTAGCTTTCTTGCGAGATTGAAGCAGGCAGTCGAGCACCCATGACGAGCAAAGCCAGTACGGCTGGTGCCGCCTGAAGGTAGAGAATCTTCATGTCTACGGTCATTCCACCGTAAACACCGGCCACGACTACAAAACAAAGGAAGAGCCGTGAAATCTCCTGGCGCGACTTAATCACAGACCAGATCAGCCCAACCGCGATGAAACCGTTGTATAGCCCCTGATTGGCCGCCATGGCGCTGGTTTGAGGAAAGAACTCCGGGGGAAACGCCGGAAAAATTTCCGGACCACGCTCTTCCCATCTGAACATCTCGACCCACAGGAAAACCAAATGAATTAGTGCAACAATAGAAATCAGTAACTTTTGGATAACAGCCATAATCTACCTCCAGTCCGGAAAAGTTATCACGAACCAAGATGCGAAAAATCACCCGTTTGGGTGAATTTCGGGCAGCAGGAAACTGCCGGACTGCCAAGCCAGGCGCAATAATTGCGTTCGGTTGGCTGTCGCGGTTTTTGAGAGCAGCGATTTGATCTGTGTATTCACGGTATGCACGGACTTCCCGACGCGTTGAGAAATCTGTGGATTGGTCAACCCTTCGCAGAGATGAAGCAGCATAGAGCTTTCGGTTTTGGTCAGCTGGTAGAGATCAGTCAGCTTTTGGCTGTCTATGGTTACTGGTATCGCAGTGTCCAGACTGTATATGATACTTGCTCCGTTCCGCTGACTTACCGAGCCGTCAATGTTTTCAACCGGACAAACATCAATGCACAAGTTGTGCGTATGGGATTTTGGCTGAACGGTTATGGCCTCCTTTCGGGGTCGTGCTCCATGGTGCCCATGGTGGTGGAACGACGACAACATGGTTGAGGCAGCCTGCATGGCCCTATCGTTGCGCAGCCGGATGCAACCGCGCCGGTCAAGTTCGAAGACATCATACTCTTCAAGTTGGCGATCAAACTCCAGGTTTTTTACGAGGATACGGCGCTCACGGTCGATGAGGCACATTCCAATGGCAAGTCCGTTCAAACTTTCCAAAAGCAGGGTGTTCAATCCCGCAAGTTCACGAGTCGGCCTGGCAACATGCAGTGCCTTTGCCAAATGCGGCAACAGAATGCGGCTTTTGGTTCGCCCATCTTCGCCCAATGGGCCATGGGTCTCCGAGAACTGGAAAGCAAACCGGTCTATTGAAGGCAGGTCTTTGTTCAAAAGCGCCGCAGATCTATGGGCGATATCAAATTTCGCAAGCGTTTGTACGTTCCCGCGCTCCAGTAGAGCCTGACGTGAGGGAGCCAGAACATCATCTGATATGAGCTCAATTTCATCGCAGGCCTGTGAATGGCGCGCAAAAACGGCCTGATCTGCCATTTCTTCGTCGAGATGGTGTTCCAGGTAATAACCAATTGTCTTGAGGTCATAGTTCGATGAACAGTACGACATTCTGAGTGCCGCATGGTTGGCCAGTTCATCAAGCTCGAGCACAATTGCTCCTCGAGCACCAACACTTGACGCCAACTGTAGGAGAACCTCTGGCCACTTTGCAGGATCAATCGCAGCATCATAGATGCGTGGAATGAGCTGCAGTGCCTCCTCATCATACTGCATGTCATCCCCCGGTGCTGTCTGATCCCTGCCTACACTAAGATATGGAAATGATGAAACGTTTGCCAGTTCTTGCTCACGCACCAAAAGAGTAGAAATATCAGATCAAGGATCGGTTTTATAGGTTGATCCGGCACTCACAACCCCCAGCCATCGCTGATATCTCTGCCGATATCCCGTGTTCTTTCCAGCTCCAGCTCGCGCTGTTCCTTGATCTCGTTTGCGCGGGCATTCACCGGCTCCGCGATATCATCAAACTTACAACCGAGCCGCTCGACGGCCTGTTTCACCTGTGAGACAAGCGCCTGCTGGCGCTGTTTGGCGACATCAAGATCCTCGATCTCGCGGCTGTCCTGCCAGGCGACTGCGACCTGCTCGATAAGCTGGCCGCGTGCAGCTTCCAGCGCTGCCACCCGTTCCGCTTCGCGTGCCTGCGCCCTCTCGGCTTCCAGCGCCCGCTGCCGCTCGGCTTCACGTTCCTCATAGGCCTGTGTGAAGTTGGCTGCGAAGTCCTTGGCCCCTGCCCCGGAAAACAGCGCCCGCGCCGCCTCGGTGGCGGCACTCAGGCGGCTGGCATCAGCCTCCCGTGCTGAGGTATAGGCATCCCGGGCCTGGACCATGCGCTCCAGAAGATCAGCCATGAGACTGCGCTGCTGGCGCACCCCATGCACCTGCGCACCGCGCTCGGTGACGGGCTCATATTCGGTGCCGTCCCGCTCCGCCTCACGGAGGGCCTTGCGCTCCATGGAGCTGGCTGCTGGCCCCAGCTTGATCTCCGGATCGCGGTCCAGCGTCATGGCGACCAGCTCTTCGCCCCGATCCAGCGCCGCCTCGCGCTGATCCTCCAGCGAGCGGTGATCGACACGCGCCTCCAGCCCGTCCCGCTCAAGCGCCGCATTCTGCATCTGCGCCCACAGCCCACGCATATCCGCGATCTCCGCCCCGCCGGTCTTGGCCGCATCCAGAATGCGCGTCTTGTCGGTCAGCCCCTCTGACGCCAGAACCCGCGTGGTGGTCAGGATATGCGCATGGTGATTGCGCTGATCCCCCTCGCGGTGCGGCGCGTGCAGGGCGACATCCGCCGCAATGCCGTAGCGGTCCACCAGAGCCTGGGCGAACCCGCGCGCCAGAGCTGCGCGCCCTTCGGATGACAGTTCCGACGGCAAGGCCAACTCCCATTCCCGCGCCGTAACGGAATTGCGCCGGGTCTCACGGCCCTCGACCGCGTTCCAGAGGCCGGCGCGATCCGCCGCCCAGGCCGGGGCGCCGGCCGGTACCAGGATGAAGGTCTCCTCGATGCCCTGCTTGCGGGTATAGTCATGCACCCGGCCCTCGCGCTCGCAGGACAGCCGTTCCCCCGCGCGGTAGGCCGCTGCTGCCGTGGCGGTACGCCCGACACTGCGCTTCACGGTCTTGACGCTGAGATGGTAGCTCGCCACGCGCCCTACCCTCGCCGCAAACCGGACAGCGCCGCAGATGCCACGCGACCCTCTCCGATCGCCAGCCACCAAAGATGAGATCGAGTGTGATCAGGAGAGGGAGTACGTACGCGGGCACGTACCTTTTGCTCCGCCAACCGCGCCCCACACCGCTGGGCAGGTGGAGCAAAAGGCAGCAGCGGTACAGAGGCCCCCACGGGTCGCGATCCGCTGCTTGCCCTGTCCACGTCCTCCCCCCGCCCGGCCACCACAGCGGTGGCGGTGGCGACGGCAGGGAGAGACCAAGACAGGGCCGTTTGCCGAACAAGCGCCGCGCGGCAAACCCGCTCCGGGACTGGGTCACAGAACCCATCGTTCCGGAGCGCCCGGGCTGACGACGCTGCCAGCAGACCAAGCACCCGCAAGGTGCCCCGGTCGTCCTGGCGGCGCATCAGCCCGAGACGCAATCCAACCGCGCAGGTTGGTCCGAGAGAGTTTGAGAGAGCGGACAGCGCCTCTCTGTCCAATGCGCGACGTCGCATTGGATGGGGACGCCGTCGGCGGGGGTTGTGCCCCGGGGAGACCGCACGCAAAGCTCGAAAGGAACGAAGTGAGTGTAGAGTTTGCATAAGTGCGCCATTCAATCCTACTGGCTTTCATGGTAAGCCCTCCTCAACGTAGCGTGATACCCTCTCCAAAGGAACCCTCTCATGGCCGATCCCAATCTGGAAAAACTTCAGCGACAGTATGAGCAGGCCAAGGCACGGCTGCAATCGGCCCGTGCCCGAAAGGCCGCGAAGGATCGCAAGCTCGATGCCCGGCGCAAGATCATCCTCGGCGGCGCGCTGATCGAGAAGGCCAGCCGGGATCCGGAAGTGACCAGGCTGTTGATGTCTCTGGTGGCCGGTCTTGCCCGGGTGCAGGACCGCAAGGCGTTTGAAGGATGGGTGCCCCCTGCCCCGGCAGCACCGCCCGAAGTCGAGGGAAAGGGCAGCGGTTCACGGGGAGAGGCAGACGGTACCGGTTCCGGTCTCGGCACTGAGGAGGGCGCGCGCTTGGATGGCAGGACCTCGGTCGCAAGTGCTGTGTCTGAAACCGGAGCCCAGGATACTGAGGCCGATGGTGCCGTTGACCCTGATGTGAACGTCCAGATGGAACGACAGCCATGAGCAGAGCCACGGATACCGAACAGGGCCGAAACCGCCTGCCCGATGTCTTCCACAGGGAGATCAGCAAGAATGGCGGCGACAGCGCCAAGGCGTTCATTGCGACCCTGGATGAACTGGACGCCCGCATGAGGGTTTCCGATGAGCAGGCCGCGCAAGACATCCTGACGTTTGAGGCGCTGATCAAATGGTTCAAGAACACCGATAACCAGCTCCAGGACATTCCGCGGCAGATTGACAGCAGCACTGCGCGGGGTGTGGGCCGTCTGAGCGCCGCCACAGAGGTGGCGGCAGGCAAAGGGGCCAGAGAGGGTGCCATGGCCTCACAGACTGCCCTGGAGACGCTGAGACGCACCGTAGAGGCCTACGAGGCCCGCAGACAGCAGATCACCCGCAGAGCCACTCTGGGATTGCCTCTGGTCTTCTCAGCCGCTTTGATCGCCGCCTTCCTCTTCGCCAGCTTTGTGATCCCTGCCCTGCCCCAAAGCTGGCAATGGCCCTGCAGCTTCATCGGAGCCGAGTTCAGACAGAATGTTGATCCGGATAATCCGACCACGTTCTGTGTCGTCGTCAGGGAGTGAAGCGGGTGGGTTGCAGGAGGCACTGTCTGTAACTCGCCACTTCCTGATTTTGTCGGCAATGCAGAGGGGATTCCACAAGCGAAATAGTGCTCCTTAAGTGGTGCCCGACGAAATCCCGGGTGTTATATATGTGTTAGATTCTGTGTTACACGACTCGAATTATGCGATAGTGTATTGATATTAAACGAACTTTTCATATTTCCGGTTCCTAATACCCCGAATCCCGGTTCCTAATACCCCGAATCCCGGTTCCTGATGTCCGCGTCTGACAATAGTTATCCACAAGACACAACGGTTCCTAATACCCCGAATCTTGACAGTCGGTTCCTAATACCCCGAAGATGGGGCCATGGTTCCTAATACCCCGAATCCTCTCGATCACCTTTTGCCGGACCGTCATCCGCAGCATGATTTTTTCATTTGTGATGTGGCTGATGCCGTGCTCAAGGATTTGATGCCTAAGATGGAGCACCCCTTCTACGCGCTTTCCAAGAAGCCTGACACGTCGATCCGACGCTATGAACATGGTGACAAGTGGCTTGAAGTCATCCCGAGTGCCAAGGGCCAGGCAACGATCTACGACAAGGATATTTTGATCTATGTCGTTTCCCAGGTGATCGCAAAGCTTAATCAGGGTGAGCAGGTTTCACGCCGGATTAGGTTCAATCCGCGTGACCTACTGATCTTTGTGAACAGAGGAACGGGTGGAAAGGACTATGACGCCTTCTGCGAAGCATTAGAGCGCCTGATGGGTACGGTTATCAAGACCAACATCACAACGGCCTCTGACGGCGACGACGTACCGCTCGGTGATGAAGAAGATACCGGCATGTTTCACTTAGTCGAGAGTGCGAACGTCCGACGAAAGAACGGCGCGGAAGGCCGTATTCTTTGGGCGGAAATCGAGGTTTCCGAATGGATATTCAACGGAATCCGACGAAAGAAGGTGCTGACACTGCATCGGGATTACTTCCGGCTGCGCAAACCAATCGAGCGCCGTGTTTACGAGATCGCGCGAAAAATTTGCGGTCATCAGGAATGCTGGCCTATCGGCTTAGAAAAACTTCTGGCACGGACAGGCGCGCGCACGGAACTAAAACGCTTTCGTCACACCATCAAGGAACTGGTGCGGTACGACCATCTTCCGGACTATAGCCTCAGCTTTGACGAAGAACGTGATGTAGTCACGTTCCACAACAGAGGAAGCATGACGACAGCTCCCCCACCCTCTTCTTGGGACGGCTACCTCGATCCTGATGCCTACCACGAGGCACGGCTCGTTGCCCCTCGCTGGGATGTGCATCACCTTGAACAGGAATGGCGGTGCTGGCTGGGGAGCAAAGACGACAAGCCAAAGCACCCAAAGGCGAGCTTTGTTGGCTTCTGCAGGAGCTGGTACGCAAGACGCGGAAGTCCATGATATCATGGTATCAGCGCTTCATGGAATCATGGGTCCATGGAATCGTGGAACCATGATAACAAGGCATTGATGAAACATGGTTTCATGATACCATGTAAAAAAACAAAACGAGCAGGTACATCATGAGCTACATCATAGGAATGGTCTCGCAAAAGGGCGGGGCTGGTAAATCGACTCTGGCACGGCTTTTTGCGCGCGAACTGGCAAAAGACGGGTTTTCGGTCAAGATCGCAGACCTCGACACACAACAAACGACATGCACGGAATGGGCGGCAGACCGCGCTGAAGCGCACATTGAGCCTGAAATCCAGGTGCAGCCATTTGGGAACATCAAAACAGCACTGTCCGAAGCAGGGCGGTTTGACGCATACATCCTTGATGGGCGTCCGCATTCCTCGCAGCAAACGTTGGAAATTGCCAAAGCGGCTCATTTGACTGTGATCCCGACCGGGCAGACCAAGGATGATCTACGGCCCGCTGTGAAGCTGGCGCATAGTCTGGCTGATGCTGGCATTAGCACAGGCCAGATTGCCTTTGCCTTGGTCAAGACGACGAATAGCGAAGCAGAACTCAATGCCGCGCGTGCGTATTTGAAGCAAACGGATTACGTCACGCTCGACGGCTTCGTGCCCGTCTCGACCGCATACGGCATTGCGCATGATGCGGGGAAGGTGATCACAGAGACACCGCACCGCTCTCTGAACGAGAAGGCTGAGCGCTTGGCGCAGTCAATCATCAACCGGCTTGGGACAATCACTTCTGAGAAGGAGGTCGCGTAATGGCGAACACATCCATCTTGAAAAAAGGTGCGCCGCCGCCGCGCGAGAAAACAGCAAACGTCATCCAAGCTGACCCACGCAAGTCGGAAGGCAAGAACAAACCGCTTCAAGTGATGATCCCGCCCGAAGTATTCGATGCTTTCAGTGCAAGGGCAGGGGAGACGTTTGGGTTTTCAAAAGGCTCAAAGTCGCAGCTTTTTATGGCAATGTGGGAATCCTACAGTTCCATGAAGCGGTGATACCATGATTTCATGGAACCATGATTTCATCATGTATTCACCAAGGTCACTAACGCCCAGTTTATGTAGCAAAGAAGAAGCTTGCTGCAATGTACCTTATTTGGTACGCTAAATGGCGACAGGGCAAAAGCGACTACCAGCACGATTTTTTGAGTCTGAAGCGGGCAGGGTGCCCGTGCGCGATTGGCTCCTGGGACTGGCTCCTGAAGATCGGAAATCGATTGGTGACGATATCAGAACTGCGGAGTTTGGCTGGCCGATTGGCATGCCGCTCTGCCGATCTCTTAAGGGGCGTAAAGGGCTTTGGGAGATACGATCTAACCTGAGTGACGGTCGTATCGGACGGGTGTTCTTCTGCACTCATGAGGGCAGCATGGTGCTACTGCATGGCTTCATCAAGAAGAGCCAGAAGACACCGGACAAGGAATTGGCCACGGCCGAAAAACGATTGCGAGGACTGAAATGACCAATGATGTAGAAGTAGGTAAAGCCGGTGCACTCTTTGAAGACTTTCTGAAAGAGCAGGGGACCTATCACGAGGCCACGGAACAAGCTGTAAAGCGCGTCCTTGCTTTCCAGTTGGCGGCCGCGATGAAAGAACAGCACATTTCAAAAGTCGAGATGGCCAGGCGTTTGGAGACCAGCCGCTCCCAACTCGATCGTTTGCTTGATCCCAACAATGACGGTGTTACTTTGGCGGTTCTCTCACGCGCGGCTCAGGCAGTGGGGCGTACCATCAAGGTCGAACTTCAGTGATCCAGCCCAATACTCACATAAAAGGATCTTATGCGTCTTTTTCCCTCATATGGTCTAAATCTGGGAAAAGCTGTAAGCCAAGGTGGACAACCGACTGGAAGCGAGCATTTGCAAATGAGTGTAGAAATTGACCTTGGCGACATTGACGAAAATGAAGACGCGCCCGCTCCAGAAGACACTCGCGATCCGGACGAGTTTCTGGCACAGAACGCCTTTCGGATCGTATATCAGACCAATAACTTTCTACTCCCCCAAATCCGTGACATGATCGAAAGACGTGAGGCCATTAATCTCCATCCAGAGTATCAACGTAGGTTGCGTTGGTCGCCCTCTCAAAAATCAAAGCTTATCGAGTCCTTACTTCTGAACATTCCCGTCCCCCCAGTGTTCTTTTATGAAAGCTCTGCTGCTCGGTACGAAGTCATGGACGGGCAACAACGATTGAATACGATCCGTGACTTCTTTGCGGGATCGTTCGCACTCAGCGGCTTGAAGGTTTTAAGCCCTCTCAATGGATTGCGTTACCCTAAAGCCCCTCCCAGAGTGAAGCGAACACTGGACAGGGCAAACTTGTCAGCAATTGTGCTTCTTATGGAAAGTGAATCTGAGCGCCCAAATCAAGGCACGTTGTCACTAACAGACATTCGAAGGCTCGTTTTTGATCGCTTAAACACGGGGGGGATGCGCCTCAACGCTCAAGAACTTCGCAATGCTCAAAATCCCGGACCGTTTAACGAAGCTGTTGTTTCACTTAGCAGGTTTGGCCTTTTCACAGAGGTTTTTGGAATACCTGCCTACACTGAAGAAGACCCTGAAGACTACTACATCAATCCAGATCGACAGAAGAACTCGTTGTACCGCAACATGAAAGACTGCGAGCTTGTGCTAAGATATTTTGCGCTCAAAGATCCCAGCAACATCAGAGGTTCCATGAGGGCGATGCTCGATAGAGCAATGGAGGTCAAGCTAACCGAAGAAGAGGCGGCAGAAGCTAGCGACGAATATAAAGCACGGTTCTCGACTTTGTACGAAGTCTTCGAAGGAAAACCGTTCCTTCTGGTGTCCGAGACCGATCAGAAGCAGCGGGTATCGGCCGCTGTGTACGATGCCGCGATGGTTGCCATGAATTCTTTGTGGGACGAAAGGGCAGAAATTATTGCGGATAAAGCCAATATCGTACAGCGTATGCGTGCCGCTAACAACGATGCAGACAAGTATGAAGTTCTGGTTGGCAGGGGGAACACCGCCGAAACAGTAAGAGACCGCATAAACCTTCTCAAAGAAATTCTTGTCCCGGTTTGAATCTTGCCAACAATTTTCGACGCCATATCAGACGAGTTTTTGACCGACCTGACAGCAATATCGGAGCTGGTTTCGGTAGTGGAAACGTCAGGCACTTCGGCAAGGTCACGAATTGCTTCAGTGAATTCTTCGACGCTTTTGCTAGCCGCGAGATTTGAAGAGTTTATCCGGGAACAGGGAAGACAGTACGCCCGTGAAACTGTGCAACTTCAGGCTGACGCACGCACGCTGCCGCGGAAGCTGAGTGCAACAGCATGGAAGCGGACTCTAGAGGAACTTGCACGGGCTAAAATTGATACTGGCGGGACCGCCGTATCTTTGGAGACTGTATCTCGCGACGCACGTTCACGAGTTGATGCCGTTTGTAGGTTCTTAGAGGGCGACTTGACCCAAGAAATCTATGGGTCACTGGTCCACAATGAAAGCAACATGCGTCCAAGTCAGTTGAATGCGGTTTTTTCAATCTGTGACCTAAAGGATGTGTGCAGCAAAGTGTCAGACAAACCGCCGCTCCTGTCGTACTTTGAAGACGACGATGCAGGGCGTGTGCATGGTATGCTTCTGATCCGGTTGAATGACTTCATGGAAAAGCGAAACAATATCGCTCACTCCTTAAATCCAGGAAATTCGCTCTCGGCATCGTCTCTACACGACGATGTCGCGTTTTTTAAGGCGCTCGGTTTGAGCATTGCTGTGACGTTGCCATTGCACCTGCCGCAAGCTGCCTAGGTAGATGAGATTGGTGCGTATGTCATACTTCTCGCACCATGTAGCCAAGTTCATGAAAACAGATGATCTGGGCGACCTGGTCATCAGTATCACCCACAAGATATCAGCCCGCGCAGAAAGTAAGGTGATCAAGGAATATGTAGCCGACTTCCGAAAGGTGGAAAGCAAGGACTCTCTTTTGGGCAAGATCGTGGTCGCTATTGATGGGCAGCCCGAAGGCGACATTCCGCAGGTTGTTTTTCCGGTTGTTCCGCGTGAGATGATCCGCGAACTGGCACAGGCCTATCTGTCAGATACCCCTTCGTTTACAACGCGAGTGCATCGCACGATCCGACGATCTTATGCCCGGCATTATCGGCGGGCTATGCCGGTAATTTTGGGCGCTTTGACATTCCAAACCAACAGTTCAAGCGCACAGCCTTTGCTGATCGCGCTTGCAGCGTTGACGAAAACGTTGGAACGAAAGCCACAGTTTTATGTCGAGGGCGAGGTCCCGGTTGAAGGTGTCATCCGGTCCAAATGGCGCGACATTGTTCTGGAGGCAGGCCCTGAGGGCGTCGTGCGCATCAATCGGATCAACTACGAGATTTGCGTTCTGCAGACGTTACGCGACAAGCTGAGAACAAAGGAAATCTGGATTGAGGGCGCGAAGTGCTATTGCGATCCGGACCAGGACCTGCCCGCCGATTTTGACGCGCGCAAGGAGCATTATTTTGATCTTCTCGATCAGCCTCTGGATGCTGACCAGTTTGTCCAGTCATTGCGAAATGACCTGCGTGGTGCCCTGCGGGCGTTCGATCAAGGCTTGCCTGCGAACAAGGATGTGAAACTCAAACCCCGGGGTGGGCAGGCGTGTATTTCCCTGCGATCGCTTGGGCCACAGGTTGACCCTGTAGCCCTTGAAGATCTGAAGGCTGAACTTGCCCGCCGCTGGCCCATGACCAGCTTGCTGGATGTGCTGAAGGAAGTTGATTTGCGGACGGAGTTTACGCCGCTGTTCCGCGCGGCCAGTTCTAGGCAAGCCTTGTCGTCGGAGGAAGTTTCCCGGCGTCTCTTGTTGGCCCTGTTCGGGATTGGAACGAATATCGGCATCAAGGCGATTGCGGCAGGCCCCCATAAAGTAAGCTACAAGGAGCTGCTCTACATCCGCCAGCGTTTCATTCACAAAACAGCGCTCAGGGACGCGACGCGGCGGATCGCTGATGCCACCTATCGCATTCGGAACGCAGATATCTGGGGGAATGCCGGCACAAGCTGTGCTTCAGATTCCACACAATTGGCCTCCTGGGACCAGAACCTGATGACGGAATGGCACCAACGCTATGGCGGGCGCGGCGTTATGATCTACTGGCATGTCGACAAACAGGCGACCTGCGTCCACTCACAGCTCAAGCAGGTATCTTCTTCAGAAGTGGCGTCCATGATGACCGGTGTACTGCACCATGATACCGACTTGGATATCGACCGTCAGTTCGTTGACACCCATGGACAAAGTGTCGTTGGCTTTGCCTTTTGTCATCTTCTTGGCTTCGACTTGATGCCGCGCCTGAAGGGCATCGCCAACCAAAAGCTCGCCCGCGCGGATAAGCAGGCCGACCACCGTTTCGCCAATATCGATCCAATCTGTATGGCAAAGCCCATAGATTGGGATCTTATTGCACGCCACTATGATGAAATGATCCGGCTCGCGAGCGCACTTAAACTGCGCACCGCAGACGCAGAAGCTATCTTGCGCCGCTTCATACGAGGCCAAACGCACCCGGTCTTCTCGGCCCTTCTAGAATTGGGCAAAGCTGTCAAAACTATCTTCCTGTGCCGGTATCTCGGCAATGAAGAACTGCGCCGCGAAATCAATTCCGGACTCAATGTCATAGAGCGCTGGAATGGGGTGAACAACTTCATCTTCTACGGAAATGGCAACGAACTGGTGTCCAATCGTCGTGACGATCACGAAATATCCGTCCTCTCCCTACATCTTCTGCAAGCGGCGATGGTCTACGTGAATACCCTCATGATCCAGGAGGTTCTTGGCGAGCGAGCCTGGCGCGAAAAGATGACCGCCCGTGATATGGCTGCGCTGAACCCGCTGCCGCACAGCCACTTCAATCCATATGGCGTCTTCGATCTTGATATGGACACCCGTCTACCCCTCGAAGAGATGAGGATGGCGGCATGATGTGTTCCGAAACTTATAATATCCGGAACGATATTTTCTGGGCGCATAATCAACGCTTTGCGGAATCCGTAATCCTGTTCCGTATTTACAGTCGAAAAACAGGTGCAGATCCATGTTGATCGGCTATGCACGCGTTTCCACGACAGGACAGAACCTGGAAAGCCAGATTGAACACCTTCAGGCCGAGGGGTGCGACAGGATCTTCCAGGAGAAAATCACGGGATTTGATCGACGCAGGCTTCAGCTTGAAAGGATGCTCAACTCCCTACAGCCTGGCGACACCTTGCTCGTGACCAGCCTCGACCGCCTTGCGCGATCAACCAATGACCTCTTCGCCATCACCCAGAAAATAGAAACGGCTGACGCTTCGTTCCGCTCTCTACGTGAACCTTGGGCCGACACCACAAGCTCGATGGGGAAGTTCCTACTTACTGTTTTTGCTGGACTTTCTGAACTTGAACGCAACATTATAAATGAGCGTACAGACGAAGGACGCGTCTCCGCCAGAAAGCGCGGCGTGAAGTTCGGGAGAAAACTCAAGCTGACACCGCACCAACAAGATCAGGTCAGGGCCATGCTCAAAGAGGGAAAATCCATTCGTGCCATCGCGCGCGACTTCAACGTCGGTGTCGCAACAATCGACCGCATCAAGCGGACAACGCTGCTCTCATAAAATGTGGCCGTTTTTGACCCCCTTCGTGCGTACAGGGCCTCTATGACAGCGCCGGGAACCGCCTGTATCTGAACGCCGAAGAACGCGCAGCTTTCCTAGCTGTAGCACGCAAACAGCCTGCGAGGGATCGTACGCTTTGCGAGACGCTGCATTTCACCGGGTGCAGGCCGTCGGAGCTGGTCGAGATCACTCCGGCGCGTGTCGATCTGTCAGGCGGAACGATTGCCATCAGGTCGCTGAAAAAGCGCAAGGATACGAACGCGGTGCAGAAGGTGGTTTATCGCGCGGTGCCCGTGCCGCCGGATTATCTCGACACACTCAACACCGCTCATGGCATTCGCGAGGCGCAAAAGTTGCGCAAGCTGGCAGCGGCTCCAATTTGGCCGCTCAGCCGCGTGCGGGTGTGGCAGATCGTGAAACGGATCATGATCGAAGCGGGGATCGCAGATGCGCCGCATCGCAGCCCGAAGGGATTACGTCACGGCTTTGGGATCAACGCGACGGTGAACGGTATTCCACTGCACATGCTGCAGAAGTGGATGGGCCACGCCCAGCTCAGCACGACCGCGATCTATGCTGACGCTGTGGGCAAGGAGGAGCAGGATATTGCTTCAAGGATGTGGGGGTAGGGGACATGCACCGGACAAAAATCGAACCGCAGGACAACCAATTCCGCTACTATCGCACGAACTTTGTGCCCGGCCTCTTTGGTGGCTGGGGCTTGATCCGGGAGCGGCGGTCGTATGCAAAAATCGCCATTTCTGCGGACAATCGAGCAATCGACTAACCCCGTAACTCAGAGCGATCGCTTGCTTCGAAAAGAAAGATACGAACCAGCATTAGTTTGACACTGGCATTGATGCGTCGCATGCTGAAGTTGTTCCAAACAACCTAATGGTGCGCTATGATCGAAGAGTGTCAGACGCTTAGAAGGCGTGGCATCCTAATGCAAACACGCAAAGATGTTTCGCGAGTAGAGTGCTCGATATGATGTTCTGTCGGTTATTTTTTTTTATTGGCGCCGCAGCCTGGATAACAGCATCTTCGACCCGTGCAGATGAAATCGATTGCTGGGACCAAAATAACGAGGTTGCAAGCGGGGTTTATCGGTTTTCTCATAAATCATGGGCGGAGCGCAATGGAGCCAAATTTAGTTTGGTACATTGCGTAGAGAATAGAGGAGCCAATCCGATATTCATTGACTGGCAAGATGCAGGAATTCGTGGCTACGTTTTGCCCAACTCGAACAGCTACACGAAAACGTCTTTTCCCGCTCACAAATTTACTAACGAGACCTCAATTTTGTGGTGGGGTCCTAGGCCGGACAGTGCTAGTACGAATATTTTTGACTACAATGAAAACATTGTCGTTGCTGGCTCTGATGAAAAATCAGTTTCGACGAGCTCGCGGCGAACAATACCACTAAATGTGAATTTTAGCTATGTTGGGGACAGCCTCGATTTTGAAAATCTTACCGAAAAGCAGTTTGGTGTTTTGAGGGAGATTGATCTAAATTTTCTTTCGGAATTCGATCCTTCCACTAGAGTTTTGGTGTTAAAGTGCTTCTACCAAGTAGATGAAAAAGAAGGTGATCGAGGCGGGTACGGCAGCCTATCATATAGAATAAAGTTTTCAGATAACGATCTCAATGTTCTGATGTTTGGTACCTCTGATGGAATTAGGATCAGCGGTGGCAGAGTGCTGCAGCAGGATGGATTCCCATTGGATTTTGAAACTTTGGAGGGTAGAAGTTTGCAAGTAGAAGGAACATCACTTGAGTTTGTTGCAAGGCGTCGCATTGACGGAATGACTTTTTCTGAAAGATCGGCCCGGCTAGAGTTTCATGGTGGTGGGAAGGTTATCGGCTACATACCAATCCATTATTGGTGGTAGGACACAAAAATGAAACTTCCAGACCCAAAGCGTTGGTTTCTGGCGTCGCTCTCATCTTTGCTGTCGCCATGGCACGATGCAATTTCGAAAATACGTTTGATTAGTGACTACTATCAACCTGAATTAAAGCTAGCAGCCTCTATTGGTGGTGTCATGTGTGCTACGGTTGTATTGGCGGCGTGGGAACGCCATTCCAAGGCAAAAAATCGAGTTAGACTTATTTGGTTCTCTGGGTTGTTTCTGGTTGCGCTACTGGGTTGCTACTTACTCACGATTTCTGTTGGAGTTTTCTGGCATCCCAACTATTTTTTGGAAGTCACATTAAGGTTTATTTGGCCGACACTATTTTTTCTTTTGTATATTTTCGCTTCGGCCTGTATTTCTCTTTGCTTGCTGATATTCTGGAAATGAATCTGGCTGATAGTTGCATGTGAGACGTGATTTGCCCGCCACACTCATCTTCCGATTTTGATTTTAGGTGCACAAATATAACATAATGAACCTTACCGGATAACAACATCTGGTGTCCTATATTGTCCCCTATACTGGTGATAAAGGCAGCGCTATAGTCTGCAAGCGAAGCAACACGGAGCGGTCAGATGGCTAAGATCAATTACGAAAAACTCACCTTGGACGAGCTCAAACAACTCGAAAAAGACGTCGCGAAGGCGATCCAATCGTTTGAGGCCCGCCGCAAGAAAGAAGCTCGTGCGGCGGCCGAAGCTGTGGCACGGAAGATGGGCTTTAGCCTGGACGAGTTGACAGGTACCAAAGGCAGAAAGTCTGTTTCAATGCCAAAATATCAGCATCCCGAAAATCCTTCGCTCACATGGACTGGTCGGGGACGGAAGCCGAAGTGGTTCGTTGAGGCTCTGGATTCGGGCAAGACAGCCGACGAGCTGCTGATCGCTAGAACGGCAAAAACGTGACAGAACCTCGCGCGTTCTGCCTATGGTATTTGACATGGCTAAGCCCTTGATCCTGTGTGGCTTGACCTAGCTGGCCTGAATCGACCGTTTTTGACGCGGAGAGGCCCAGGATTTAGTACGACAACCATCTTGACCGATGCCCTGAGACAGCTAGCGATTTGTAGAAAATGCTATACTGTGAGCCAGAGCGACATTAGTCTCGAAACGACCGTTACCTAGAAGGTGCGAAACTTAGTGCTAAAGGATTGATCGATCATGCCCGACTACAGCGAGATCGAAGACAAGGTTAGTCGTGAGGAGGCTTTCAAAAACAGAATATTAATCATCATCTTTCTGTGTTTGTTTTTTGTCGGTTTCTTTCTTCTTGGGGTTGGGGCTTACATTACTATCACTGAAATACAAATCGGTATGGAAGGCGGCGTAGAGAAGTACATTTTTGTAGCTTCTGGAGTGACGGTAATTCTATTTGGAGCACAACTTGTAGTTCTACAAATAACAAGGAAGCGCTACAAGGACGACTATGAGAGTAGTCAATAGAGAGGCATTATGGCATACGTCTACGTTTTGCTTCTCGGGGGGCTTTTAGGCGCAAGTGAGGTTATTGGTAGGTATAGTGGTTCGCCAATTCGGGCCGTACTGCTAAATTGGGCTACGGCTATCTACTGTTTAGTAAATGCTTCAATCTCGGCATTTTCGTACCTCCTAATAAATCAAATGGACCTAATCAGCTTTCCAGATACAGCGCAAGAGGCAGAATTCATTTCCAAAATTCTCGTTGCTGGACTCGGAGCGGCGGCTGTCTTGAGGTTAGGTATTTCATTTCAAGTTGCAGGGCAGACACTCAACGTCAGCCTAATGTCAATATTCGATCCGATCCTGAAATCTGCTGACTCTGCAATAAGGGAAAAGGCCAACTCACAAAACTTAAAGGACTCTCAAAGAATAATGGAAGGCCTTGGCGTGAGCGAGGCGTTCGACAATCTTCCTGAGCCATGCTTTCGCCTGGGTCGAATTTCTCAGGAACAGGCCAAAATACTAAGAGAAGAGATTGATGAATTAAAAGACAGCGACCAATTGGACTCGGTCAAAGCGCATAGCTTAGGCCGGATATTGCTTCAAGTCGTAGGAGCTAGCGTCCTAGGCGAACTCGTTAAATCTGTAAAGGCGGAGAGGACTGACCACTAAGTTTCTGTCCACGCGTTCTACTGCTCAAGTTAAGCCAGGTGCCCAGAACTAGCCGCTTAGGGCGCATGCTCCAAAATCGGGACAAGTGGACGACAGTGCCATTCACATCTGAATCTTATAGGCCATAAATACTGACCTAAAAATTCAAGTTTGTACCCTCGTCTGCCACCCCTAGACGGGACGTAGGGCTGAGCGGAACGGTGAGGTATCATAAGGATTTTGGTCGATAGCATCGTTCATTGATAGCGCCCTAGAATGCAGCCTCAGGGCGGTCAGTTGGTCGATGAGGGCGTTCATGCGGCAGCCTCCTCAGCCGAGCACAGCGTCTCATAGCGCTTGCAATCGGCCTCGGGCCGCAAGGTCAGCTGCGGATAGGTAGCTACGGGAAAGCATGAATTCGACCAGCTCTGCACAGAACTGGACATTGAACACCGCCTGACGCCGCCCAGATCACCCCAAACCAACGGCATGGTCGAGAGGTTCAATGGGCGCATCGAGGACGTGCTTCGAAGCCACCACTTCCGATCTGGCGAAGAACTGGATGCTACGCTGCATCGCTACGTCTGGCTCTACGATCAGCAGCTTCCGCAGTCAGCCTTGGGCAGCAAGACGCCCTTGCAAGCCATGAAAGACTGGCACAAACTCAAACCGGAATTGTTCAGGAAACAGCCATACTACCGTCCGGGATGTGACACCTAACGCTACCGTAGCTCGTCCCTCGATTGTGTGCTATACTAGTAATCGTTTACGTCACGGGAAAAATACGTCACGGGAAAAAATGCGGGAACAATTTCGATGCGATATTTAATCATGGCGCTAGCCGCAATCGTTCTTTTCATAGTTCCGGCCACCGCTCAGTCAAATGACAACAAACATCCAATGATTTGCGCTGGATATATTGAGTATCAAGGAACTGAGGCCCCATCAAACACCAGGTCGGAATATCAATTGGCTCAAACTTACCGTTGCGAATGTGGAACCTATAGTTGTCAAGGTTGGAACCGCACACTTCAAAGATACTGCCCGCCCGGTACTTTTGCTTGTGACCGTTGCAACTATGTCGGCTGCTTCACACACCCAAACTGTTCGTAATCACTCTTATCCCAAACAACGAAAAGGAGTGATATAATGGGACCCTTAAGACTTGCAGTTTCAGTTTTGTCTATACTCGCCGCCGCTCCGACTTTTGCAGATGGCTACCTGCTCCAGGGGGAGCAATATTGCCAACAGGACGGTTCCCTGAAATATTCTGTTTATCGCTTATCTGACAAATTTGGCCGCCCGAATATCATTCTAGCTCAAGATAGCTGCAACTCATGCCTTCAAGGATGCCGGAATCAATGTGACGCTATGAACCCAAATAGCACAGCTGATACGCAGGAATGTATTCGTAATTGCTATCCTGGTTGTGACAGTGTTTGTAATTGAAGAAACCACAAGTGAAGGACTACCGGCTGACGCCGGTAGCATCATTTGGCGGAATGTAATTCCAAGTACTGCTCGATGATGTCGTCTGTCACGTTCCCGGACGTCGTTGAGAAGTAACCACGCGCCCAAAACCGCCTGCCCCAGTACCGTTTGCGCAATTCGGGAAACTCCATCTGGATGCGGCGGGACGAACGACCTTTGATCCGTTGCATGACAACTGACAGCGAAAGCTTTGGCGGTATCGACAGGAACATATGGACATGGTCACGCCCCAGCACACCCTTCACGATGTAGACGCCAATTTCGTTGCAGGTCTGGATGATGATCTCGCGAATACGCTCCCGCATCGGACCTTGCAGCACCTTGTAGCGATACTTTGTGACCCACACGACGTGGAACCTGTGGTAAAATCGCGTGTGCGCGGATGATGAGTAGCGCATGATCTCTCCTCCTGAATTTTGAAACCATACCGCCTTCGCGGGTTTCAAAATTCAGGAGGAGAGATCATCAACAGAGACGCTGAAGCGGACCGGCTGGAAGCCGGTGGTTTATCTCCAATAAGTGGAAAATTAAATCTCCAACTCTGTATAATCTGCCTAGTCTAGCGTGAAAACTCTACAAAGTTCTCATCAAAATCAAAAGATTCCGAATAAAACACCTTTCTACGCACGGTGTCTTCAAAATCGTGATAGAAAACGCTAAGAATGACCTCAGGCGCGCGCGCTAGTAGGAACTCCCAGTCTTCTGGTAAGAGCGCATCGAAAGCTATATCTCTTGGCTCATTCGGCTTGAGTAGAATAAATTCGCTTACCCCAGAAATATTCACGTTGCTCGATATCGTTCGAAACTCTAGACCTGCCTCGTTGTTGAATGATATCTCTCCGTAAGTCCTGATTGGTACTGGTCGTTCGGACAGCGAAACAGCTGACGCCCATACTGTTAGAGTTTGCTCACCGGAGACCATCGGCTCGCTGAAAGCGTTTTGGGGGGATATCCGCAAGTCGCTTTCTTCATAAGTTGAAAAGGCTGCTTTCTTTTTGATTTCAACGTAGCTGGTTCCCTCTGAAATTTTTACATCAAGGCCATCTTCAACTGCGATTCCATATTCTCTACTATCGAATATAAATGCAGCGTCTCGGCCCAGCCATGACGGCGGTAAATTTTCAAATACTACAATACCCCTGCCGTTTACGGCTTTTGAAACCGTCGTCGCGTCCAAGATCAGCGTAAGCTCAGCCTCGATTTCAGGAATATTGTTCCTATTCTCAGTGTAGAGCACGATCTGCAGTTTCGTGGATTCGCTATCGCGAACGAAAACTTCGTAGATCCCGCCACCGGCCACAACAACCACAAGCCCTACTATTGCTCCTCCAAGGCGGATATTAATTCCATATGGTTCTCCGGCTAGCTCGCCTGTGCTTGTAAGTATTCCAAAGCAGGATAAAGCCACGAACACACCTGATATAATGTAAAGTACAAAAACTACAGGGCCCTGAAACCCGAATTGGAGAATACCAGAAGCAATTAACACTGTAAGCCCTGTGACTATAATCAAAATTAGGCCCGAAAGCGCCAAGATGAGTTTGCTGTGGTTCATGGTCTAATGCTTTCCTCAAAGAAAGGGCACCGGCCCCGTTCTGAAACGACGTCGTACCAATCCGGAAGCTAGCATATGCTTCATATCAGTCCTACCCTGTTGATCCGTTACACGCTTACGTGGAAAGTACCGCAAACTGTGGGGCAGTTAGCCCGAATTATTCATGGGGCGGTGTAAAATGGTTGGCAGGCGTATATCAAGCTGTTGAAACAGCGTATGATTTTGGTGTTTGAACAAGATCACTCACCTCCAGTCCTTGCAGCGTACGCGTTAAAGGAGAAGGGGCTTGCCCACAATGTACGGCGTTAGAGCGCTTATCCGAGTACTTCATCACCAGGCAGTACTGTCGTCATGAATGTGTAGTTGGGCCGAG
>NZ_JASMWN010000037.1:0-21709 GCF_032595355.1 Sedimentitalea todarodis | reverse complement strand
GACGCCCAGTTTTGGCGTTGGAAACGGCTTGCTTGCGAGGGGTGGGTTTGTTGCTGCTCATGACTGCAACCGCTACAAAATCTCACATCACACCAAAAGACGGCCCTCGCCGGAGGCGTACGGTGCGGATCGACGAGATCGATTCTGAACGCAGACTCTTTCCCTGCAAGGAGTTCATCCATGACCAGTTTCGCTCTCGCCGATCTGCAGAAGCTGTTAACCCCGCATGTGCCGCTGGGTGTCTGACGTCAGCACTTATGGGTCCAAATAGCGGCATTTGATAAGAGAGAGTTCTTGGCTCATCGTAACCACTGAGGAGTGGAAGATGAGACAGACAAATGGAACACGCAGAAGGTCTGGCGGGTTTCACCCTGAGGCCAGGCAATATTGCCCAGTTTGACGAGTTCGGATGGAATGTGGTCCTGCGCGCCGTCTTTCGCATTATCTGGCACCATGATCCTCCACAGCAATCACCGCTCTCATCGGGAAGTGATCAGACCCCACCGCGGATAACCTGTCAAAGGAGATCAGAGCGAGCCTATCCGTAAGATAGAGCTGATCGATTGGGAACCGCATCCACCAAGACTTTGCATCAAAGCTCGGGAGCATACCTCTGCCCATACGCGGGTCTTTGAACCCGCCATACTCTTTGAACCGCTCGGATGTGTGTGACCACGCCACATCGTTAAAATCGCCCATTGCTACGACAGGCAACCGTTCGCGATCCGCAACTTGCGCGGCTCTCTTAATCTGTGCGTCGCGCTCTTCCGTATCCTGTCCGGGAACAGGCGGTCGTGGGTGGAGGCCTACAAAGAAGAACCTGCCCGTCGGACCTTCAAGTTCGGCAAGTAGAGTTGGCGTTTCATCGTGGCTCAGAAATACGGTTTCGACACTTTGCGCGGGAAGATTTGTTGCGAAGATCAAGCCGTAGTGATTGTCGAGCGGATGGCGCAGTACCGTTTCGTAGCTGTCGAGAACAGGTTCCAATGCGTTAACCCACACCTGATCGGTCTCCATCAGGAACAGAACATCGGGGGCCTCTTGTCCGATCAAATCAACCACGGCATCGTGGTGCGTATTTTCCATCAGGACATTGGCCGAGATCAGCGAAACGTGCACATCCTCACTAATTCCTGGAGACAAGGCGATTTCCGCGGTCGCCCATTGTGTGAACGGAAAGATGCGATAGCCCTGATAGATCGCACAAAGCGAGAGGACGATCATGGCACCGCCACGCTTTTGCTGAGCACGAACAGACCGAGCACAAGCGCAATCAAGGCGAACAGCGCGATGTGCAACCTCGGGAAATCCCACCCTCTGATCCACCATTCTTGGCTTTTAGTCAGAGGGGCAAGTGTCGTGAAGAGAATGAGGGCGGTCGAAAACCAGAAGAGCGCCAGGACAAGTTTCAATATCATTTCCGCCCAGAACCCGTCTCTCTATACCCTGCGTCCTGTCATTCCATTTTTTATCGCACAGTTTCGGCGATGGCATCCACGCTCTTCAACGATAAGGCAGCGATGGTCAGCGTCGGGTTGGCCGTTGCGGATGTTGGAAACGTTCCAGAGCCGAGAATGAACAGGTTAGAGTGATCAAAGCTTCTCTGATCGGCGTTCACGACGGCCTGCGACGGATCATCGCCCATCCGGACCGTCCCGATGATATGTCCAGCGCCTTGGGTGTCCACCGCATGTTTGACGTTCGTCGCCCCAATGGCTGCAAACACCTCCTCATGCGCGGCCTCTGCTGCATCGAGGCCGGCGCGGGTGTACTCATCAAGATCGTAATGAATACGGGGCAGGGGGACACCGTTCGCATCAGTCTTATCAGGATCCAGTGTCACCCGGTTGTTTGCATCCGGTGATTGTTCGACCAAGGACGCAAGACGTATTTGGCGTGACGTCACATCCTTGATTTTCTCGTTCAGTGCGTCGCCACGCAGCCCCTGCATCGCCAAGTCCGCTGCAGTCGTCGTCGGAGCACCTGTTGGCCAGCTGTGACCGTCATTGCCGATCTCGATCCGAAAGGCACCGCGCTGAGCACGGAAATCGCCGTCACGCAGGTTTTCGATGCCCGAGGTTGAGAGCGGTCCGCGGTAGGGCCAGACCGGTTCTGCGGCTTCTGCCCAGCTAAGGCGCGTCGGGTGGTCCATAAGGTTCCGGCCGACCTGATCTGAGCTGTTTGCAACGCCATTGGACGCACCTTCCTGCTTCGAGTTCAGCAAGAGCCGCGGTGTCTCGATACCGTGAGCGGCGACAACGACGACCTTGCCCGCAGCCGTCCCTGTGCTGCCGTCGGCGCGTCGGAAGTCAACTGAAGCAATTTGGTTGTCGGATCCAAGGTTAAGGCGGGTCGCTGTGGTCTGGTCATAGACCTTTGCACCGGGCATCGTCAAGTTATCGGAGTTTCTGTCGGCGAAAGCCGTGGCACTGGATCTCAGGCAGCCTTCAGCTCACGCGTGGTGTCGTCTCAAATCCAGTGGGCATCGGCTCTGGTTTGGCGATAGGCAGCGGCTGAAAGTGTATGGCGGCGCGGACGGAAGATGGTTTGGACCTGATCATGGACGGATAAGAACCGCTGTGCTTGGCGGGGTGATTTGAACCTCCCCATAATCTTTTCTCGCCGTCGTGTGGGGCGATGTGACCCTTCGGATCTATTGTTGAGACCCTTATGGCTGCGGTGCTCTACTCCCGGAGCAAGCTCCTTCAGGGCGGCCCCGTAGCTTCTGAGTTTATCGGTGACGATCACCCGTGGTTCACCAAACGCCTTGAATAGTTTGCGGAAGAACCGAGTTGCGGCCCGTTTATTGCGCCGAGATTGCACGAGGATGTCCAGTACATCGCCTTTGCTGTCGACGGCGCGCCACAGCCAATACTTCTTACCATTTATCGGAAGGACGACTTCGTCCAAGTGCCATTTGTCCGCCGCTTTGGGTCGATCTCGGCGGATCGCCTTGGCATATTGTAACCCGAACTTCGCAACCTAAGCGCGGATGGTCTCGTAGCTGACCACAACACCGCGTGCGGCTAACAGGTCCTCGGCATCGCGCAAACTCATGGGAAATCGATGATAGGCCCAGACAGCGTATCCGATGATTTCAGGAGGAAAACGATGGCCTGAAAAGGCACCAGATTGCTTGGGTTTGGTCATGCGCCCACGTACCGGCTTTTGAGATGTCCCGCAACTTGACGATGCCGGACAACCTGTTCGATCAGGCTGAGCGCATCTTCGAGGAAGAAAAGTCCAAGGCCATGTCAGTCGCCAAGTCAGTTAAGGACGAGGTCAAGGACATTGCGGCCGAAACCAAAGTAGATCTAGATTCTGGTGCACCGGGTGAGAAATCTGCCGTCGAAGCGGTCGGCGACAAGGCCAAATCTGCCGCCAAGCGTGTCGCAGACAAGGCGCAGTCTACAGCAGAAGACAAGAACCTAGGCAAGCCCAAGACCTGAACCAAAGCTAAACGGGGGCTGGGAAACCGGCCCCCGTCGTCACGAACTAGAACTGGATACACCATGGCACGTGGCCGCAAAGCCGAAACACCGACGCAGGTTCCCGCTGCGGGCTGGAAAGATATCGCATTTCGCTTGAAGGACGAGATCGGTGAGGATCGGGTGGGACTTATCGCTGCTGGTGTCGCATTTTACGGTCTGCTCGCGCTTTTTCCAGCGACTACCGCGCTTATCGCAATCGGCGGACTGTTGGTTGAACCAAATATGATTGTCGAACAGATGCATGGGCTTTCCGGTATGGTACCCGAAGATGTTATCACCATTGTCACAGCGCAGGCGACGGCAGTGGCAGGGTCGCGCGAAGGTCGCCTTGGGTTGGCAGCAATTTTGGGTATTTTGATTGCGCTCTACTCGGCGTCCAAAGGTATGGCGAGCCTGATGGAAGGCATCAACGTCGCATATGACGAGCAAGAGGAACGCGGTTTCATCAGGCTCAAATTGGTGACTTTTGCGCTCACGATCTTTCTGATGATCGGGCTATTGATCGCTTTGCTGTCTATGCTGGGCCTTCCCGCATTTCTTGCTTTTGTGGATTTGGGCAGCGTTGTTGAGGCGCTTATTACTGTTGGGTTTTGGCTCGGGCTTCTGGCTCTGACGATCTTTGGGCTTTCAGTGCTGTATCGCTATGCGCCATCGCGCGATGAGCCTGAGTGGAAGTGGGCGTCGGTCGGAGCGATTATGGGCTGTGTTGTATGGCTTGTCGCCTCCGCAGGCTTTGCGTTCTACGTGAGCAATTTTGGCTCATACAATGAGAGCTTTGGCAGTCTGGCGGGGGTCATCGTGCTGCTCATGTGGTTCTGGATTTCCGCCTTCATTATCCTGATGGGTGCAGAACTGAATGCCGAGCTTGAGGCACAGACCCGCATCGATACCACACAGGGTCGGGATCAGCCCATGGGCCAGCGGGACGCAGAAAAAGCCGATACGCTAGGGGAAGCGGCGGGTAAGTGATGATAAAGTTGATTGAGTGTTGAACGCCGCTTTCTGGTCGCTGGCGGTTGTCGTCTTCACTACGACACTGTTGCCGCTGACAAATTCCGTGCAGTGGTGGAAACGGATGTGGGATTTTCCACGACTGCATATTGCGATTGTCGCTCTGGTACTGATTGCTGTCGCCTTGCCTTTTGCGATCTCGTTCAAGCCTGTCTTACTGGGATTGCTTGCCGCGGCATTCTTTTACCAAGCGGTGCAGATATTTCGCTACACGCCGCTGGCGCTGACTGAGGTCGACATGGTTTCTGCACCGTCGCAAGCCCATGAAATTCATTTCTTGGCGGTCAACGTGTTGATGGAGAATACGCGCTATGATGATCTTATCCGGATCATTGCACGTGAAGACCCTGACGTTCTCCTGCTCATGGAAACGGATGCGGCCTGGGCAGAGGCGCTGGAAGATGTTTTAGTTCGTTATGTGACGGTTAAGTCCCACATAGCCGACGATCACTATGGTCTTATCTTTGCGACGAAACTAGATGTTGTTACCGTTGATTTTCTATGGCCGTCGGACGATGACACCCCGTCAGTCAAAGCTATTCTGCGTGCGCCGAGCGGGCCCGAATTCAACTTCATCGGACTGCATCCACGTCCGCCGGTACCGGGAAATGACACTGAGACTCGCGACAGACAGATCAAAGAAGCTGCCTTGATGACCTCATCAGCGGATCGACCCACGATATGCATGGGTGATTTCAACGATGTCGCGTGGTCCTGGACCACCAAACGGTTCAAGCGGTACGGCGATTTCAGGGAACCCCGCGTCGGGCGCGGTATGATCTCTAGTTTCCACGCTGACTACCCTTTTATGCGTTTGCCGATTGATCAGCTCTTCATCACTGAGAACGTTGGGTTGGTTTCATTCGACCGGCTGGAGAATTTTGGCTCTGAACACTTTCCCATAGCTGCGACGGTGTTCTTTGCGGACAGTGAGGGACCTGAGGATGGGTGATACGCATCAGTCCAAGGATGTAATATCACCTGATCTCGTGGAGAGTCAGTGGAAACGGCTAGAGTATCCGCTTGCGGGGATATTCGGCCTGTTGCTTTTGCAGACTCTCGTATCCGCAAGTGACTTCTTGGTCCCAGTCGTGACCGCATTGCTAGGCTATTTTGTTCTGAACAGACCCCGCCGCTGGCTCGGCCAGATCGGTGTGCCACCAGTGGTCTCGGCCGGTCTGTTCACAACGCTACTCACCTTGCTTATTGTCGTATTGCTTGTTCAATTGAGTAGTCCAGCGGCCCAGTTCATCGAAGATTTTCCTTCGATAATGGAAAAGATCAAGCAAGAGCTATCCGCTTCTGGTGGCGTGTTGGAAGCCATAAACGAAGCCACCGATGCAGCTGAAGAAATCATAAGTAATCAGGATGCCGATGCCGTCGCGGTTGAAGTGGTATCGAACACTGGGTTTGCAGCGTCGATTTTCAGCATGGCCCCCGGTTTCCTGAGCCGTATCGTATTTTCATTGATCCTTCTCTTTTTTCTCGTGGCGTCCGGAGACATGTTTCTCACCAAAACAGTCCAGAGCTTCAATCGGTTCAGCGAAAAACGGCGCGCTGTCGAGGTTCTCCACGCAATCGAAGACCGCCTGGGTTACTATCTGGGCGGCATCTCGATCATTAACGCGGGACTAGGCGTAGTTGTCGCTGCTGCTATGCACCTGTGGGGCTTACCCAACGCGTTGATATTCGGGTTCATGGCTTTCGGTCTGAACTTCGTGCCATTCTTAGGCGGTTTGATGGGCGCATCAATCGCTGCAGCAGTGGCGTTTGTCAGCATGGATGG
Source organism: Sedimentitalea todarodis (assembly GCF_032595355.1). NCBI lineage: Bacteria > Pseudomonadati > Pseudomonadota > Alphaproteobacteria > Rhodobacterales > Paracoccaceae > Sedimentitalea > Sedimentitalea todarodis. The sequence continues at coordinate 15,421 of NZ_JASMWN010000037.1, read as the reverse complement.
AACATGGGCCTCCGTTGGCGTATTTGTGACCTATGTTCTTCTGACATCAATCGAGGGACAGTTCATTACCCCACTCGTGATCTCGCGCCGGATGAAGTTGAACACAACGGTGGTTTTTCTGACGGTCGCATTCTTCGCATGGATTTGGTCGGTGATGGGTATGGTCGTGGCACTACCCATCTTGATCGTAATCAAGATCGTTTGCGATGAAACGAACACGCTTCCGACGCTTGCGCGTTTTCTCGGCGATCAAGACGACGCCGGCTCAGAGGAAGACGCCTAGACGCTGAAATGTAGCTGGCAATCAGTATCGCCAGCCACCAAATCAATCATGATTTCTTGCGAATGAGGCGTGCCACCTAATCAACAGGCATGCCCCAATCGCTGTGACTTGGCAGTTAAACGGGCTCTTCCTCACTAAGGACATGCGCATTGATAACTGCTACGTTTCGGGCGACCGCGGCCTGATCGTGTAGTTCCATTCAGGATGGTACGCATCGCCGGTGATGTCGAGGTTGGCTATCTCGGCGTTGGAAACCTTGACGCCCTTCTCATAGATGCGAGTGTCGAGCGCGCACTCGACCTTGAGCCCGGTCCTGGTCGTCGTCGCGCCGATCAGTTCGATCACTGCGCGGCGGTCGGTCAATGGACGGCCGCGCCAGTGGGAGTGGAAAGAACCTGGGGGTCTGGGGATTGAAGCTATGCTAGGTTCGCCATTTTTTGGGGGTGTCGGATGGACGTTCGGATTACAGTTGAGACGGTGTTTGAAAATGGGGAAACGCGTAAGCATGAGTTAGGTATTTGGTCCAGGTCCTCTCGGCAGATAAGTGGTGAAGCAATCGGTCTATTACTCGAGGATGGCAGATCAATCCTCGCCAGAATGCAAAAATGTCATTGTCCAAGATCAGCTTGAGGAAGTGGCGGGGACCTGTCGCAAATGTCCTGGATGCAATCAGGTCCGGCGCATTCATGACTATCGAACACGTAAGCTAGATACGATGTTTGGGCGGCTCGACGTTCGGGTCCCGCGCATCAAACTGTGCGCTTGTCAGGCCGATGCGGCAGGCAGAATTGGTAGCCCCTTGTCTCCGCTCAGCTATTTTCTTCCCGGTCGTGCAACGCCGGAATTCCAACGCTTGCAAGCAGATTTAGCTTCGCGCCATTCGTTTCGCGAGGCAGCAAGGTTGATGAATTTGTTCCTGCCGTGCCAGGTTCAGTCCCACGTCACCACACGAAATCGTCTCGGGTATGTAGCTGAAAAGCTTGAACCCGGTCTTGCATGCAACAGGTCGATGGCGGCGGAACCATCGCAGAAGGCAGTTCCCGTCAACGTTTTCCTAGACGGTGCCCACATTCGCTGCCGACCGGAGTATCAGAAACGGCACCTCGATGTCGTGGTCGGGCGATCCCATCACAGTCTTTTCCGACGGAGAAGCAGCACTGGTTAACTACGTTCGCCACGCCGTTGAGCAACCCGTCACGCACATACTGGACTGGTGGCACATTTCAATGCGGATCAAGCACATTCAAAACGCGACGACCGGTCTGACGAATGCCACCTCGGGACGAAATGAGGCAGACACGCTTCCGGATTTAGCCGAGCGAATTAGATGGTTGACGTGGCATGGGAAACTCTCCCAATCGCTGGCAGCAGTCCAGAGACTTAAGCATGCAAGCGATCGGTTGGAAGACACTTCCCGGCCTGAGATAGGCAATTCAATCCACAAGTTAGGCGCAAGATGCGGCGCATTGGCGACATACCTGCAAAACAACGCAGGCTCGATTCCAAGCTATGCAAAACGCTATAACGCAGGCCTCCCCATTTCATCATCTCGCGCTGAAGGCTGCGTCGACGATATCGCGAACACGCGAATGGGAAAGCGCCGGAGAATGCGCTGGTCCCCAAAAGGAGCGCACAGAGTGGCACTGACAAGGGCCGACGTCCTAGATGGACGCCTGAAAGTCTCCCACCGCCAAAATGCAGCCTGATCCCCCCACTGGATTTGGGACGCCATCACGCGTGAATTGAAGGCGGCCTGAGATCTAGCGCCCTGGCTCTCGCGACCAGAAACTCCGATAACTTGACGATGCCCAACTTGATGCCAACCGGACAGCCGTGATGGCCGACCCCCACCCCGTTGAAACGCAAAGGTAATGCCTTGCGCGTCAAAATACGAACGACAGCTTCAGACTGCCACCGTAGTTGTTCTGATCACGTGAAATCAGAGCGCCGAAATCGGCCGACAGCGTCGTTTGTTTGTTGATCTGCGTTTTAAACTTCGCATTGATGTTGGCAAATTTTGTCTGATTGTCTGCTGCTACGATGTAGGACGGGCCGTCCAGACCGACCCCGACCAAGCTCACCGAAGTTGACGGATCGGTATCGCCCGCGAGAAACAGGCCGCCTCCGCTGATCGTCGCCTCGGTGTGCATGCCACCAAGTTGGAAACTGGTCCCGAGTTCCAGCATGAGGTTCAGAGTGTAAAGAGTGCTGTCGATTGACCCGACATTGAGGCCATAGTCTCCAGCACCGCTCTCGGAGTAGCCATCCTGCCAGAGACGCTGGACACCAAGATCAGCCCACGGTTTCAGGTATGTGGTCGGACCAATATCAAATGAATGCGCAACGCGCGCATGCGCTGCAACCCAAGTGGATTTTGGGCTCCCCTTCGCCAGCATCGCACCGTTGGGTGTGATGACCTGACGTTCAAGGTCGAAATCGCTCATCCCTGCCGAAAGCGAAGCGGACAGCGTGGTGGCTCCGATCTCGCGCTTGATCACGGCCCCGATGTTGAAGCGATGACCGTCGCCATTGACTGTGTCGCTCGAAGTGCTGGCCTTCTCATACCCCACGGCGAACCCGGCAAACCAATCGGTGGAAAACTCTCGCTGAAATCCTGCAGACATGGCAAAGACGTTTTCGTCATAATCCGACGGCTGTCCGGCATCCCTGTGGCTGGCAACGCCACCGATCCTGCCCCAGAAGCACGATCCTTCGCGCCTGAACACGGCGACACCGTCAGAAGCCGTTTCAGGGCAACTCATCAGATTGTCGGAAAAGCGCAGCGATGAGAACACTGCCGTCTCTGTGGGCGTGAAAATCTCTGTGGGGACGAAACGGTCGTAGACACTTATCAGATCATCAACGTCTTCGACCCTGAGAAAGTAATTTCCCAGATCATCGACAAAAGATAATCTCCCTTCCTCTTCCCCATCACTAAGCTCGCGGCGGCGCAACGTGATCAGGTCATTTATGTGATTGGCAAACCCGGTGTGGTTTTCGTTGATTTTCGCAAGGGCGCTTGGTGAAACCTTGGACCGCGCCTGTGCATCACCGGTCCATGGCGCATAGTTCACATTGTAGCTCAGGTGTATTCCCTCGCCGCCAGCATATCTTTTCTTGGTGAGACTGTAGTCAACGGCCGCAGTATTCGCGACGGTCAGAGTATTGTCGATGTCCGACGTCTCTGAAGCAAAGATCAGGGCAGAACCGCTGGTGCCGGACCTGGGCGCCACCCCGATCGGGTTCGGAAGGACCGACCCGGCCAGGCTGGGTTGCGTGGCGCTGTCCACCACAATCAGGTCGGCGCTATTGTTGCTGGCACTAAAATCGGTGAGCATGGTGCCGGTCACCGCCTGTGTCAGTGATCCGATCACAAGCGAATCGTCGATTGAGTCTTTCGTTTCGGTGTATCTGGACCCGGCATACATCGTGCCACCATTGTGCACAGACCCTTCGGTTCCAAGAGCCATTTCCGACCCGAGCCCGAGAAATCCGGTTGCGGTGTTTTCGATCACGATCGGCGCGCCGGGCGAGGAACTGCTGGTTTCGCTTTTGACTCTGCCTTCTAGTGTACCGCTGTTTGTGACTGTGAGCTTTCCGACCCCGTTGGTCCGGATGACATAACTGCCTACCTCTTGGTTTTCCTGCCGAAGTACGCCCGCGTTTGATATCGTATTGTTCCTGCCATCGAATAGGCCAATCGTTTCCCAGCCTTCTGCTGCTGTTGAAACAGTCGCAGCTTTGGCAATGCTGATGGCGATCGCGCCGTTGGCCCCTGCACCCATTCCATCACTTTGTGCCAGGATTGCGCGGCTATTCTCACCCGTCACTTTGATGTCGGCATTGATATTGATGTTGACGTCACCAGCTGTATCACTCTCACCGCTGCCTCCCACGCTCTGAGCATTCACCCCATTTGCTCGCTCTCCTGCAGTCGAGATGACACCGTTTGTCGTGATCGTCACATCGCCCCCATCGCCGGCGTCAAGTCCGCCGCCAACGAAAGTTGTGATGGAAGATCCGGATGCGGTCTCGGTTATCTGGGCGATACCGCCAGACCCGCCAACCGATTGAACCAAAATGCCGTGTGCCCGATCGCCTGTCGTGGTTATCGCAGCTGCCGTTACAGCAACGTCTCCGCCTTCGCCGCCGCCTCCGGCGCTCATTTGAACGCCGGTTCCGGCCCCGACATTCAGGTCCAGCCAGGAATCAGAAAACCCTTTTTCGACATCGCCCGCCGCCCCGCCACCGCCTCCGATCGATTGAGCAAAGATACCCATACTGCCGTCGCCCGATGTGATGATCGAACCCCGCTGATCGATCGAGACGGTGCCACCTTTGCCACCGCCACTACCGCCGCCACCAACAGTCAATTGCGACCACAATCCAGTGACGCCTGCGCCGCCTTTGCCGCCGCCGCCGCCGACTGATTGGGCATGGATGCCGAAAGCGTGGTCACCAGCCGTAACAATTGAGCCGGTCCCGCCTGCGGTGATCGCTCCGCCGTCGCCGGTGGCCCCCGCCGATCCGCCGATCCCCATGCTGACAGAGCCGAAGTCCGGGACAAAGCTGAGATTGCCGGGCGCATCGCCGATGTTGTTCAACGTCTCATTGTTGACCCAGGCCTCGGTGCCCAACGCACCCATGGCACCGTTACCCCCGCCGCCGCCGATCGAGTAGACTTCGATACCGTAGGCGAGATCATCCCTGGTGTTGATTGATCCATCGTTGGTAACATTGACAGGCCCGCCATTTCCCGCGGTACCGCCGCTCCCGCCAATCTCGGCAGTGAGCGACACACTTACGGTGGTGACATTCTCATCGTCCGGCGCCTTGCACGCGACGGTGCCGCCACTTGTCAGCGCGCTGCAAATGCCTTCGAAACTGAACGACGCCGAGGAAGTGGTGCCGCCACTGCCGCCGCCGCCCCCCACGCTTCCCGCAGAGATCCCCATCGAGCTTGCTCCTTCGGTGTTCAATTGACCTGCGTTATACACCGTGACTGTGCCGCCATTGCCGGCAGCACCACCCATGCCACCAATGCCGACATCAATCGAAGCGCTGAGACTGCTGCTTTCGGAGCTCGATTCGGGAGCCGGTTCGAGATAGAGATTGGCAGCCGAGCCGCCCTTGCCACCTCCGCCTCCGATGCTCATGGCTTCAATGGCGCTCGAACCACCCTTGGTGGTGGTGATGTTGGCAAGAGAGCCGTTGTAAACTCCTACGTTACCTGCGCGTTGACCGGCACCACCTGTGCCGCCGATATGGACGCCGATGTCGGCGCTGCTGCCCTCGTTGGCGGCGACTTTGACCGAATACACCGAGCCCCCAGAGCCGCCGCTGCCACCAATGGACTGGGCCAAGATACCGTTTGCATAGAATCCCTTGGTGATGATCGCGCCGAAATTGTTGACAGTGGCATCCGATGCCTTGGCGCCCATCGCTCCGGACCCGCCGATATCAATGTTTACTTGCGCCGAAGCATCCGAGGAGAACGACATATTGCCGGAATAGACATTTCCGCCACTTCCGCCCTTGCCGCCGATCGACTGTGCGAGAACGCCGTAAGAAGCAAAATCGTTGGTTGCGATGGTGCCTTGCGCCACCTCCACGACAACCGCGGCCGACCTGCCTCCGCGCCCGCCATCGCCACCAACCGACATGCTCGCCTGGCCGGAAAGCTCGCCGGCGGTCCCGCTGCCCTGCGCTGCATAGCCTCCGGAGCCGCCGGCACCACCAATGGATTGCGCCAGCACACCATAGGAGTGAAATTGCTCGGTCGTGATATTCCTCTGGCTGGTGACGTTGACTTCGCCACCTTTCCCGCCAGCGCCACCAAAGCCGCCGATAACTCCACTGACCGCACCCATCGAAAGCCCTTGTCCCGAGATCGAACCGCTGGCGCTGCCGCCGCCGCCGCCAATCGAACTAGCGGCGATTCCGCTGGAATAGTGACCGCTTGTCTTGATTTCCGACAGACTGCTGACGGTGACCTCTGCGGCATTGCCGCCGCCGCCACCGTCGCCGCCAATCGCCAGACTGGCAGAGCCTAGGGACAGCCCGGTGGCTGTGACCACATGTCCGGCGCTGCCACCTGAGCGCGCAACGCTCGTGGCCTTCAATCCCTCCGACATGTGACCTTTCGTCGTGATGGTCGATCCGTCCGCGGTGTTGATCGTAACCGCCCCGCCGGATCCGCTCGCGCCACCTTGTCCGCCAACGCTTATGCCGATAGGCGCGTCACCCTCGAGTTGCGCGGAAACGGTTGTGCCGCTGTTGCCGCCACCACCGCCGACGCTCATGCCCAGAACACCCGTTGCGTTGTTTCCTGAAGTCGCAACCGCTCCCGTCAGATTGACGTTGACGGCGCCGCCATCGCCAGCGGTGCCACCGCCACCGCCTACTGCGGTGTTCACATTGACGTAAGTCGCTTCTCCGCCGAATGCACCGGTGAAATGGGCCGCGCCGCCGCCGCCGCCAATGCTCATCGCGCTAACGCCAAGGGACGAATCCCCTGTTGTGGTGATCGACGCCGCGGCGACATCCACTTCTGCGCCATCGCCACCACCGCCGCCACTGCCGCCGACAGCCGTATTGGCAGCGGCCTGCGTCACCAATGTACCGGCCAGCGTAATGCCGGAATGCCCACCGCCGCCACCAACGGAATGCGCCAGAATGCCGGTCGCGATCTGGCCTGCGGTGGTGACTGTGCCTGCAGAATTGACCGTCACCGTCTGCGCCGATCCCCCGCTACCGCCGGAGCCGCCAACAGCCTGTTGCGCCGAAAACTGTGAATTCAGCGCCCCGGCAACGGTCGTTCCAGACGAACCGCCGCCGCCGCCAACGCTCTGCGCCATTATCGCTGCGGAATTTTCGCCTTGCGTCGAAATTTCACCAGTCCAATTGAGCAGGACTCTGCCTGCCACGCCGCCAAGTCCACCCGCGCCTCCGACTGCGGTGTCAGCAGAAACCGTCGTTATGCCGCTGGCCGCAACGGTTGTACCGCCGTGTCCTCCGCCACCGCCGACACTCTGAATCTTGATGCCGGTGGAGTCATTCCCGACTGTCGTGATTTCGCCGCCGCCGAATACGGTCACGTTGTTGCTGTCGCCGCCGCCGCCGCCCATGCCACCGATCGCCGTTGACAGGTTCGCCCCGCTCGCAAGGGAACCCGCAACAGTTGCGCCAGAATTACCGCCGCCGCCACCGATGGATTGAAGCAGGATACCTGCGGAATGATCCCCCTGGGTTGAAAGCCTCCCGTTCGACTGAACGCTCGACCCACTAACCGAACTGCCGGCGTCGCCGCCCGATCCACCAAGTGTGGTGTTGACCGCGACAGCCGATACGGCAGTGCCCGAGATGGCGGTGCCACCATGTCCTCCCCCGCCGCCGATTGACTGAACCTGGATCGCCGCCGCGTGAGACCCGGCTGTGCTGATATCCGCGCCAATCGCATTGGCCTCTTTTTCATAGATCGCTGAGTACCCATCACCACCGGCACCGCCAACGCCGCCAAACGCCAGCGCAACAGATGCCGGAGCAATGGAATCAATGGCGATGGCACTTCCGCCGCTACCGCCGCCGCCGCCAAGACTTTGCAAAAATACGCCGCGCGACCGGTCGCCCGTCGTCGAGATCGTGCGCTTCGCAACTCCTGTATCCTTGTAGATGACATTATTGGCATCTTGTGCGGCACCACCGGAACCGCCGATCGACAGGGAAAACCCAGGTGACCCTGCGATCGCGGTTGACCCGTTGCCGCCGCCACCTCCGACGCTTTGCGCAAACACTGCGTCCGAGTCCGATCCTGCGGTCGTGACCGCCCCGGAATTGTTGATCGTGACCGCCCCACCGGCGCCACCGTTGCCACCGCTACCACCGATCGCTGCGATACCCCCGAATTCTGAATGGGCCGATCCACCGCCGCCGCCGACGCTCTGCGCAAAGATGCCGCCGCTGACTTCGCTGCCCGACGTTGAAACCGTGCTGTCACTGGTAATCTGAACGTGGCCGGCCGACCCTCCGTTGCCGCCCTGTCCACCAACTGCCACAACACCCAGAGACCCGCCGCCCGAACCGCCGCCACCTCCGATGCTCATGGCCTCGATCGCGCGGGAGTAGTTGCCGGAGGCTGATATCGTTACCCCCTGGTCGAGCAGGACGGTCACGTCTTTCCCATCGCCCGCCGCCGATCCGCTGCCACCAAGCGCAAGGATGCCTTCACCGCTGCCGCCGCGCCCGCCGCCGCCTCCGACGGACTGGACCTGAACAACAAATGACTTCTCCTGGCTGGTCGCAACCGTTGTGCCGCTCTCCAGGGTCACGCTGACCGTCCCGCCATCACCCGCGCTTTCGCTGCCCGCCCCATAGGCTCCGAGCCCCGAGGCGTCACCGCCGTCACCGCTAAACCCGCCGACGCTCTGCACCAGAAAGCCATTGGCTTCCTGGTTTGCCGTCGTGACCGAGCCTTTGAACGTCAGTGTGACATCGCCACCCGGCCCTGATCCCGCGCCTGCGCCCCCGGTCCCTGAACCGACAGCCGCCTCTGCGTTGCCGCCGTTGCCTCCGGAGCCGCCATAGCTGCGGGCAAACACAGCCTGGCTCTGTTCACCCCGGGTCGAGATATCTGCCCAGAGGTCGGCTGAGATGGCTCCTGCCGATCCGCCACTGCCGCCATTCCCGCCAGTGGCATTGCCGACCGTTGGTGCATCAGCATCGCCACCATCGCCACCGCGTCCGGCGATGCTTTGGAGCACCAGAGCATGCTGGGTCTCGGATCGGGACTCGGTCGCGATTGTTGCGGGACCGCTGTCAGAATTCTCCATTCGCACCGTGACGGCACCGGCATCAGCTCCCGTGCCGCCATCTCCACCAGTCGCATTCCCACCACCGTCTGCGGCTTTGCCCTCTCCTCCATGGCCACCTTGTCCGCCAAGGCTCTCTACAGAGACCGCTGTCCCGATTCCAAAATCCCCCGTCCCGGCGTCGCGCATTGTGATCGATGCAAGGCCCAGCGTCAGCGAGGCCGCGCCTCCGGCCGCTCCGTCGCCGCCAATGCCGCCGACCGCATCGCCGGACCCTTTCGAGTCCCCATAGCCACCAACACCGCCGGTACCGCCCTGGCTGTGGACGCGCACGGCGTCTGATCTGCCCTGGGTCACTATCGTAAGCCTACCGCCGCCATCGCCCAATATCGCGGACGCGTCACCGGCAACGCCACCAGAACCGGCTGCGCCAGCGGCCGCATCGCCATCTACGTCACTCTCGGCGGTGGCGCCCAGCCCACCTTGTCCGCCGACCGATTCCGCCGCAATCGCATAGCCATTTGGCGATCCGAATGTGAGTGACCCGCTGTTCATGACCACAGTGGCCGTCCCGGCACTTCCACCGGTGCCACCCTGCCCACCGTATGTCGAGCCGTCCGCTATTGTCCGCGCCTTACCGCCAGCCCCGGAATTCCCACCGAAGGATCCGGCGTGGAGCCCGTAATCTACGTTATCTCGATTTCCGTCCGCTTGAAACGTTACGGTCCCGGAATTCATGGTTGCCGATACATCGCCGCCATCGCCGCCGCCTCCACCCAGACCGCCATATGCGTCGCCCAATGAAAAGGCTTGAGCCTGGTTGCTGTTGGCGCCATCGCCTCCGATTGATTGCGCCTCAATCAGACCGACGAAGGTGTCTCTCTCCGTCGTGCTGAGGTTGATGACTCCTGACAGAAACGTGTTGGTCGCGGCTCCGGCGTTCCCGCCGGAGCCGCCCGGGTCAGACCTTGCATCACCGGTGGCCGGCGAGTCGCTGTCGCCCGTCGATCCATCGCCCGCGCGGGTGTAGGCTCCCAACCCGTAGAAATTAAAGGTCCCTCTGGGCGTATTGATCAACCCGAAGTTCCGCCCATCAAACCGCAGCGCAAGAGCATCCGTTCCCAATCCTGGTGTGCCGTTGCCCCTTGATGGGTCAACACTTTGCCTGAATTGCATGGTTTCAAATATGTTCGCATCCAGATTTTCAATGACGAGGTTGGGGGCTGGCACGGGGCTGAAAAAACCCGTTGAAACCGTCCCGTTGCAGGTGATGACACTGCCTTCAGTGCTGCAACCTGCCTGGGCCGTATCAGCAAATGCCGTGAGAAAGACAAACAATGCCATCGGTGATGACGTGGACAAATAGCGAGGGAGAGAAGTCATGATACTCACTTTCCAATACGATACCTGAACCGGTCGGGAGACGATGGGGGCGCGCAGGTCGGGTGGGACCCGCACGCGCGGTCCCGGATCGTCTGGTCAAACCGGGATCTTTCCCCATGCAACGGTCGCTCAAATCGTCGATGGGTGTCGTAAACGAGATGTCTTTGGTCGAGCAACGACTCTAAAATAGGGGAAGCTGCCTCCAAAGTCGTCGCAGCAAAATACCGGTCACGGGGTTATCCAAGCAGAATCCAAGTGGACGCCAGCGCGATTTTGGCGCAAATTTCTCTGGTCAAAGGCTGGAGTAACGCATGGCGTCCAAACTCTCTGCTGCAATCAAGGCCGGTCTGGTCCTCCAGGGGATCAGCCAGAATCATCTGGCCGGCCTTCTTGATGTTTCGAGCAACACTGTCTCCGCATGGGCGAAGGACAAGCATTTGCCGGACAAGGAGAGCCTTCCCCAACTCGTAAAGGTTTTCAAATGGTCAGATGACAAGCTGGCGTTGCTGATCGAAGACTGGTTCGAAAACGACCACGGCGAAAGAAACTACCGGGTGTCGGGCGATGAGTTCATTACGGCCAGATACGATGGAGATTATGAGCGTTTTCTGGCAGATCTGATCGCCCTGGATGAAAGCACCATTTCCGGGATCAGCCGGGAACACGAAGGGACTCCCCGGCAATGGGAGCCGATCTTTCGACAAAGCCCCTATACATGGCGGCTCCTCACAGCGGAGAACGAGATTGCCGGGTATTGGCAATTCATCTGCCTGAAAGACGCCTACTTCCAACGCGTACTTGACGGGTCACTGGTCGATTCCGAAATCTCTATCGACATGCTGGATTTTCCGGTCGTTGAAGGAGCATATAGAGGTTATTTCATCGCGATCGCGACACGTCTTCAGGACCGGAGCCCGAATTCGCTTGCGATACTCAAGTCATCTATCGAGAAAGCAATCGTGGACTTTGCACGAAACGGCGTTCTGTTCAGTCAGTTTTGCGCGACCGCGTTTTCATTCGAAGGCAAGCGCATGTGCGAGTTGATGGGAATGACATACCAGATGCGGCACCCCAGAGCGAGCGACAGCGAGATTGCCGATATTTTCCTCATCGAAGGCCGGCATGTCGCCCAATCCTACTGGGGGCGCAACAGTATCATCCGCCAAGCCTACCAAGCCCATTTCTCATAGGTCCGTACCGGCAAATTTCCGCGCCGGGAACCTCATTCGCGACTGCAGGCATGCAAAAAGCAGAGAAGGAAACGAGATGACAGTTACGCGTCGAGACTTCGTACAGGGCGGCCTTGCGACAGCTTTCCTGCTCTCCGGTACACCGCATCGCGGGCGTGCGGATCAGCCGAGGTCCGCACTTCCTATCCCCCAGGAGCTACGTCCTGACGCCTCAGGAACGATCAAACTGGTCGCGCAGTCTGGCACAACGCGCTTTGGCGATCGGCCACCAACGCCGACCTACGGTGTCAATGGAACCTTTCTCGGACCGGCCGTGCGTGTGAAGCAAGGCCAGAAAGTTGTGATGGATGTACACAACGCATTGCCCGAGGCGATGTCGCTACATTGGCATGGTCTCATCATCCCCGGTGACGTCGACGGAGGGCCCCATCAGCTGATCAAGAAAGGCGGAGCATGGCGACCGACACTGGACATTGATCAACCGGCCACGACGCTGTGGTTCCACCCGCATATCTATCCGAGCACGGCAGAAATGGTCATCAAGGGGTTCGCAGGTCTGTTTATCATCGACGATGACGAAAGTGACAGCCTGCCGCTGCCGTCCCGATGGGGCGTAGACGACATACCCATCGTAATTCAGGATCGTCGTTTCCAGGACGATGGTGCGTTTTTTCACGTCTTCAACCTTGCCGCAGTCACGGTCGGCTATGTCGGAGACATGGTTCTGGTCAATGGGGCGGAGTATCCACAGGCGCAAACGACCCGCGGATGGGTCCGGTTGCGCATCCTGAATGGGTCGAACGCTCGCGGCTATCGTCTTGTGGCTTCGGATGGGCGGGCGTTTCACGTGATCGGCTCCGATGGTGGCCTGCTGGAGCATCCGGTGTCCATGGCAGAGCTTTCGGTGAATGTCGGTGAGCGATACGAGATCATGGTTGACCTTCGGGATGGCAAATCTGTCGATTTTCTTTCGCTTCCGGTTAAGCAGATGGGCATGGGCCTGCCACCCTTTGATCAGCCTGTCCCGCTCTTTACTCTCAAGCCCTCAACAACCGAGGGGGTCGGGCGTTTGCCTGACCGGCTTGCGACTTTGCCTGCATTGCCAACGCAGTTGCCGCCGGTTTCCCAAGAATTGAGCATGGCGATGTTTCGGGACAAGGAGGGCATGGGAAAGATCAAGTCGACCGGCATGATGATGGCAACGAAAGAGGGTAAAATGCCGAGCCCCGAGGCGATGGCCCGAATGACCGATTTCATCGTCAATGGTGCGCCCCTCGGGACCAAGGCGCAATTTGCGTCCAACGGCATCAACGGAACCTCCTTCTCGATCGGAATGCCGGGGTTTGAGGCGGCGCGCAGTCAGGACCTCCGCTGGCGGATTGCCGAAGGCCACGATTCGATGCTGCACCCGGTGCACGTCCACGGTTGCCAGTTCCGCATTCTCGAAGTGGATGGCAAGCCGCCACGCCCGCACATGGCGGGCTGGAAAGACACGGTACCGATCAGCGGCGGCGGCTCTGCCGAAATCCTTCTGAATTTCCCAAACGCAGCGGGCCACTCGGCGCCATATATGGCGCATTGTCATATACTCGAACATGAGGATTCCGGCATGATGACTCAGTTCACCGTGGCGTGACAAAACGTGGCAAATGGTCGGTTCTGCCGATACGGCCGCGTTCCGCCAACTCAAGAAAACTCCTCTGCTGGACACGCCTATCCAGCGAGTCTGCAAACGGCGAGAAGCCAAACTGCTCTGTCTGGTCAAACTGGCCTTTCCGGGCCATCTGCGTGACTTCGATCCCAGTCACAGCAACCGTAGCTGCATTCAACGATTTGAAGGCCTGCATCGGCCTGGTAGTTTTCCGAATGAAAATGGTATCTTTTGACCGGCAGATGAATGCATTGCATTCGCCGGGAGGTGTACTCAATGACGTTCACTTTCAGGTAAGCAAGTTTACCCTGCCCTGCTGTGATTGAGATGTTTCGTCCGCCATACGGTGATCAACTCTTCAATTCTGATTTGGTCTCGGCAGAGTTTTGGTCTGACGCGACACGCCCGGCAACGCAACTGAAATTCATAGCTCTACGATACTACCGCGAGAGGTTGTCAGGACGTAGATCGTACTTGTGCGCCAGCTTGTTCACGGTCGCCCCAGGCGACAGAGCCTCTGCGACCATCTGCACTTTCACGCCATCCGGCGACCGCGTTTTTCAGGTCTTTGACGTCTCGTCATCCAAACCTGTGAGGATCGCTTTCATAGTTTCCATGGAGAAACTCAACCCCTGTTACCCAATAGGGTCTGAATCTCAGTGCACGGGCATCAGCAAGAGGTGGGAGCCAGGCAATGCTTACCAATGTCCGCTCAACAGCATACTGCTTTGATCAAACGATCTGTGCCGCCGCGAGAATAGAGAAGTAGGCACAGATACGTCTGTAGATGGAACCAGCTTGGGTCCCGATCGTTTTCTTGATCACTGAGTGATATGCGTGGCGGGCGGCACTCGATGAACTGTCAGGAGGACGACATAAATTTGACCGAAGAGATTGAGCGTGGGCGGCATGCACAAAACCCATCTGAAATCCCGGCCACAGGGTGGCGGGATGTTCTCTGGCGCGTCTACACTGGGACCAGCGACAACAACATCTTTCTGGTTGCCGGAGGGGTTACGTTTTATCTTCTTCTTGCCGTGGTGCCGGGCCTTGCAGCCTTCGTATCACTCTTTGGACTTTTTGCCGATCCGGTCGCAATTTCAGAGCACATTGCGTCGTTGCGGGGCGTACTTCCTTCGGAAGGAATTAAACTACTGCAAAGTGAGCTTGATGCCCTCCTGCTACAGGAACGAGGCACGCTGACATTCGGCTTCCTGCTATCATACGTTTTCACGTTCTGGATCACCAACAATAGTGTCAAGGCGATGCTCGGAGCTCTCAACGTTGCTTATGATGAAATCGAAAAGCGATCATTCATCCAACTCACACTGGCTTCATTCGCCTTTACGCTCGCTGCGATGGCGACCGTTATCGTCATTCTTACGGCGATCGCGACAATCCAGGTTACCAATAGCGCTGAGTCACCACTTCACTCGTCGGTTTTGCGAATATTGCAGTGGCCAGTCCTCATGATTATGGTCGCTTTGGGGTTGGCGGTCTTGTACCGCTATGGACCGAGCCGAAGCAGCCCAAAGTGGCGGTGGGTCTCTTGGGGCAGCACATTGGCTACGGTCGTCTGGATCGCTTCCTCATTCGCTTTTACCATGTATCTGGAGAATTTTGCCAATTACAACGCGACCTACGGGTCACTTGGCGCGTTGGTTGGCTTCTTGTTCTGGGTCTGGATATCAGTCTTGATCGTCATTGTAGGGGCCTCTTTGAATGCCGAGATGGAACGACAAACTGCTAAAGACACTACAGATCCGCCCGATCAGGAAATGGGAAAGCGCGGTGCTGTTGTAGCAGACACATTGGGCACTACCGCCGACGGGCTCAAGTGACTCCATTCTTAGGGCTTTGTTGCAGGGATCGCCCCACCGCTGATATCGTTGCGGTTTGTACCCTTCAGGATGTTGAGAATGCCGCACAAGTTCAACGCCGATCGTCGTGACAAGATCCCAAAGCAAAGGCATCGGGTGACCAACTGGGCTGAATACAACGAAGGCCTGCGGCGACGCGGCGATCTGACTGTCTGGATCAGCGAGGACGCGCTTGCCTTGTGGTCGGCCCCACGCCGAACCACGCGCGGCGGACAGCCGCACTACTC
>NZ_JASMWN010000036.1:0-23476 GCF_032595355.1 Sedimentitalea todarodis | reverse complement strand
CGGCCCACCAAGACCAACCCCGCGATTTCCCGCCTGAGCGCTTCTCCGACGCCAGGCAACGCCACGCGCTACCCAAACGTCGCTCATGGCGTCCGAGAAACCTGCATCAGAGCGGTCGTTCATCGCAACTACCGACGCTGCGGCGCAGTTTCACCGGACCGGCCATTCGCTGCATGCGCAGCTCCGGAGGTATTAGAGCTCACACATCGCAGTACAAAGCGCCATTTCGCTGCACCTGTGTTAGAGGTCGCCATCGGAACGGACAAAAACCGTTCTTCGAATACGGAGTTGTCAGGCAGGTGAGCGGGATACCCATTCGGGGCCATGGTTTTCTCCGAGGTCGCAGCATCAGCGCCTGATGATGGTGTTCGGCGCTGGAGCGCATCCAGTGTCGTTTGTGGGGCTAGCCGAGCTTCAATCAGAAAGGGCAGGGTTGGTCATGCAATGCTTCTTAGCGAAAATCTGTGTGGTCAATCCAGATGCATCGCTTCGGACGTTACAATCGGTCGACTTTGTGCGAATCTGCCCTGCTGAGCCGACCCCAGCCGCCACGGTCTTCGTTCAATGGCTCGCCCGCGCAAGGATCTTCGGTCTCTGCTTTGGTCTTAAGTTCCGGGCGCCCGAATGTATCTCCGGCGGCAATCAAGTCCGCGATGTGGCGCGCCAGTTGCGGGGCGGCGACACTGGTTCCGTTCATCCAGACCACCGATCCCGACCGGCTGCCAGCCGCGAGCACGCCCAGCAGCGCTGGCGAGTCGTCCGATACCAGCAGGACGTCGGGCTTGCGAAAATGGTCGGGGGCCTCGGCAGGTTGAACGTTCGGCCCGCCAGCTGAATAGCGAGCAAGCTTGCAAGTCTTACCAACGTAGCCGCCCGCGGTGATGGTTTCCCGACCGCTGCCAATCCCGTTGAGGAGGCTCTTGCGGGTGACGGGGCATGGGCCTTGTTCAACGTGTTCATCGTCCCGGATCTCTTGGCCATACTTGTCAAACCGATCGTAATCCGGGTGGAAGAAGTAAGATTGCCGTCCGCGTTGCGGATATCCGTAGATCGAATCGTCACGCTGCACCCAACAGTTAATTGTATCTGTTAGATTATTTTCCCCTGCTTCGAATTTTAGATGCCAGCGCCCAGAGGGCGCAACCACTTCGTTGGTAGGTTGAAAGCGGTCGGTGGCATGAAGCGCAATGCATATCTTATAGCGGTTCAGTGCCGCTCGAACGACCTCAGCGCGACCAACTACTGTGCCTTTCTGGTCAAGCAGATCGACTGCTGGCAAGGGATTAAGGGCGACGACTTTATCCGTGATTTCATGGGCGATGCCACCCGGTGGCGTTATTGTAAACTTGATGCGGTCGGTTTCCGCCTGCTCAGGCAGCCAGATATCGCAAAAACTGTCAGTCATGTCGTTCGGTAGAAGCATCCAGTCGAATTCCACCGGACTTCCCAGATCATTAATCATGGCATGGCAGCGGCTTTGATGCCCGTTGCCCGCCGGTACGATGAATTTCACCCCCTCGGCTGCAAAGGCATTGATCCCTGAAATATAGTCGTCGACCCGGGCTTCACCGTTGTGAGAGCCGGTAGAGTGACCGAAGCTGGCGTTTATCACCACCGGGCGTGCAGTGACACCGGCTGCAAAGAGCGCGTTGGCGCGGAGTGCGATGTAGAACGCCGCAAGGAACAGATAGAAATCGAGGAACTTGCCTGAGGTGTCGGCGACCACCCGCTCGGGCAGGTTAACAGCAAAAATTGGCCGATCAGTTTTGTTCTCTGACGGCGGGAACCCAGCGGCAAGATCGAGTACGTGCGTCCCGTGTGCCCGTCGCCACGCCGCCGATTTGTGGCCTGGCACGCTGAAATCCACAAGGCGAAGGTCGCGGTAGATCTGGTCCTCGTCCTTGGTGGCGAAATCAGCCTCGATCTCGGCCTTGCTGAGGAAACTGTCAAAAAATGGCAGGGACTGGTCCCACGCGCCGAAGATCCGGGTTTTGTTGGTCGCGTCGCGAAAACGTTCGTGCGCATAGGCAATACCGTCGTCGATCACAGCAGTTATTACCGATTCTGCCGGAGGTCCGGCCAAAAACTTCGGGTTGGGGAGCGTCAGTGTTCCCGTATGTCCGCTAAACATCGGAGACGGGTTCGACAGAATAATCGACTTCGCTTCTTCCCGGAATGCGCTGGTCACGCCATCGCCCTCGAACTTGCTCAGATCAATGAAGAATTTCAGATTGGCGAGAAGCGGGATGACATTTGCAGCGATTAGCCGCGTGCCGTAGCCTTCAATCATGAAATCAACAACATTAACCCCTGTCCGTTCATTCATCTGACTTAGGAATTCGGACATCGGGTCGATCCACGCCTCCCGATCGAAAATTACCAGAAAGGGCACCAGCGTATCGTCATTCTCCTGCAAAAACTCAGCCCGCCGCACGCCCAAAAGCCAATTGGCTCGCGCGTCCATGCCAACGATGCTCCGCAGATCATAATCCCCGCGCCAGGGTTCAGAAAAGCTCCAGGCCATTTCGAGACTCCTTCATATCGCCTAAGTCCATTCGCTCTTGGCCTTTTTCCAAAGCCATTCAAGGATTAGGGACTGATCCGCGCCAAGGTCTATGCCGCTCTTGTAATCCTTCATGGACGGGTGACCGCCGCCGACCTTTACATTCAGAGCAGCGGCGTCACAGACGTCCGTCCAATCGAAATCCCGGTCGTCCGCTGCGGCACCATCGAAATGATAGGCGTTGTACATGCGTTGACCGGCGGTTGGGTGTGACCGTGCATAGAGATAGTTCGCCAGCGTCACACCCAGCATCGCGCCGGCGACACTGTCGATCGGAAAGTGAACTCCGGCGACCGTGCGGTTGATGGCAATACGCGCTGCAAGACGCATGAACTGGATCACGTAAGCGGTGTCGCAGTAAGGGGGCTTTTCGGTATCCTTCAGCAAACGCAACAGCAAAGTCGCGGCGGCAAACGCCTCAGTGGCGTGGCCGGATGGCAGCGTACCGTGCCCCGGGGTCATGATGATTGGCTGAACCTGCGGGGAATACTCGTTCGGCCTTCGGCAAGCCAGCGAATGCTTGAACCTGTATTCCACCAGCCGAGCGAGGCGGATTACGGTGTCCAACAATTCCATTGTCCAGCGTTTCGTGTCGGCCCGCATGAACGCGATTGACGCAAGAAAAGGCGCCGGGCTCTGCAATTGTTCGAGGATTTCGACGGCACGATCAGGCCTCAGTTCTGCCCAGTGCTCAAGATACTTCATCTGCAGTTTAAAAAATGCATCTGACGGGCGGTCAAACTTAGCGATCTCAAACATTTGCGCGCTTGGCGGCGTGCCGGAAGGCACACCCGTGTGCCACAGCATGGCGGTTCTAGACATGTCGTCGGCCTGGTCGGGCGGTGAAGCGGGTGGCGAAGGATTTGTTGTAAAGGCGAGTCGGTTGGCAATCTCGAAATCAATCACCGCGCCGCGCACCCGAGGCGACCATTTCTCAAGGTTGCTGGCATTCTCACCGTCATGCTCGGCTGGAGTGGTACCTGGCAAAACCCATGGTCCGGTGATTCCGTCGCGCGTTGTAATCAACGCATCCGTCAGGCCGCTGCTGTCGTAGTGGCCCAAACCGTGACTGCCATGACTGCCATGACTGCCGTGACTACCGTGGCTGCCATGACTGCCATGACTGCCATGACTGCCGTGGCTACCATGACTGCCGTGACTTCCTAGCGTTGACAATACAGTCATTCTTTTTCCCTTTCGTTTTCGTACTTTCTGTCAGGCAGGTATCCCGGCAAGTTGCAGTACATCGGCAATGCGTCTTCCGATTTTGAAATCGGAATTTGGTGAACGCTTGAGATAGCGGTCTTTCGTCAGGTCGGGTTCGATCTTCAGCAACGCGCGGGCGGCCTCGTGCGCTTCGTCTCGGCGGTCGAGTTCCCAAAGGGCAACTGTCAAGATACGCAGCGCTGAAGCGTGCCGCCGATTGCTGCGATAGGCCATGCGCGCGAGTTCTTCAGCGCGCTGAAAATTCCCGGCGCTGAGATGTGCGCCAGCGCAGTGAGTCTCGAAAATGAACCGGTGCGGATCAAGCGGAGAAAGCGAGATTGCATTTTCGGTCTCCTTGACAGCGAGGTCCCCGCGATCAGAAAAGGCATACATTGTGCCTTTGAGCAAACGCGCAATAGCGCAACTTGGATTGCTTTGGAGAGCATCGTCGAAACGGCTTTCGGCAATATCAAATCTCCGTTTCAGATGCAGGTTGGCGAACCCGTCCATTGCAAGTGCCAACTCGCATTCCGGGTCAGAATCGAGCGCCGTCTCGCAGTTTCGCATCGCCAGATTTGTGTCTTGCTCAAGATCCTCGGACCATCCCTGTATGACGCGAAGCACGTGCCAATTTGCCATCCAGGCGAGCGGAACCGCTTGCCTGCCGCTCCGATCAATCAGCGCCTCCAGGAGTCGCCGCGACTGTTGGTAATCAACGGGCGACAAATGGTGCATCAACTCTACCGCACTGAGCAGCAGAGTGTACGACTTGAGTGTCGGTAGCGGTCGCTTGCGCGAGATCGACAACTCGTTCAGTGTGATCGCTCCAAACAAACCAGCAGCGATCCTATCGCATGGCGATGACTCGCGGCCCAGGATAGCAGTAAGGGGCACCTCGAATTTATCTGCCCAAATGATTGTCTCTGAACCGCTCTCTGCCAATTCTGCATCCAGCATGACGATGCCACGGTCCACACAGTAAAAGCCCGACAGAATGTAGTCAGCTTTCAAAAGGCTGGCCATTTCGCTGATGGTCAGCAAGCGTGCGCTCAATGCTGCTGTTGACAAGCGTGATACCACGGCGATGTCACTGGATCTCGACACAATTCGGATGATTTCCTCGGAAACGACATCGCCGGTGCGATCAGTTCCTTCATCTCCGAGGGTTGGTTGAAAGGGAACAATCGCCAGAACTGGGCGCAATTTGATGTCAAATCCACCAGGCGGAAGCTGAGGTCCGTTTGACGTCGAGGCGATGCGAAACGCTCGCAAAGGACGCGGATAATGCCTTAAGAAACACTCTCCGAGATCTTCAATCATCCCGTCGACAGCGTCCGTCAAACTGTCACGGACACCAGAGGAAACGATCGTTTCACCAGGATTGGCCAAAGACATAAGCCGTGCAGCACGATTCACGCCCCGACCTAAAACATCCTCTGATTGCAAGATCACATTGTCAAAGTCGATTCCGATTCTCAGCATAATGTGCTTGTCCAAAGAAATATCTTCGTTGCCCGAGACGACCAACGCGTGCAGTTCCTTTGCGGCAGCAACCGCCTCGCGCGCAGCCTTAAATTCGACCAGTACGCCATCGCCCAGCGTCTTGACTATTCTCCCGTGCATTCTTGAAAAAACAACACTGTCAGCAAGCTTCAGGAGATCCTGCCACCTTTGGATTGTTCCTTCTTCGTCCAGCTCAACAAGGCGTATGGATTCAACCACATCAGCGACCAATATCGCTCTGACCCCGCGCTCCAATTTAAATCTCCTCTGAACATTCAATAAAAAAATTCATCCTGACCAAATTATTCGGCGCAAAGGACGTAAACTACGCAGTTAAATTGAGCCTTTCGTAACACATTCTGGCAGTTTCCGCAAAAGTTCGACCCGACAGTCAACAGGATCAGTCATGGTCGAAGCGTCCTTGCGGCTCTGACCATGCCTTCGGTGATGCAGAGAAACCCTCGATTATGGTTCGTTCTGAATGTCGGCTTCGGATCGTTGCCGCGTAGGTGGCTCGCCACTGTAGCGAACGACGGGTTCCCTGAAAGAACTGTCCCGAAACAAGACCGCCCCGGTTCGCCGTGTCAAAGGTCCGCTTTGGCGATCTCCGCTAGTTCTTGCTGCAAAGCAGCGAATTCACACTTCCCGCCCTTCGTGTCGAATACCGCATCGCAGAACGTCTGTTGAACCACACTTCTTTGGACGCCTGATCTGGTTCGATCCCAGTTCCATCTGACCGGACGCGACTGGCATCGAAGTGAATTCGAGACTTTGTGAAAGATTGATAAATATCAATTAGTTAAAACCTGAACACCAAATCGTTGCAGTCAACAGGTCCGGAGAATATCGGCTCGAGAGAACGCTCTTGGCCCTCTTGGTACATAGGCCAGTGTTCAGCCCACCTCGCATAACCCTCTAAAACAACGAGAAAATCTGGCTCGGCTAGGATGTGGAGAACGGTTTCTCAATGGCAAGTGGCGGAGGGGACGGGACTGGCAGCGAACCTTCTCCGATCCTAAAGCATTGAAAAATTTCGGCCCGCGCATGGTCTTCCGAACGCCCCCTCAATGGTCGACCACGACGGCTAATGCGGAGCAGGCGTCATGTAACGGTGAACTGCCGCACGACATCCGCAAGATCCTCGCCCATCTCAGAACTCTGTCGTACTTCGTCGTAGCCACAATCCCTGCCGCAGTTATGGCGGGGAGAAGGCCAGCAAACTCCTGTCTTGTTGAGGGATCGCGTCGTCCAGCTTGGACTCATGAGAGGTTTTCCGGAGAGGAACGGAGGAACGCCACCCGACAACTATCCGATGCTTTTGGCCTAGGCCCAGTGACCAGCGCCATTTTTGACGGAGACCGATTGCCTCACTGCATGCGACCATATCGAGCGCGGTATCCTGTGCTTAGTAGTTGGCTTAAGCCTATGCAGGCGGAATGATCCCAGACGCGTCACTTTGGCCGCGGTCTCGCGAGATTGGCGTGCGGAAATGGCACGGGGTAAAGCCAGACAGCAGGGGCACCGAATAGCCTGGTTCACTTCGGGCACTACCAAGGACAGGACAGGGCTCACTCTGCACATTTTCTGTGCAGCACCCCCGCCGATACAAGCATGCAGTCGCCAAATCGCTTGCCAAACCATTCGATCGCGCCCTACGATGGGTTACGTGCGGCCATGGGCTCAATGGCGAGACCGCTGCAGTTCGAAAGGTACATTTCCGCGAAAAGCGGATGGCAACGCAGCCTCTGCAGCAAACATGCTGTCAGGGGCTTCTTCATTTCTGGGTACTGATGACACAGCGACTGGAACTCCCGATTGGCCTGTTGATTTCGCAGAGCGGCTCCTATGAGGCCGTGAGCCGTGCCATTCACGCCGGCGCGGAACTGGCCATCGGCGAGATCAATGCCCGCCCGCAGCAGCCAGTGAAACTCATACCCGTGACCATTGACCCGGCAGGAAGTCTTGCAGGCTATGTCGAGGGCGCGCGGGTATTGCTGAGGGACCACGGGCTGAAGCATGTCGTCGGCTGCTACACCTCGTCCAGCCGCAAGGAGGTGCTGCCGCTGTTCGAAAAGGCGGATGCGCTCTTGTGGTATCCTTCCCACTACGAGGGCTTCGAGACATCGGAAAACGTCGTCTACAGCGGAGCGGCCCCGAACCAGCACATCGTTCCGCTGACGCGGCATCTGTTGGGGCAGTTCGGCACGCGCGGCTGGATGGTCGGATCAAACTATGTCTGGGCATGGGAAAACAACCGCATCCTGCGCGAGGCAATCGCTGCCTCGGGAGGCGCAGTCCTGGGCGAGCGGTACTTTCCCGTCGGGGAAACCGACTTGGGCGATGTGGTCCGACAGATCGTCGCGGACTGCCCGGATTTCGTCTTTACCACGCTGATCGGGCAATCCGGCTTTGCCTTTTTGAAAATGCTGCGGGCAGCGGCCGAGGCGGCCGGGATCGACCAGCCTAGCGACATGCCCGTCGCCAGTTGCAGCCTGTCCGAGGCTGAACTGCCCCTTTTGGGTGACGCGGCCTCGGGGCATCTGTCGTCCTCAGTCTACTTTTCGACGATCAAATCCGACGAAAACCGCCAGTTCACCGCGTTGTGGAACGAGCGGTTCGGGCAAATGGGGCAGGCATCGGCGGATGCGGAATCGGCCTATGTGGCGGTGCATCTGCTGGCGCGGGCCGCCGAATGCGCCGGCAGCACCGGGTTCGAGGCAGTGCGCGAAGCGGTGCGCGACCTGACTTTCGACGCGCCGCAGGGCCAGGTGACGGTGGACGGCGACAACCTGCACTGCTGGATGCGGCCGCGCATCGGGCGGTCGCGCAGCGATGGCAGCTTTGACATCCTGGTGGAACATCCTGCGGCGCTGCGCCCCGATCCGTACCTGACCTGGGCGCATGACGCCCGCGACGGCGACAGCCGTGATCTGCGGCTGATACAATGAGTCGGTCAATCCAGAAGAACTTTCGCGGGCTTCGGGCGCTGTTGATCATGGCGCCCGACGGCGGCTGCCAGACACTGGAACGGACGCTCCACAAATTGGGGCTCAAAATCACGGTGGCCCGGGCGCTGCCCGCCACCGAAGGTGCACCGGTCCCGTTCGACGTGATCTTTTTCGATGCTGATGACGGTGCGGACACCACCCTTGACGAATCCGCAGTCGCGGATCTTCCCCTGATCGCTCTGATCGGCAGTGAGGCGCCCAGCCGTCTTGCCCGCGTGATCCAGCACCGCGCGGCCAGCCATATCCTCAAGCCAGTGCGCAGTTCGGGCATCTTCACCGCGCTGCTTCTGGCGGTGAACGAACAGGCCGTGCGGATTCGACACAAAAATGAGGTGCAGGCGCTCAGCCGGCGCCTGGCCGGACGACGCTTCGTGACGAAGGCGGTAATGCAGCTCATCACCGGGTGCGGCCTGTCTGAAGAGGATGCCTATGAATGGCTGCGGCGCGAAGCCATGCAGCGCAGAATTCCGATGGAGGAAATGGCGCGCCATGCCATCGGACTTGGCCCCGACCCTGCACAGGACGCATGGCCGCAATACGGTCGCGCAACAAGACCAGACTAATCGGCGCACCATACAACCCGACAGATCAAGCAACAGTGGAGAGAGACTAATGACACGCAATCGACCGACCCTTGCCGGCCTGATGGCCGGTGCCGCCCTGGCACTTGTCGCCGCGGCCCCCGTATTCGCCCAGGACGGTCCCATCCGGATCGGCGTTCTCGAAGACCAGTCCGGCGATTTCGCCGCCGCGACAATGGTAAAGGTTCATGCCATCGAGCTGGCTGCCAAGGAAATTAACGACGCCGGCGGCATCGACGGCCGCCCGGTCGAACTGGTGGTATATGACACCCAGTCCGACAATCGCCGCTACCAGGAATTCATGCGCCGGGTGCTCCAGTCCGACAAGGTCGACGTGGTGTTCGCCGGGTTCTCTTCGGCCTCGCGCGAGGCGTATCGCCCCATTGTCAACCAGTTCGACGGACTTGCCTTCTACAACAACCAGTACGAAGGTGGCGTTTGTGACAACAACATGATCGTCACCGGAGCGGTGCCGGAACAGCAGTTCTCGACCCTGATCCCCTGGATGATGGAAGAGTACGGACCCAACGTCTATACGCTGGCGGCGGATTACAACTTTGGCCAGATTTCGGCGGAATGGGTACGCCAGATCGTCGAGGAGAACGGCGGCACCATGGCGGGAGAAGAGTTCATTCCGCTGGGCGTGTCGCAGTTCGGCCAGACCATCCAGAACATCCAGGCGACCGAGGCGGATTTCGTCGTGACCCTTTTGGTCGGGGCAGCGCAAGCGTCCTATTACGAACAGGCTGCGTCGGCCAATGTCGGCCTGCCGATGGCGTCGTCGGTCAACGTCGGTCAGGGGTATGAGCACAAACGGTTCACCCCGCCGAGCCTTGCCAACATGTTCGTCACCACCAACTACATCGAAGAGATCGACAGCCCGGCCTCGAACGCCTTTGTCGAAAAGTTCCACGCGATGTTCCCGGACGAACCTTACATCAACCAGGAAGCCGCGAACTCGTACATCGCTATGAACCTCTACAAGCAACTGGTCGAACGGGCAGGCACCACCGACCACGACGCCATCCGCGCCGTTCTGGCTGAGGGCGACGTCTGCTTTGACGGACCGTCCGGCAATGTCTGCCTCGATCCGAAAAGCCAGCACATGTCGCACACGATCTACCTGGCCAAGGTGAACGACGATCATTCGATCAGCTTTCCCAAGGTCTGGGAGGACATCAAGCCCTACTGGCTGGGCGATGCGGGCTGCGATCTGACTAAGAACGATCCGAGCGCGCAGTACACGCCCTCCTCGCCGCCGCCGGCGCAGTGACCGTTTGACCACCATTGTCGGGCGGGACCCTCCTGCCCGGCATCCTTCCCATTTCCCGTTCCTTTCCCCGAAACCACGAGGCACCGCAAATGGCCCTGTTCGAGAGCGTCTTTGCCATGCTCTATCAATTCGGCGACACCTTCGCCTTTCTGGTAATCTCCTGTGCCGGGCTGGCCGTGATCTTTGGCATGATGGGAGTTATCAACCTTGCCCATGGCGAATTCATCATGTGCGGCGCCTATGTCGCGGCCAGTACCGCGCGTGCCGGTCTGCCGCTGCCGCTGGCGATACTGGCCGGCGCGCTGGTCGCCGGGGTGGTCGGCATGGTGGTTGAACGGCTGGTGATCCGACACCTCTATCACCGCCCGCTGGATTCGATCATTGCCACATGGGGCATCAGCCTGATCGCCACGCAGGGTGTGTTGATCGTGTTGGGATCAACCATGCAGGGCGTTGGCACTCCGCTGGGCAGCATCGACGTCGGCGATCGGTCCTATTCGCTGTACCGCCTCGTGCTGATGGCCTGCGCGCTTGGCCTGCTGGGCGGGCTGTACCTGCTGTTCTATCACAGCCGGTTCGGCGTGATCGCCCGCGCCACGATCCAGAAACCACAGATGGCTCATGCGCTAGGGGTAAACACCGGGCGGATGTACGGGTTAACCTTCGGTCTGGGTGCCGCGCTCGCGGGCCTCGCGGGCGGGCTTTATGCCCCGACCATGACGATGGTGCCTACCATGGGCTCGACCTTCATCGTCGAAAGTTTCGTGACTGTGGTCGTCGGCGGTGCCGATATCTTTGTGGGGGCCGCACCCGCCGCCACGATCCTCGCGCTGATCAAGGCCGGTCTGACCGCCTGGTATGGCCAGCTTTTTGGCCAGATCGGCCTGCTGGTCACCGTAATCCTCGTTATTCGCATCTTGCCCGGAGGTCTTTCGGGCTGGCTCAAGGGAACCACACGGTGATCTCGTCCGAGACTGCACCTCGCAGCCGCACCCGCAGCCTGCTGGCCCGCCTCGAAGGGCCGCAAACCATGGGGCGTGGACCGGCTTTCTGGGTCGCGGCCGCCGTCGCCGTGGCCGCCGCCGCCGCCTATCCGCTGATGGCCGACGCCTGGACCGTCGGCAATGCCGCCTATTTCCTGATCTGGACCTTCATGGCGATGGGGCTGGGCATTGTCTGGGGCTATGCCGGGGCGCTGAGCTTTGGTCAGACCGCGTTCTTTGGCCTTGCCGGTTATGCCTACGGCGTGATCACGCTGAACTTAGGCGCGGCCTATGGGCTGACCGTCCTCGCGCTGGTGCTCGCGGTGGCGATCGGAGGGTTGTTCGCGCTGGTGATCGGCTATTTCATGTTCTACGGGCGCATCCAGGGCGTGTTCATCGGCATCGTCACCCTGTCGGTGACGCTGGTGCTGGAAACCTTCATGGCGCAGACTGCCGGGCCGCAGTGGCGCATCGGCGAGGCGCGCCTGAACGGGTTCAACGGCATGTCCGGTATGCCGCCGCTGACCCTGCCGTGGTTCGGCGGGGACATCGTGCTCTATCCCGGTCCGTCGCTTTATTACCTGCTGCTGGGGTTGGTGGTGGTCTGCTACCTATGTCTGCGTATCATGCTGAATTCGCCCTTTGGCAACGTGCTGGTGGCGATCCGCGAGAACCCGCACCGCGTCGGCATGCTTGGCTATGACGTGCGGCTGTACCAGACGCTGGCCTTTGCCATCGGCGGCGCCTTTGCCGCGCTGTCGGGCGCGCTCTATACCGCTTGGGGGCAGTACATCACCCCGTCGAGCATGGGCCTGACCTCCGCTGCGCTGCCCATCGTCTGGGTTGCCGTCGGCGGGCGGCGCGACATCACCGCAACGCTGATCGGCACGATTGTCGTGCTGGCCGGCTTTCAGACCCTGACCATCTACGGCAGCCAATATGCGCTGGTCGTGATGGGTGCGCTGCTGCTGGTCACGGTTCTGGTCGCACCACAGGGTCTGGTGCTGGGTGCGATGACCCTGTTGGGCCAAATCTTCAAGAGGGGCAAATCGTGACCGAGATCCTCAGGGTGCAGGGCCTGCGCAAGGCCTTTGGAGGCGTGGTCGTCGCAAACGGCATCGATTTTTCACTGTCCGTCGGCGCCATGCACTGCCTGATCGGACCGAACGGCGCGGGCAAGTCGAGCTTTTTCCGCCTACTGCTGGGTGAACACGCGCCAGACGCGGGTACGATCACCTTTGACGGCAGCGACATCACCGGGCTGCGGTCGTTCCAGCGCATCCGGCGCGGCATCTCGGTCAAGTTCCAGGTACCGGGCATCTTCAAGGCGCTGTCGGTACGCCAGAACCTCGAGGTTGCCTTTCAGGGCCACCTCCACGGGCAGAGCCTAGGCGCGACGATCCGCGAAATGCTCGACTTCACGGACCTGCGCGCCGAAGAGACGACGCCTGCGGGAATCCTGGCGCACGGTCAGCAGCAATGGCTGGAAATCGCCATGGCCGTCGGGGTAGAACCCAAGCTGCTGCTGCTTGATGAACCGACCGCGGGCATGTCCCCGGACGAGACGCGCAAGACCGGCGAGATGCTGAACGATCTCAACGGCCGCGGCATCACCATTCTGGCGGTCGAACACGACATGGCCTTTGTGGAACAAATCGCGCGGCGGGTGACGGTGCTGCATTTCGGGTCGATCTTTGCCGAAGGCACGATCGCTGAGATCGTCGACCATCCCGGCGTGCAGGAAATCTATCTGGGGACAGCCGATGTCTGATCAACCGCTTCTGAACATCTCGGGCTTGCGGTCGGGCTATGGTGGCGAAACCGTACTGCAGGGGGTCGACCTGACCATCGCACGGGGCGAGATCATTGCCGTCGTGGGGCGCAACGGCGTCGGGAAAAGCACCCTGATGCGCACGCTCACCGGACTGCTGAAATCCAACGCCGGGACGATCCAGTTCCAGGGGCGAGATGCAACGGCGGACGGGGCAGATACCCGCGCGCGTAACGGAATCGGCTATATCCCGCAGGGCCGCGAGGTGTTTCCCGAACTCACCATCCGCGAAAACCTTTTGGTCGGAGAGGTCGCCGGGCGCGGGCGCGGCACGCCGGATTACGACCGCGTCTATCGGTTCTTTCCAATCTTGAAGGAACGGTCGCGTCAGCGGGCCGGAACCCTGTCGGGCGGACAGCAGCAGCAGCTGGCCATCGCCCGCGCGATGATCGGCAACCCGACACTAATGCTGCTGGACGAACCGTCCGAAGGCATCCAGCCGTCAATAATCAAGGACATCGCCCGCAATGTGCGGACACTGAACGCGGAAAGCGAGGTGTCGGTGCTGCTCGTCGAACAGAACCTGGACCTGATCGTGACGCTCGCCGACCGTGGCCACGTGATGGAAAAGGGTCGCATCGTCGCCGATCTTGGCCCCGACGAAATCCGGTCCCGTGACGAAGTCCGCAAGTATCTGACCATCTGACCAATTCAAGGCAATAACGCAACAAGTACAAAAGGAGCAAGAACATGTCCTGGCTGAGCACATCCATCATGGCGCAAAGAGGCGTCGCCCACGGGATCGAAGGCGCCCACCAAAAGATCACGATCGAGGATCAAGGCACCTTTCATTACGTCTACGGCCCCTATGCGACACCCGTTCTCGAGGTCGAGCCGGGCGCCGTTGTCACCGTGGAAACCCACGACGCCTTCGAGGGCGCGATCACCGAAGTGGTGGACAATCCGTCGTCCCTGCTGAACTTTCCGTTTCTCAATCCGCAGACCGGGCCGATCTATGTGAAGGGCGCGGAAAAGGGGGACGCGCTGGCGGTGCGCATCATCTCGATCAGGCCGCGCGGGCCCCAGCCCGTAGGCACCACCTGCTTGCTGACGGAATTCGGCGGGCTTGTGGCGACGGGCGATACCGCGCTGCTTAACCCACCGCTGCCCGAAAAGGTGAAAAAAGTCGTCGTGGACGAAGATGGCGTGCACTGGTCCGACACGCTGACCCTTCCGTATGAACCGTTCATCGGCACCATCGGCACTGCACCGCAGATCGAGGCGATCTCTTCCCTGCAGCCGGATTATTACGGCGGCAACATGGATGTGCCAGACGTCGCGCCAGGGTCGATCATCTATCTGCCGGTCAACACCGATGGCGGCTACCTGTACCTTGGCGACTGCCACGCGATTCAGGGCGACGGAGAGTTGTGCGGCGTGGCGCTGGAAATCCCGGCGACGGTCGAAATCCACATCGACCTGATCAAGGGCCACGGCAACGGCTGGCCGCAGCTTGAAACCGAGGACAAGATGATGTTCATCGGCTCGGCCCGCCCGATGGAGGATGCCGCCCGCATTGCCTACCGCGAGTTGGTGCGCTGGGTCGCCGCTGAAACCGGACAATCTGAATCCGACGCCTACATGTTGCTGACGATGTGCGGCAAGGTGCGACTGGGCAACATGGTCGATCCGAAATACAGCCTCGCCGCCGGAATCGAGAAAAAATATCTGAAATGACGACAGGGAGTTGAAGCTATGGATTTGGGTCTGAAGGGGCTGCGCGCCCTGGTTACCGGCGGCAGCAAGGGCATCGGACTGCGATGCGTTGAAATCCTGGCGGCCGAAGGGGCCGCCGTATCGATCTGCGCCCGCACCGCGGCGGATATAGAAGCGGCGGTCTCGCGCCTGACGGCCGCTGGCGCAACTGCGCATGGTATGGCCGTCGACGTATCGGACAAGGCGGCACTGGAAGCCTGGGTCGCGAGCTCGGCCAAGGCGCTCGGCGGGATCGATATCGTGATCGGCAACGTCTCGGCCCTGGCCGTGGCCGATGACGAATCCGCCTGGCACGCCGGGTTCGAGACGGACATGATGCATTCAGTCCGGTTGGTGAACGCGGCCATGCCTTGGCTGGAGAATAGCAAGGCGGCCTCGATCACGCTCGTCTCCTCGGTCTCGGGGCGCGAGGTTGACTTCACTGGCCCCGCTTACGGCGCCTTCAAGGCGGCCATTGTTCATTATGCGCAGGGCTTGGCCTACAAGCTGGCGGCGCAGGGCATCCGTGCCAACACGGTCTCGCCGGGGAACACCTATTTCGAAGGCGGCATCTGGCAGAACATCGAAACCAACATGCCTGACCTCTATGCCGAGGCGCTGGCGTTGAACCCGACCGGTCGGATGGCGCAACCGGAGGAAATCGCCCGGGGCGTGGTCTTCCTCTCCAGTCCGGCGTCCAGCTTCACCACTGGAACCAACCTCGTGATCGACGGCGCCCTAACGAAGGGTGTTCAACTCTGATGTCGATGCCGGGTTCCGCCGCCAAGAGTGAGCCCGGCATTGCGCATCTTTTTCCGCGTGGCCTCGCCTCGGTTGCGAAATCGGACAGCGGCCAAGGCGGGTGCTGAAGACGTGACCTCCCCCGACGGCATCAATGTGCCAAGGTGGGTTTGCGATGATCCACAATGGAAGACGGTCATGTTGGAGATTGTTACGGTTGGGTTAGAATTGGCGAAGAATGCAATCCTAACGCATGAGGCCGACGCCTCAGGCCGGGCACTGCTGCACTAGAAACTGAAACGGGATCAGTTCATTGCGTTTTTCGGGCAGTTGCCTTCCTAAACTGTCGCGATGGAAGAGTGTGGTGGTGTGCGCTTCTGAAAACGGGAAATCGGCAAGCTTGGCCAAGAGGTGCGGCTCATCCCGCCAGCCTACGTCAAGCGACAGGGTGAGGCAGGCAAGAATAGGATCAAGTGAATTGTTTTTTTTCGCCGAACAATGCCGTCTATGCCGAGGCGATCTGCAAGACCCCGCTTGCTTTTTGCGCTGAGTGATTGTGTCCATATGATATAGTAAGCCGTTAGTCACGACCAGTTCACATCACTGTGCAAGAAGCCGCGGGCCGTCCGAGGCGACAAGCGAATTGATGTTTTCCAGCGGCGGTTGTCAGCACCGATGCCGCCACTCGGGCAGCGCGCATTCCAGGCGAGCGGACGCGCCGTCGTGACCACCGGGGACCCAGCGGCGAAAGCGATCAAACAGGCGCACGGATCAAAGTTCCTTTGATGTCGTCACACGCACTGCAGAACGATCCGCCGTCCTTCGGCGGTCGCAAACTCGCAGTCGAGCGCTGCGATGGTTCGCCGCACTGCGAAAGTCCACCGGTTTTCGTTCTAGCTGACGCGCGCCAAGCCAAGGGAACGCTGAATGGCCAGCGCGTAGCGGCGGACCAGAAAGTCGTGGCGTGCCGAAATCTGAATTGACCTGCCTGGCGGTTCTGTTTCATTAGGCCAATCATGAGCAGATTGAAGGCAAAGCCATGACCCCAGCAGAAATCATGCGCGATCTCGCGCGCGACGATATTTTTCCGAAAGCGGCGATGGCCGAAGCGGGAACCAGGCGCGATGAAATGATGCCAGTCTTCGTCGATCTGGTCAGCGGCCTTGCGCGACAACGCATTCCAGAGATGAAGGACACTGACGTGATGGCCTTTATTCCGGTCTTCCACCTGCTTGGCGAATGGCAAGATCCACGCGCTTATCGCCCGTTGGTTGAGCTGCTCCGTCGCCCAACCAAAGTCATCGACCATCTCCTCGGAGACGCCGTGACGGAATCGAGTTTTCGCGTCATCGCCGGAACATTCGATGGAGACTTGAGGCCCATTTTCGACGCGATCGAGGACAAGCGGGCTGATGAATTTGCCCGCAGCTCCCTGATGAGCGCCCTGGTTCTGATTGCGCAACTGCACACCGCCCATCGACCGGCGATCGAAGATTACTTTCGGACCTTTCGCCAGCGCTGCCCCAGGGCTTCGAGTGATGTCCTAACCAGCTGGATGGACGCCGTTGCCGCTCTCGGGCTTGAAGACATGTCGGAGACCGTGCGCGAAGTCTTCGACAAGGGCCTGATCCCAAAGGACTACTGCGACTTCGGGCATTTCCTTGAGGATCTGGGGGCCACCCTCACGGCCGATGGTTCACCCGCAAACCGCCGTTACCAGAAATCCCTGATCACCGATGCCATCGACGACCTGTCGAAATGGCACTGCTATTCCGATGCTTTCCTCGCTCAGCAAAAGACCCGAAAAGTTGAAAACGCTTTGCGCGTGGCCCCATGGACAGAGGCTCTCACAAAGACGCCGGACAAGCTTGGCCGCAACGATCCTTGTCCCTGCGGCAGCGGCAAGAAGTTCAAGAAATGCTGCCTGCATTGACCCGTCCCCAGCCAACATGACCCTGCGTGCCGGAAGCATTCACCTCAACTAACTTGAGCGAACGGTTCGCCGCTGTGATCCAGCTCGTCATGAAACGGGTTTGATGGTTCCGGCCCCGCCATCAACTCACTGGTGGGAGGGGCCGATGTCGGCTTGGAAGAAATCCCAACGCGGATAGAAGCCGAACCTGAGGAACCCCATCGCGCGTGCCTCCGCCTTGAATGCAAGCGGATCATGGTTCGACATGGCGATGTCGAAGGCCGCGCCGTCCATGTGCTTGAACCGCGTGACACCGCCGACGGTGCGGTTGTTTTCGGGACTGCGATGGACGGACGGCACGATCAGCAGCTTCACCGTGCGAGCTGGCAAACACTGGCACTCTGATCCGAGCGATTTCTATCGCCATTGCTCTCCACAGACCATTTTGAATGGATGGAAACGCCGTGTAGACTGGAAATGCGATGAATGAGAATGATGAAACGAATCCAGTCGGAAAAGATCTGATCATCGACGCCAAGGACATCGTCCTGCATTTGCGATCGATCCATTTCTCATTGCTCGTGGCCTGCGTCGGTCTCTTTGTTCTGGTAACTGCGGGGCGACCGGAAGAAATTGATCTGGCACAGGCACAACTCTCCGAGATTGTTGCCCTGTCCAAAGCGTGGCAACCGGATTGGGTGGAAAGCGCGGCATCTGATCTGCGCGGCAAACCGCGACCTTTCGAAACGCCAAACCAGCGGGGTGCCGGCCCGGTCCGGCTGGATATCGACCGCAGTTGGACACTACTTCCATTGCAACAAGAACTGCTGGAACTGGCCCATCCATCCGCTGCACCCGGCCCGCTTGATCGCAATGGACCTCTCTGGTCTGAACTGGCTAGCCCAGAACGACGTGATCGACAGTTCGCACCGCTGCAGCAGACAGAATTCCAACCAAAGATTGCTCCGCTCCTTCTGGCCGCGCCACAAACTTTGAAGGAATTCGAAACAATCTGGAATGTGCTGGGCCGGATCACACTGACCGTGACAGAGGCCACGTCGATATTCCCTGAGACCATGGGACCATCCGAGAGCCGCCTTGGCACATGGCCCTATTCTGAAGCACCACCCGCGGACGGCATCAGGGTCTCGATGCGACTGGAACCCATTGCAAACCCGCAGCAGGAGCTCATCTGGCGTGATCGCGTCGACCACGAGTGGCGTCCTGAGTATCAATTCGTCGGACATATCGACATGGCCGCCAACGGAATCGCTAAACTCCTGCCAAATCCAACGCGTCCTCAGGGAGCAGTTCTACCAATCAATCCCACTCCCTTCGGCGCCCTGCGCCCGTCCGAACCCGCAACTATCTCCATGGTGACTCCGGTCGAAATAAGCACGTTCGATGCACAAAGCGCGTTCATCGACTACTTCGGATTGGAGTGGTTACCCGGTTCCTACGCACTCAATTTTCCCGAACTGAGCGCAGTCGCGGCTGGCAATGACGATCTCTATTTCGACAAGGTCACGGCCTTTATCGAGAGCAAGGCACGGCAATCAGAAGGGGAGGTCGCGATCTTCGGTCTCGCGATCCCCGTGGCGAAAGTTTCATCCTGGGGGGCGCCAATTGTGCTGGTAATGCAAATCTACTTCCTGTTGCACCTGAGATCGTTACTGCAGCGCCTTTACAAGGGCGGAGAACCGAAACTGGCACCTTGGATCGGCGTGTATGGCGATCGTTTCGCTCGGGTCATTTCCGGTACTTCGGTAATGGTAATGCCGCCAGCGACCCTCTACGTGGTGACCGCCCCGGAGGCTGCGGCGCGCCCGATATTGGCAGTCGGCGTTGTGACGAGCGGTTTGCTGGGCCTCATTTCGTTCTGGGTCTTGCGCGAGGTCTGGAAAACACTTGGGAATAGAACGTAAATTGGGAATGCGAGAGCCGAACGTTCCTACCGTTGGTCAAAACAATCGTAGACTGTACATCGGCATCCCTTTTGGCGTCGATACAGGGGCCCAGCAACACATTACTCAATGTTAGACGCATGGGGGCGAGAGCTTCAGAGGCTTTCCAGCCGTTTCAGCAAGTTCCGCACGCTTGACACGTGCCACCGCTTCGCTTGCCGAGTCAGGATGCCACGTGCGTTCAGTTCGTCTGCCATTGCACGGAGGGTCTCGTGTCCCTCCGTCTGGATGGAAGTCACGGTGTCGGACAGTCCAGAGGCGAACGCGTCCGCATTGGCCGTCACCACCGTCCTGAGCGCCACACCGCCTTTTCCAGCCCGCCTGAGCGCGGCGGCGCCATTGGGGTTGCCGAGCTTCGCCCCTCGGGCCCTGACGGCCTGTAGCGCCTCTTTGGTGCGCCGCGAGATGGCCTCGCGTTCCTACTGGGCGACCAGCGCCATGATGCCGACGGTGAGGTCATTGGCCTCGGGCATGTCGACGGCGAGGAAGCGGACGCCGCTGCTCTGGAGGGTCAGCAGGAAGGCGGCGTTGCGGGAGAGCCGGTCCAGCTTGGCGATGATCAGCGTGGCGCCGGTGAGTTTCGCCAGCTGCAGGGCTTTCTCAAGCTCCGGGCGATCGTTCCTGCACCCGCTTTCGACCTCGGTGAAGCGACCGATCTGTGTGCCGCTGCGGGCCGATACGAAATCCCCGATGGATTTTCTCTGCGCCTCCAGGCCGAGCCCCGACTTGCCCTGCCGGGCCGTCGAGACCCGCTCGTAGGCGACAAAACGGAGAAATGGGGCAGTCCTGTTGACCATGTACAAACCTGCGTAACGTTCGTCAGGCAGGTGTGTACATCGATCCCAGGCCAATAGTGTAGTCCAGTGGCGGTGGTTTCACATGAGGGTTCGCGTGACCCTGACACCGCAGCCGGTCTCCGCTGGTGCTGCATCGCCACCGGGAGCGTCGTCGTCGGTGTTTGCGAACACAACCCGCACCATCGTACCTGGTCCTTTTCCGGAACCTCACATGCAGGCAGCCGCGTTCGCGAAACCGGCGTCAACCCAAGCTCGCTCATGCAGCGCCCCAGATGCGCCGGGCAGCGGGGCAGGGCATCCGGCGGTGCCGGTGCGTCCCTGCGGCTGCCCGGTTTCGGCTTGCGCCCCTCATGTGGTTTTGCTCTCCTTGGGACTTGCCAGCCGCTGGCGTTCGGCGATCTGATCCAGACGGGCCCGCAACTTCTCCGAAGGGCTGACGATCTCGCGCACCACGGTGGTAAAGGGTGTCTGGCCCTGATGCTCGATGGCACTGGTTTCCCGCCAACCCGAGATTGTTGCGGGCACATGGAAAGCGGCACGCGCACAGGACGGCGATATCACCGAGGCCGATGCCCGTGACGCGCTGACCCGTCTTGATCCGCTGTGGGATGAACTCTTCCCCGCTGAGCAGGCGCGCATCGCGGCGCTGCTGGTAGAGCGGGTCGACATCGGTACCGATGGCCTAAATGTTCGCCTCCGCATGGATGGCCTGAGTGGGCTGGCACGAGAAATGATGGCTGATCTAGGAACGGCGGCATGAGCCGCGCGAAACCAGTGCCCGAAACGGTGACCGTGCACATCCCGTTTCGCCTCGTGAAACGCGGCGGCCGCAAGGAGATGCAGATGCCGGATGGGGCATCCAGCCAGTGCAAGATGGACAACACGTTGGTCAAGGCGCTGGCACGAGCGTTTCGATGGAAGCGTATGCTCGAAACTGGCGAGTTCACGACCATCGCCGAACTGGCTGATCGCGAGAGGATCGCGCCGTCTTACATGACCCGCGTCCTGCGATTGACACTCCTCGCGCCAAGCCTCGTGGAGAAGATCGCGGATGGGCAGCAAGAGTCGGAAATGACGCTCGCTATGATGCTGGAGCCGTTTCCATTGGACTGGAAAACGCAACGACAGCTCATGGCCGGACCGTCCTGAACGACCCAATGCTGACACCCGCCGGACGAACTGACGCGGCGCAGCAGCATCGCCAGACCGATTATTCATGCATCGTGCAGCATTTTCGTCCGTCGTGTGACTGCACTGCGGACGAGGACGAAGCCGCTGCCGCGGCAATGGCGCTTGTTGCGGGTTTATCGTGTTTGCCGTGACCGCAGCGCATTTTGATATCTGACGCACCTGTCTGACGATTGGGACTTCTCAAACGTCAAACAGGAGGTTCCCATGACACAGGAGAAGATGAGCCCGCTGCGAGCGCGGATGATCGAGGATATGCGCATCCACGGGATGGGCGACAAGGCGCAGAAGGCGCACATTCGGGCGGTCAAGGATTTCGCCGGTTTCCTGAAGCGGTCTCCGGATACTGCGACACCGGATGATCTGCGCGCCTATCAGTTGCACATGACCGATACCGGCGTGACGCCGACAACTTACAACGTGCGGATCATGGCGCTGAGGTTTCTGTTCGGCAAGACCTGCGGACGTGAAGAGATGAAGAAGTACATGCAGTTCCGCACCCAGCCGCGTAAGCTGCCGGTGGTGCTGAGCATCGAAGATGTTTCGGAGTTGCTTGCTGCCGCGCCCGGACCTGGACTGAAGTATCGTGCGGCACTCAGCATTTCCTATGGTGGGGGCCTGCGGGCATCAGAAGTCTGCAATCTCAAGGTCAGCGACATCGATAGTGACCGCATGTTGATCCATGTCGACGAGGGCAAGGGGCGTAAGGATCGCAAGGTCATGCTGTCACCAGATCTGAGGGACCTGCTGCGCGATTATTGGCGCGAAGCGCGGCCCGAGGGCTGGCTGTTTCCGGGCAAGCCCAAGATCAACCCGGTCACATCAAGACAACTCGGTCGGGCTTTCAACTCGGCCAAACATCTGGTTGGGATTTCCAAACCCGCGACCCTGCATACCTTGAGACACAGCTTTGCCACCCACCTGCTGGAAGCGGGGACGGATGTCCGGATCATTCAGGTGCTTCTCGGCCATGCCAAGCTGAGCACAACAGCGCGCTACACCCAGGTCGCTACCAAAACGATCCGGGACACGGTGAGCCCGTTTGACGCGCTCAAAACATTACATCGTCGTTCGCTCCGACAAGGACCCCGGTAACGTCCGGGGCGGGTGTCTCGCCCCAGGCTGGAGGTCGCTGACATTTTCCGCAAGTATGGTCCTGCGTGGCGGCGGGCCAATGCGGGGCATGTGAGTTTCAGCCAGCTCAAGGTGATGTCGGCGATTGAGGCTTGCCGGACGGAGACGCTCGGCGGGCATGTGGCGGGATGTACCAAGTGCGGCCACCAGCACATTGCGTACAACAGCTGCAAGAACCGGCACTGTCCCAAGTGCCAGGGCCCAGCCGCGCGCGACTGGATGGCAGCGCGCGCCAAGGATCTGCTACCTGTGGAATACTTCCACGTGGTCTTTACCCTGCCAGCCGAGATCGCGCAGATTGCGTTCTGGAACAAACGGGCGGTCTATGGCCTGCTGTTCCAGGCGTCTGCGCAAACGGTTATGACAATTGCAGCCGATCCCAAACGCCTCGGCGCACGCGTTGGTATGACCAGCGTTTTGCACACCTGGGGCTCGGCACTGACCCATCACCCCCACGTCCACATGATCGTACCGGGTGGTGGCCTGTCGCCAAGTGGCAATCGCTGGGTCGCGTGCAGCCCGGGCTTCTTTTTACACGTACGGGTACTCTCTCGACTGTTTCGCCGTCTGTTCATCGAAGGACTGCTGGCGCTGCATCACACCGGGCAGCTTGCTTTCTTCGGTGATCTGATCCGGTTGTCAGATGCTGACGCCTTCGCTGCATATCTTGCCCCTTTGCGCAATACCGAATGGGTGGTCTACGCCAAACCACCCTTCGGCGGTCCCGAAGCGGTGCTGGCCTATCTCAGCCGATATACCCACCGCGTCGCTATCTCCAACAGTCGCCTCGTCAGCGCCGACGCCAACACCGTCACATTCCGATGGAAAGACTATCGCGTCAAATCAGACAACCGGCAAAAGACCATGCAACTCGCCACCCCTGAGTTCATTCGCCGCTTTCTCATCCATGTGCTTCCGGATCGGTTCCACCGCATCCGGCACTATGGCCTGCTCGCCAGTGCTGGTCGAAAGGCCAATATAGCAAAGGTCCGAAGTCTGCTTGGGGCGCAACAACCCGAACCGGAACCACAAGTGGACGCGGAGATTATCCCGCTCACCCTGCGCGAACCATGCCCCGACTGCGGCGGGCCCATGCG
>NZ_JASMWN010000035.1:0-23973 GCF_032595355.1 Sedimentitalea todarodis | reverse complement strand
CATAGCAACAAACGGCCCACCAAGACCAACCCCGCGATTTCCCGCCTGAGCGCTTCTCCGACGCCAGGCAACGCCACGCGCTACCCAAACGTCGCTCATGGCGTCCGAGAAACCTGCATCAGAGCGGTCGTTCGACATATTGGAAGGTCGGTCACGAGCGAGGTTGCAACTTTGGTCAAAACTAGACTGAATGAGCGGTAGCAACTCCCATCTGGAAAAGCTTGATCAAGATTAGGTTAGAAAGGCAGGTTAGTGCGGTTATTTCAGTTCATTGGCCCCGAATACGGCATCCAAGCAATCAAGGATCAGCGGCTCAAGATATCACGAATCGACCAACTCAACGACCCGTTCGAGATGTTCGCTGGAACGCAATCTGACCGGCGAACTAGGTTTGCAATGGACGTGATCCGCAAGAGTGTTGCGTCGCGATTAGGTGTGCTTTGCTTTAGTCGGGACTGGCACAATCCCGTTATGTGGAGTCATTACGCAGACAACCATCGTGGGCTTTGTTTAGGGTTTGACGTTGATGAAGCGGTTGCGATGCCAGTTGATTATGTGTCGCGGCGAGTGGAATTTGATCAATACCTAGATCCTGCTACGAGTGAAAGTGAAGTGCGTGCACTCGCCAGTCGATTTGCGGCCACGAAGTACTCTCATTGGCGATACGAGAAAGAAGTCCGTTGTTGGGCATCGCTTGACCCCGATGGTCCTGATCTTCAATTTCATCATTTCGACAAGCATATTAAATTACGTCAAGTCTGTATCGGCTTTCAATCGAGCATGACCCGTAGAATGGTGTTTGATGCGCTTGGAGATGAAATGGCTTCGACGGTAAGCGTTATGTCGACTCGGCTTGCGTACCGTACGTTCCGAGTTGTAACGCAACAGAACAAAAAGCTTTGGAAATGAGAGTTTTCATGATGTCTAAGTATCCTTGAAAGAGTTCAGGTTGACGCAAAAACAATGCGTTAGCCGTTTTGGAAAACATCGTAGAGACTTCCGGAACCACAAAGCGATTTCCGACACATTTTTTTCGATCAAGTAACGCAGTTGAGGTCTATGTCTGCTACCCTAAGTACTCCAAACTTGGTGCTTGCGGCCAAAACCGGACCTTCAACCAAGTTCTCAGTGACAATTCTGACCGCTACCGGGTCAGTTCTCGGTGACATTCAACAACCGGCGGCCCTGTGTTGAGCATTCTCTCCAAATCAGCAATCCGCTCGATCACGGCATCGAATGGCGGCGCTTCTCCGAAGATCATGCCCGACATCGCGCGGTAATCGCGTCTCAGATCGTCGAGCATTTTCCCAATGGGGCTGATCGAAAATGTCGGTGCAACTGCTGTCGCGAGATCAAAGGCCGGACGGTTGAAGAACTTGCGCGCGTGGGCGACGCAGTCGGCACCAAGCGCGCGATCGTCCAACGCGCGTTGGCCCAGGTCCGATCCGAGAAGTTGATAGGCGTCGTAGTAATGCCGCGACACGCGCTGACCGCTTCCTTTCAGTTCTCCACGGATGTCGAACCAGCGGCGCAGGCCGTGCAGGATCACGATCTTGTCCCAAAATGTCCGCTCAGCGTCGACGATGGTGAGGTTCCCGACAGTCAAATCGATATCCGGAACGTCTTCCTCGAGGTATGGACTGACGCTGCGCACAGAATTTGGATCAAGCGCGGATTTTGCACCGGATTCGATTTTCACAGCCTTGGCGATGTAAGCATCGACCGGTGTCGCGGTCGGATACCGCAGGTACAACGCTTGGCTGTCTTCTGGATCAGGCTCGATAAAGAACCGAGCGACATCTAGGTAGTTTCGCCTAGCAACGTCCGACACAATCTCATTCAGCCCGTCAAGGAACTCGCCCTGAATATAAGTTTCGCACGCCGCCTTGATCGCATCCAGCGCCTTGCCGCGTTTCTTACCGCTTAAAGCCTCAAGCTCTTCTATGGTTGCGGCTTCTCCCAGATCGTCCCGGAACACTGTGACGTCGATATCCTCCGAGAACCGACGGATCAGGCCAAAGCCCTTTGACAAGGATGTGCCGCCCTTGAACAGAAGCCTTGGCCCGTCCGGCAATCCATTGAACAGTGCATCGAGGGTCCAGCAGACCCAGAAGTCCTTTTCGACATTCTGCGGTGTGGTGCCCAAGCGCTGTGCTGTTGTCGTGAAGAGGCCAAGGCGTGTCTCATCATCCGCAGAAATGATCCTGTCGAACGCGGGGTTCACGCGGCACCTGCCTGCTTTGCAAGTATCGGGCGCAACAGGCTTTGCATCCAACTCGGCAATGTCGTCAGTCCGTCCTCGAGATCGTCGCGAAGGCGCTTGCCGTTCATCGGATCATTGAGAAGCGCCGTCAGGCGGCGGATCAGTGCCTGATCCTCGTCGACTTGCCCCATTGTATCCCGCAGCCAATGCAGGGCTTGCACGATGCGCATGGCCGGCCGTCCAGCCCAATAAAGCTTGCTGGCAGCTGTCGGTTTGAACACGATGTCGAGCTGGCCAAGGGAGATCGATTTCAATCGAGCATCGGTATGCACCAGAATCTTCGCCGGAACAGCATTGGTGAGCCCCAGATCGTTGGCGGCCGTCATCCCATCGACAAGGACGCGTATCTGATCTCGGCGTGCGATGGCATCGATCACTTCGCGGGGATCTGCCGGGCTGTCTTTCTGGGTCAGGCGATTGGTCGATGGTTGATCGTAGAGGCCACGATCCACCCGGCGCAGTGCCCCTGCCCGCGTCAGTCGCTGCAGCACTTTGTCCACGGCATCACGCTCGCCAAGATCCAGAAAATCCCTTGGCGTCCATACGCCACGCGGCGTGCCATTCGCAATCCGTCTCAGAATATCACTCTTTAGATCTGCTGATGCATGGTCCATGTCCGAAATCTGTAGCATGATTTCGGACATGATGGAAGGGGATTGTCCGAAATTTGTATACAAGCATCGGACAGTCGTCCAGAGAAGCGTTCAATCCGGACAACCATCGGAGTAAGAGAGTGGAGGCTGTTCCCGTGACGGGTTTGGAGGTCGAGAGAGAGGCTCCCGACCGCCCGTAGCGGAGGTTTTCTCATGAATACCCAAATTATCGATGCCGGGCGTGACGCCAGTGGCGGTTACAAGGTTGATGTGTCACGCGGTGAAAACGTGGATCGCGTGTCATCGGAATGGTTCTCGCGCCCCGATGATGAGCGATACCTGTCCCTCGACGACCTCTTCGCCTCGGTGAAAACCCGCGCTGAGCAGAGCCGAACACGGACCGTGGAGAGCGCCGCGATCCGGGTCGAGGCGCATCGCGATGACCCCGAGAAACTGGGGTTGGTCCTACCCGGGGCCGACCAGCCCATCGCGCCGACACATTGGAGCTTTGGACAATTGTCGAGCATTGTCGGCGCGCCAGCCGCCTATCTGCGCCAGCTGCCCGCACCGCTTGCAGGCATCAACCTGCAATATGGGCTGACCAACCACCGGGCAGAGCAGATCAAGACCATGGAGGTCGCGAAACACCACACCCGCCTCGACCTTCGACTTCGCCGTTTGGGAAGCTGAACGCCGCACAATTGAAACGCCAAAAATAACCCCAGTCGCAGCGGAGCGCCGAAATGACGGCAATTGGGCTATCGACTGGGACGATGGTCCCGGCGATCCTGGATAGCACGAGGCAGGACAAGCAGTGCACCGCTGCGAAATGACGACGTACTCCCCACTGGGTCCGCCGCAAGGTGGGCCCTTTTTTTCACTGGAGGCAACGCCATGTCCCAATCCATTGCCACGTTGACCGAAGCGCTCGCCCGCGAGGCAGAGAACGTTTGTCGGTACTATCTGTCAAACGGACATCGTGAAGGCGGCTACTGGATGGTTGGCGATGCCCGCAACACGCCCGGACGCTCCCTGTTTGTCCGCCTCAAAGGCCCACTTTCCGGCAAAGGTGCCGCAGGGAAATGGACCGATGCGGCCACCGGAGAGCATGGCGATCTGCTCGACATCATTCGCGAGACCTGCGGTTTCGTCGATTTTGCCGATATCGCACAAGAGGCCCGGCGGTTTCTCAGCCTACCGCTTCCAGAGCGCCCAAGCGACATAGCCTCCCGATCTAACCCCGCACCGACGGGGTCCCCGAAAGCAGCCAGACGGCTATTTGCCATGTCGCAGCCGATTGCAGGGACTCTGGCCGAAGCATATCTGCACAACCGTGGACTGACGGCGCTGCACAACACCGCAAGCCTGCGGTTTCATCCGCGATGCTACTACCGACCAGATCGGCATTCCGAGACCGAAATCTGGCCCGCCCTCATTACATCGGTGACCGATCTCGATGGCGCGATCACGGGAGTGCATCGCACGTGGCTTGATCCGAAAGGTTTCTCCGACGCAAATCTCGGCAAGGCCCCGATCGACACGCCCCGCCGTGCGATGGGCAATTTGCTTGGCCACGCTTGTTGTTTTGGCACAGCACGGGATGTCATTGTTGCGGGCGAAGGCATCGAGACCATGTTGTCGCTGAAGATGGCTCTGTCCGATTTGCCGATGGTCGCGGCGCTATCCGCCGCCCATCTTGCCGCAATCCGGTTCCCGCGATCCCTCAGACGCCTCTATATCGTCCGTGACAACGATCCAGCCGGTGATGGTGCATCGGCCCATCTGACCCAACGCGCCAAGGATGCGGGCATCGAGACGATCCTCCTGTCGCCGCAACTCGGTGATTTCAACGATGACCTTCGCCTGCTTGGAGGCGACGCACTCCGGGACGCGCTCCGGGTCCAGATCGCGCCGGAAGACGTTGCACGCTTCATGAATGCTACAGCTTTGACCGCGAACAACGCCGCATCCAGCTAATGCCCCCTGTCTGGGACCAGCAAGAGAGGTGCCCCCGGCGTCGGAGAGCCGCGCGACCCCGGCCTTCTGGGGAGGGCGACCGGACGGCAAACAGAACGGACCCGCAAGGCCTGCGCCCGGTTCTTTTCCGGCGGCGGCAGAGCCGCCTTTCCATCGCGAGCCAAAAGAACCGGCCTCCGGCCTCCTCCGCCGCGCTGCGGCCCATGCGGGTGCAGGTCCGCCCCGCCTGCCCTCTTTCGGCGCCATGAAGGCCGCGGCGGTCGCGGTCAAACAGACGAAGGAG
Organism: Sedimentitalea todarodis; assembly: GCF_032595355.1. NCBI lineage: Bacteria > Pseudomonadati > Pseudomonadota > Alphaproteobacteria > Rhodobacterales > Paracoccaceae > Sedimentitalea > Sedimentitalea todarodis. Next base: position 18,857 of record NZ_JASMWN010000035.1, on the reverse strand, counting down.
CACACCATGTATGCCGATCCCCACAACAGCGATGCCGAGCCACACCACTACGCGTCCGCCACCCACGCCATCTGCAGCGATCTGGAAATCTACGGCTACCGCCATTCCGAAAACGACCCCGACCCCCGCGACGTGCCCGAAGATCGCCTGATCGCAGTTGCCGTTGCCGACATCTTCGACGCCCTCGTCGCCACGATGGCCGACACCAGCCTCGATGCCGATCTTGACGAGATGCTCTGGTCGACAGTCAACATGTTCCACCGCGCGACCGATCGGATCGAACGCAAACTTGACGACAACGAACAGGCGCAAAAACGCCGCCAGCGCGAACAGGACGGCTCCGAAGTCAAATCCGTCCAGCTCGAACATCTGATTGCGATCGGTCAAACGCTCCTCAACCGCCGCGACTGCATGGAGGTCTTCCGCGACCACGCCGCCGATCACTATCTGCGCCTGACGGGCTCGCCTTGGGCGACCCGCTCCGGGTCACGGGTCAATCACCGCAATCTCACCGCAGCGATGATCGACAGCAGGGACTTCCTCGCAGCGAAGACCCGATCAGATACCGAGGTCTATCTGCCAGCGGGAACCAAAATTGCCTTCACCGGTGGGCTCGAATTCAACGATCACCAGTTGATCTGGGACAAGGGTGTTGGGCTTGTCATCCCATCGCTCCTGACGTGGCCAGGGTCGGCGATCGTGCACGACATCAAGGGTGAGAATTGGCAGCTGACGGCCGGGTTTCGTGCAAGGCATGGCCAAGTGCTGCTGTTTGATCCAACCGATACTAAATCAAACGCCTATAATCCTCTGCTGGAAGTCCGTCGCGGCGAATGGGAGGTACGCGATGTGCAGAATATTGCCGACATTCTCGTGGATCCAGAAGGCTCCCTCGAGAAACGCAATCACTGGGAGAAAACAAGCCACGCCTTGCTTGTTGGTACGATCCTTCACGTCCTGTATGCGGAGGCGGACAAAACGCTGGCAGGGGTCGCCAATTTTCTGTCCGATCCCAAACGCAGCATTGAGGCGACGCTCCAAGCCATGATGGCGACGGCGCACTTGGGGGCGGCTGGCGCGCATCCGGTCATTGCAAGCGCCGCGCGGGAACTCCTGAACAAATCCGGCAACGAACGATCCGGCGTGCTGTCGACCGCAATGTCATTCCTCGGTCTCTATCGCGACCCCGTGGTGGCACAAGTGACCCGGCGCTGTGACTGGCGCATCGCACAGCTTGTCGAAAGCGACGAACCTGTCACCCTCTATCTTGTGGTGCCGCCCTCCGACATCAACCGTACCAAGCCGCTCATCCGCCTGATCCTCAATCAGATCGGTCGCCGGTTGACCGAAGACCTCCAAGGCAAGACCCGACACCATCGGCTACTGTTGATGCTGGATGAGTTCCCTGCCCTTGGACGCCTTGATTTCTTCGAAAGCGCGCTCGCCTTTATGGCCGGTTACGGCATCAAGAGCTTCCTGATCGCCCAATCGCTCAACCAGATTGAAAAAGCCTATGGGCCGAACAACTCGATCCTCGACAATTGCCATGTGCGTGTGAGCTTCGCGACGAATGACGAACGCACGGCAAAACGCGTCTCGGATGCGTTGGGCACCGCCACCGAGATGCGCGCCATGAAAAACTACGCCGGGCATCGCCTGTCGCCCTGGCTCGGGCATCTGATGGTCAGCCGACAAGAGACTGCGCGCCCGCTGCTGACCCCCGGTGAGGTGATGCAACTCCCACCTTCGGACGAGATCGTCATGGTCGCAGGCACACCGCCGGTCCGAGCCAAGAAGGCACGGTATTTCGAGGATGATCAATTCCAAACACGCATACTGCCTGCACCGACGGCGCAGACCCCTGCTGTGCGGGCGTCTACCGACGACTGGACCACGCGGCCCCTTCCGCCGCGTCCCAAACCCGGCGATCCAGATGTACTCTCTGAACAGAATGAAACGGGCGAGGCCCAACATGAAAAACGGCAACAGCCTGAATTCGATCAGCAGCCGCCAATGGATCCGAGCGGACCAATCGAGAACGAGTTCGAAACTGAATTCAAGAAATCAGCAACCAACCGAGCCGTTCAACTGACGCAATTTGAAAAACAAGCGCGCCAGCTTGCCCGACAGGCTTCAATGGACCCGAACGATGGCATCGATATGTAAAGGCATCAGGATGAAACAGCCCAAGAAACACCGCCTATCCGTCTACCTTGACCCGGATATCATGACGTCACTCGTCGATTACGCGGCCCGGCGCGATCATTCTCGCTCGCTTGTCGCGGAGGCCGCGATTGCGTCATTTCTGTCGCCAGATGCTGCGGAACGCCAAGAAGCGGCAACGACCAAACGCCTTGACCAAATCGACCGCCGCATGATCCGCTTGGAGCGCGACGTCAGCATCTCGCTGGAAACCTTGGCGCTGTTCGTTCGGTTTTGGCTGACGACCAACCCGCCACTGCCTGAACCTGCGCGGGCTGCGGCCAAAGCGCAGGCAGGCGAACGGTATGACGCATTCATCGCCGCACTTGGACGACGTCTGGCAAAGGGGCCAGCCCTCCGTCAGGAGGTTTCGGAGGACATTGAGGCCTGATAAACGTGAGACCGCCATTGCAGCCATTCGCCGCGTTTCTTACGAACTGGTGCTATGCGGACAGAGCAGCCTTTTGCCCACGTAGCGAATGCTCACGCAGCATTTGCTCGCCCTCGCAGCACAGGAATTTCGGCGGCGCAGCGATTTTCCCCAGACCAGCCATTCAATCGCGCACAAAAGGGCGAAATCCAAACTACCCTTTCGCTGCGGTCGGCTTCAACAATCAAGACGCGGGACTTTGCCGCCATTGATGTTTGGCCATGCTGCTTGCGCAGCATTCCTTCGCGTCCGCGGCAAACCAGTTGCAGGTGCGCAGCGCATTTCACAAGATCGGTCATTCGCGAGTGGCATTCTCGCAGGAACCGAAACCGCGCTTTCGCGGCGGCCATTTCAGACGGAAATGTCGCGGCCTTTCTGCCGTTCGGTTAAGTGGCGCCAACGTTTGCTTTCTCGGCAAGGCCCTTTCAGTTTTCTTCAGAACGCAACATAAAACACCCCCACGACAGCGAACCTACAAAAATAATGTAGCGATCGCATGCTGAAATGCGTTTTTGCAGGAACTCCCGGAATGTCAGGTTTCAGCAATCACTGAGTTACTGGTAAGAGAGCCTGCCATTTCTTTCGGTAGGCCGATGCGGAGATACCGACGCGCTTTCGGAATGCCGAGCGGAAGCTCGATGGTTCGGAATAGCCAACATCTGCGGCGATCTCGTCGATCGGCGAAGTGGTGGTTTCGAGGATTTGCTTTGCTTCTTCGATGCGTAGGGTCTGGATGTAGTCCCCCGGCGCCTGTCCTGTCACTTTCTTGAACCGGCGATGAAATCCGCGCTCGGTCATGCCGCTGAGCTCTGCCATGGCGGCAACTGGGCTGGGCATGTCGTAATGCTGTGCCGCCCAGACCTGCGCTTCGGAAATCAAGTGGTCATCGTGCTGGCGTCCGGAGGTCAGTGACGCGTAGGACATTTGCCCGTCGAGATGCGGGTCTAACAGGTAGATCTTGGCGATCCGGCGCGCTTCGTCGACACCGGCGAAACGCGTGATCAGATACAGCATGAGATCCGCCCAGGCCGAGGCACCGCCCGCGGTCACAACGCGGTGTCCATCCCCGGCTGGCACGAGAATGCGCTCGCGGCAGACCTTCACCTCGGGGAATTCACGGCCCAACATGTCGGCAAACCCCCAGTGCGTCGTCGCTTCCTTGCCGTCGAGCAGGCCGGCTGCGCCAAGCAATACGGCACCGGAACAGACGGATGTGACGATCGCGCCCCTCTCATGGGCCGCCCGCGACCAGTCCGCGACCGGTTTCAAGTCTTCAGGCAACCCCGCATTCGGATCGAAGTGGAGATCGGGCACAATAACGAGGTCGGGAGCGGGTGCCTCGGTCAGGACTGCATCCGGCGTGATCTTTCGCCCGTTGACGTCCCAATATGGCGCGCCATCCGGCGTCCTGAGGCTTACATTGAACGTCGGAACCTGCATCGGAAGCCCGTGTAGCATTTCCCAATCGCGCCCCACCGAAGCAAGAACGTCGAGAATCGAAAACAGCACCGAGGTGCCAGCATGGCGTGATCCGATAACGGTCGTTTTTATGGACATTTTTCTCTCCGGGGCAATATGGGTGTCCGATATTCACCGCTTTGGTCCGTTCTTGTTCTAACGCGACTCACCCCAAAGGTCCATGTCCCTGCCCATGACATCGGCCGAAGGGGCCAATCAATCGTGAGCAAGGATCAAGAGATGACCAATCAAGGACAGAACAAAGCCTTTCATACGGAGGCGACCCGCCACTACCTCGCCGACCCGCGCATCTATCTGACCGATGGCGGGTTCGAGACCGCCATGCTGTTCCTCGAAGGTTTCGACCTGCCGGCCTTCGCCGCCTGCGTCCTGCTGGAAGAAGACGCCGCCCGAGCGGCGATGAACCGGTACTTCGACCGCTTTCTCGCCATGGCTGAGACGGCCGGAACCGGTTTCGTCCTCGACACCAACACCTGGCGTTCTGGGACGCATTGGGCCGAAGCTGTCGGGCGTTCGCCCGCGCAGATGCAGGATCTCACCCGCGAGGCCGGCAGGTTTGCCAAAGCGATCCGGGCACGGTGGCAAGATCGCGTTTCGCCGATTCTGCTCAATGGCGTGATCGGACCCGCAGGCGACGCCTATGACGGAACGCTTGCGATGGACGCGGCTGCCGCCGAGGCCATTCACGCGCCGCAGATCGCGTTGCTCGCGGAATGCGGGGTTGATCTGGTTTCCGCGCTGACCTTCGGCAGCATGCCGGAAGCGATCGGGTTCACCCGTGCGAGTGTCAAGGCGGGCGTTCCCGTTGCGATCTCCTACACGGTGGAAACGGACGGACGTCTGCCGGACGGAACGCCGCTCGCGCGCGCCGTGCTTGAAACGGATGCCGCAACCGGGGGTGCACCGATCTACTACATGATCAACTGCGCACATCCCGAGCACTTTCGTGACGTTCTGACCGACGAAGCCTGGTGCCGTCGCATCTGCGGTGTCCGCGCGAACGCCTCGCGGCTGAGCCACGCGGAACTCGACGAGGCGGAAACCCTGGACGACGGGAACCCCGAAGAATTTGGAGTGCTGCATGCCGATCTTTCTCGAAAGCTACCGGCGCTGAAAGTCGTCGGCGGGTGCTGCGGCACGGATCACCGCCACGTCGGCTGCATGGCCGACGCGATGCTGACCTCGACCGTGGCCTGAAGGCCTGCGTCCGTCTCACCTGCCGCACGATCCAATGAACACATACTGCATCCTCGCCTTTAAGCGGGCCGAAAGAAAGGACAATAGACATGGCTGCAATTTCAACGAATGTCGGCGCCGGCCGCCGTTGGCTCTCAAGTGTTGCCGAAGACATCAACGGGTGGATAGCGACCGCCAGAGAGCGGCGGCGCATTCGCCGCGAGAAGAGAGCGCTGTCTCAACTTCCCCTTTGCCTGCTCCACGATGTCGGGCTTGAGCAATATGCGGCGCCGCCGGATCCAATCATCTGTCACCGGTTTGTGTAGTCGGGCCCACCGATCTCAAACCCCAACAGCCCGGGGCGCGTTCTTCGCGCCTCGTCTGTGACCTTGTTGTTCAACTCAACCCAGAAAAGGAAACACAATGCTTAAAGCAACTCTCTCTGCAATCGCCTTGTTGGCGACAACCTCAACCTATGCCTTCGCGGACGCCACGCCGATGTCCTTCGACGTGGCCGAAGACATGAGCCGCTTCGTCTTTGCACCTGCCCCGGTCTTCGATGACGGCATGCCGGGTTATGGCAACGCGTTCATCACGCAAGGCTACATCTACGAGGACGGCACGCTTGACAGCGGGATCGAAGGCACTCTGCCCGACGGCAGCCCCGCCTTCCCAGACAAGGTGATCGGCCGCTGGACCTGTGACGGGTATTTCGTCGGTGATGGGATGCGGACGCAAACCGGTGCGGTGGTCATCACACGACAAGTCTTTGAATTCGACAATGGTGACATCCTGATCAACCAGGGCGTCGAACTGGTGGACATCAATGTCAAGGCCCCGCGTGTCATCACCGGCGGTACTGGCGCCTTTGCCGGGATGTCGGGCGAGATGACGCAGGTTCTCCTGGGCATGTCTGATGGCTACGGCGTACGCCTGCTGGTCGACGTCAAGCCGGAAGAGCATGCCAGCCTCTCTGTCGACCAGTTCGAATTTCACGAGGACTGAGAACTTTAAGCGACGAAGAAGTTCGCTTTCGCCGCCTTGGCGCGGCGAAAGCACCAACCGAGGACGCGATTATGAAATCTCCGACGACCATTGCCTTGCTTCTGACCACCTGTATCAGTGCATATGCTGCCGACCTGCCCAGACCACTGGAGGACAGGGATTTTCTATGGGACGGAGCGCCTGACCCGGAGCTCTATGAGCTTGGCAGAAGCCTGTTCTTCGATCCCATTCTGTCCGGCAATCAGAACATTTCCTGCGCGACCTGCCACGATCCGGCGCGCGGAACCGGCGATGGCGTCTCCTTGTCCATCGGCGAAGGAGGCAGTGGCTTAGGTCCCGAACGTGTCACGCAGGACGGTGTGATCGGGCGCGTGCCCCGCAATGCACAGCCGCTCTATAACATTGGTGCGCGCGCTTATACGTCCATGTTTCATGACGGGCGCCTCGAACTTGACCAGTGGGGCGGCTTCCCGAGCCGGCTCAGAAGCCCGGCCAAAGAGCAATTGCCGGAAGGCCTAGACAATGCCCTGACCGCACAAGCGATGTTCCCGGTTCTTTCAGCGATCGAAATGGCGGGGCAGCCGGGTGAAAACCCGGTCGCCGACGCTGTTACCAGACGTGAATTCAAGGGGGCATGGCGCGTTCTGGCTGACCGGTTGGCAGCGACCCCTGGCTATGCCCAGCAATTCGTGACGGCTTTCGACGATGTCGAGACCGCCGACGATATCCGGTTTGATCACGCGGCCACGGCAATTGCCGCATTTGAAACGGTGGCCTTCCGATCCGACTGGAGCCGGTTCGATGCCCGTCTTGCTGGCTGGCAGATGAGCACGACCGAGGAAGCTGGGCTGCAGCTGTTCTATGGCGAGGCGGGGTGCAGTTCGTGTCACAGCGGCCCCTTGCTGACGGATCACAAGTTTCACGCAATCGCGGTTCCACAGATTGGCCCCGGCAAAGATCAGGGATCGGACGGCAGCTATGCTGCCCATTCCGGCTATCCACATCGGGTCGAGGATCAGGGCCGCTTCAACGTGACAGGTGAAAATGCCGACCTCTACGCATTCCGCACTCCGTCGCTGAGGAATGCCGCGCTGACAGGGCCGTGGGGACATAACGGCGCCTTTGCCTCGCTTGAGGATATGGTGCGGCACCATCTCGATGCGGTGGCATCGCTGGCGAGCTACACCCCGGCGGAACTTCCGCCGCTCGATACCGTGATCCTGCCGGTGCGCAGCAGAACCGGCGTCAGCTACGAAACCCTCAGCCCAATGCAACGCGGCGCCTATGATCTTCGCGACACCTGGGTGCACAGCTCGCAACGGCTGAGGGGCAGGATCGCCCGCGCCAACACGCTTGCGCCAGTCGGCCTGTCGGATGACGAGGTGTTGGACATTCTCGCGTTTCTGGAAACGCTCACCGACCCGACGGCGGTCGATCGCTCGTATCTCATACCTTTGTCCGTGCCATCCGGCCTGCCGCCACAACCCGGTCGGGACAACGCTTGCTCGACAGACAACCATTCCCTGGCGGACGCCAAGGCAGTCCTGGAAATAGCTGGCGAACTGCCGGAGCCTCGCTGCGTCGACCGGGGAGACGAAGCTCAGCATTAGCCCATGACCATAGCGGTCCTGGTTTGCCGATGTAGTCCACTGAAAATTCTCAATCACTTCAATACGAAAGATACCCCATGAGATACCTTGTCTTTGTGTATGCGCTCCTGAGCTATGCCCTGTTCGGGATTGTCTTTGTCTGGATGGCCGCCTTCCTGCACAACTTCGGCGATCTGCGCGGTCCCGCGACACGTCCGGCAATGGATGCCGCCCTCATCAATCTGGCGCTGATCCTGCTATTCGGAGTTGTCCACAGCGTGATGGCGCGGCCAGCCTTCAAGAGGATTTGGACCCGCGTCATCCCGCCCGCGGCCGAACGCGCGACTTACGTGCTGCAATCCTCTTTGCTGCTGGGCCTGATCATCTGGCAGTGGCAGCCGATCCCGGCGGTCATCTGGCAGGTGGAGGGGACGGCCGCCTGGGTCTTCTACGCAGTCTCAACGCTTGGCGCGGTGATCATCCTGGTCGCTACGTTTCTGCTGGGTCATTTCGAGTTCGTTGGTCTGTCACAAGCGTGGCACAGCCTGAGGGGCACCCCGACGCCGCCCGCGACGTTCCGAACCCCGATGCTCTACCGTATCGTGCGCCACCCGCTGCAGTTCGGTCTACTGATCATGATGGTCGCAACCCCCGTGATGACACTGGGTCACCTGATCTTTGTCGCGGCGATGGCCGTCTACATCGCCATCGGTCTGCGCTTTGAGGAACGTGCGCTGCTGCGGGAATTCGGCGCGGCATACGCGGCCTACCAGCGCGATGTGCCCATGTTGATCCCCAATCCGTTCCGTCTATCAAGAGGGTCTGCACACGGTGCCCCCTGATGGCCCATCGCAATCCTGAACATTTCAGTCCGCAACGTCCCGGTCGCCCCTAACCACCCTTCCGGCACGGTCGACAGGGCATACCAAGGAAAAAATCCATGACCTCGTTTGATCTCGTGCGGCCATCGGGTCACTCACGGAAACACGCGAACCGCAAGTTAAAAAAAGCCGAAGCCGTAGCACTCGTGCGGCTTGCCGCGCCTCTCACGGGCCTTGCCCTCGTTAACATGGCGATGAGTGTGACCGACACAATGATGACGGCCGCCTTCGGAATCGAGGCCCTTGCGGCGGTTGCCGTTGCAAGCGATTTCTATTCGATCTTCTTCTATCTCGCCATCGGCTGTATGGGCGGTCTTGGCCCTCTGTACGCGACCGCCCACGCGGCGGGCGATGCAGGTCGACTGGCGCGGCTCAGGACGGCTGGCGCTATTGTCTGGGTTGTGCTGGCCATTCCGATCAGCGCCCTCTTGTGGCAGACGCCACTGTTTCTAAGCCTGCTTGGCATTGAACCCGGTCTTGTCGAGGCGGGAACCGGCTACGTCCGTGCTATTGCGCTGACCTTAGCCGATGTATCACCGCGACACGTATATGCATGTGGCGGCTGGGAGAAGACATTGCCGAAGAATGCGCCCTCAAAGACCGGAAAGTCCCGACGTTCAGATTGGCTTGTAGCAAAGCTTGAAACCTGCGCAAGCGGCCCCTGATTGCTTCGTAATGAGATCTGGACGGGTACACCGAAGGCATTGGTCCGCGCCAGCAGGCAGGCTGAAACTGCTGCTTGTTCTTCATGAGTTAGCGCACGCGAACGCCAGTCGGGAGCAATTCCCATTGCCCCGTGAAAATGGAACTCCTGCCCAAGATGGGTGGCCGTTGCAATGTTCCCCTCCGGCAAGGCACACTGCACCACATAGTCCAGCAGCATCCTGTTTTCTTCGGTTGCAAGAAGGGCCGAGCCGCTCAGGTCGATTGCAGGTGTGCGGCCCTCCTCTGCTGCGTTGCCCGGCGACATCGAAAGGCCAAAAATAATGGTGAAGAGGAGGGCGCGCACGTTCATACTGAAACCACCTTTTAATCAGCCAGCTTTGCTGACGCCATGTCGGCCAGCGCGTCGAACACCGCGGTATCGGTGGGTTGGACTGTGTTGATCGTGATGACGTTCCACGCGATCCGATTCAGCGTATACCCGTTGAATCGCAGACCATTGAGTTGGACGCTGTTAAACCGCAACCCATTGAGCTGGAGGCCGTTGCGGGCTTCGTTCGCCGATGCTCCGGTGGACAGTAGACAAAGCAGTATCGCAGGGATGAGTTTCTTCATATCGTTCTCCTTAACAATTATAGATCCGCCAGTTTCGGCGTCACTCAAAGGCGTATCTAGCGTGAATCTATGGTTGTAGATATGAGCCGAACGGCAGCAAACGGTGATAATCGGAACGCCTGATTTACTGCTTCTCAGCAGTAGCTTTTGCGCCGAGTTCGGAGCGGGTGTATTCGAAAAACCGCCAATTACTACGATGCAGTAAAAGCCCACTTCTCCCGCTCTTCTCCAGAGTAAATGCTGTCACGTTTTGGCCGGGACGACACGTCAATGGGCTTGAACTCTGTCATTTCGCGCAAGAAATTGACCATCGATAAGGAGCCAAAGTGGACGGAACGAAGACCCCGATCCAAACGTTGAGAGGCGCTTTGCATGGATATGTAGATGCGGCTCAGTGCTTGCGCCGGAATTTCCCACCTGTCCGATTATGTCGCCACTTACGACGGCGTTGCCGGTCTCAACGACAACACTTCCCGATTTGAGATGCGCAAGAACAATTCTGAAGCCACTGCACTGAATTACAACTTTATTGCCGGATGGCGTTGTAATGTCTTGTCGTGGTACGTCTTGATCATTCCTTCCGTCAACAACCTCCAAGATCAACCCATCGCAGGGTGCCACCACCGGGTAGCCAAAACCATAATACTCTTCAGGGTCAGAAGGCCAAAACGAGCTTGAGCGAAATCCAAATCTGTTGATGGGTATAATATCTATGGCTCGGCTTTGCCCAAAGGCAACATCGTGCAAGGGATCCAAAGGATCGGCGGCGTGCAGATGGCCGTTTACCTGACGGGTTGCGCCAGCATTTTCAATGATGAAATGACCTCTTAGGAACGGACTTCGGACGTCTACAAATTCGCCTTGAGGCAATTGATGGCCGACCATAGCATTCCAGGATTGATGGCTACCAAAAAATGCCAGTATGATCAGTGGCAACAAAACCAAGATCTCATTCGGTTGAGTTTTGGTTCGGTGTGGATTGCGCCTTCGAAGAAGGGCATGTCCACTTACTATGAGTAAAAAAGCTGCTCCATAAAGGATGGGTGTCCACCAAGGAGGCATCGCCCAAGGCGCAACAAGAGCGATCGTGGCCAGAACGATGGCAGTCGAAAACGCCTGCAAGCTAAAGGCCGTAAGACTTCTCAGCGGCGCGAGTAGGAGCCACAGAAGTAACATGATCGGCAAAACCAACTGGGTTAGTAGAAGTAGACTAGGCATTTTGAATCGTAGCAAAGGGTCGAAGTATTTTTTTCGATGTATGCAGTGCAAAGCGACCAAATCGACCATTGGAAAGCTGTCCTGGCGCGTTCGAATATGCAGCCGTTCTCGGGCTCGTTGTCGTCACGCGAGCCCCATCTAATGCAACGTCACTTGCTTTCTTTTGAGCATATCGGTTGTTTTCTCGGACATCTGTTGGTTCGCGGTCAAAACACCTTGCTTGATGATCTCGACCTCATATCCTCGCTGACGCGCCGCAAGTGCGGTCTTGGCGACACAGTAGTTCATGTCGAGCCCAACAATGCGTAGTTTTCCGACATCAAGCTGTTTCAGGAGACCGTCGAGTTCTCTCGTCTCAAACGCATCCTGAACCCGCTTTACCACCGTGTGGTCGGCAAGGTTATCGAGCGGTGCAATCAACTCGGTTCCGGCCGTGCCCTCGATCGCGAGTCCTTTTCCCAACAGCTTTGCGATGGCCTTTGTCGATGGAATTGACCATTCGTGCCGCACGCCTAAGACGGGCATCCCGGCGGCCCGCGCTTTCTTCACTTCGGCCATAATGCGTTCCTTGGCCTCCACTTTCGCTGTGTCGGAAAATGTACCTGCGTCCCAGAAAGCTGTTTGAAGATCAATCAACAGCAAAGCCGTTTCAGATCGTGCTCCAATTGGCTCACCAACACTTACAGCGCCAATCTTCCTTATGCCGTTTGCAAACCATACGAATATGCCCAAGATGGCGAGGGCGGGTATTGTCCAGATCATATCAAACTCCACTTATTTCTGCGTTGAATTTCTCGGTTAGAACTGCGGTCACCTTGGGGAAAAGCTTTGCATCTGCGATGGTGACCCAAGCGACACGTTGTCTGGTCCTGCCAGGTTGCAACGGATTAAGACTGTGGAGGTGCGGCCATGTCTAAAGCCTGTCACCGATCGGCAGTTTCAATATCGACGATCCCGGCGGCAGTCACATCCACTTCAACTTTATAACTCGGTCGTCCGAGTGCTGGAACAATCACTAAGGTCCATGGCGGCATATGCTCGCCAACGACGCGTTTGTGCACCTGAACGTAACTGTCGATATTTTCCTCATCAACGATATAGCTCGTGACTTTGACGACGTTCGTGAGGCCCAAACCCTTCTCGGCAAGGACAGTGAGGACGTTCTGCCAGGCCAGTTCTGACTGTTCAATTACGCTTGCAGGGCAGCTACCATCCGCTCGCTCACCTAACTGGCCGGAAAGGGTCATCCATGCCGAACCGGGCTCAATATAGAATGCGTGATTATAGTGACTTGTTGGTGCCGCCATGCCCGCAGGATTTATAGGTAAGTGCATGATCTACTCCCATTGGTTCTCATCGAATGCTACACTTTCTGCTCTTGCTTGCTTAGCCGCCATCCCCAGATCCCCGCGACCAGAATTCCGAGGTTGCCCACGAAGTCGAGCAGCATCCACTGGTTCAGAACCGGCTCAACGAAAACAAACCAGTAGTTGAACGCGAAGAACGGTATTGAGCCTGCCAGCCCGAAGACCAGAAAGGTCGTCGGTGTAAAGCGCGCCGTCAGCATAAGCGTTCCCGTCAGGACAGCCTGCGCGCCGAAGCAGCCCATGATGAAACGTGCCTGATCCGTTGCTGCGGCGAATTCGGGCAGGAATGTCAGGCGGATGACCATCGCGGGAAAGATCAGGCACCATCCCCCCAAAACAAGAAAGATCAGGGCGACGAGGAATTGGAGTCGTTGGGCGGTCATGTTAGTTTTCCTTGATTATGAGTTGGCAATGTCTTGGCCACCACCGGGGGTCGCCGGCGGAGTTGCTGGATTGCCTTTTGACGCCGGCGCGCTGACCCAGCAACGATACCAGAGCGATCGAAAGACCTCTGTCGGAGCGGCAAAACCGGCCTGTTCAAGAAGCTCGTGGATACGGTTCGATGTAACCAGCGGCAGTGTGGGAATGGCCTGAAGCTCTAACTGCGTTGCATCGGCGGTCGCGCCAACATGCCGTGCATGCGCCTTGTAGATTGGCACGAGGCGCTCGAACTCCTCTGGAACATCATGACAGATATCCGCGTGGATGAGCAAGCCTCCCGCAGCCAACCGAGCCCGGATGGCGCGCAGATAAGCCAGTTTTGCGCCGTCATCGGCAATATGATGCATCACGAGAAGTGAGGTCGCGACATCGAAATTCTCGTCTGGGAGCAGGTCTTCAACAAGCCCTTCCACGAACTGCACGCTCGTTCCCGGTCCCACAACGCGTCTTGCCATCGCAAGGTTCTCAGCCGATGGATCGACTGCAGTGATCGTTGCTCTTGGAGCTTCGGTGGCGAAAGTCTCGATCTCACGTCCGCCTCCTGCGCCGACGATAAGCACTCGGGGGTTGGCAGAGGGTTGGTCGGCGACCAACGACAGCGCAAGGCGGTAGATCGTGTCCAGACCGGGAACCGCCCGTTGGATCTCGCGATACATCGCGAGGCGGTCTATATCGTGGTTGCGTGTCTCTTGATGTTCGATCTTCATGTTGTTCTTCCGTTCGGGGTGGACCGGCTCCTGGCAATCCAAGAGCCGGTGCAACGATCAGGACGCGCCATCCGTGTTCAGTTCAACCTGCAAGCGCACGCCGTAGCCGTCGCTCATGCCCAGCATGACTTGCGTAATCTCTGCGGGGGCCTCGGCATAGTCGACGGTGCCTCCGGTGACAGCACGGGTGACAGACACACCGGGATCGGCCAATTCGGGGCCGTGGCTGATCAGCAGATCACCGTCGTTGAAGCGATAGACCTGCCGGGTGATCACCATGGCACCCGTTTCGGTGCGCATGCCATCAGCGACAAAATACCCGTCGCATGTCCATTCGCCAATCACGAGGTCAGGAAAGGCAGGGTCGCCGTTTGCAAGCGTACCTTCAACACCGCCATCAAGCGTGCCTGCGGGGTAGATATAGCCCTGCGAGATGAAGGCGTTGCCATAGGCTGGCATGCCGTCGTCGAAGACAGGGTCGCTTGCGTAGACGAAACGCGACAAGTCTTCGGCAACATCAAAAGCGTCAAGTGGGTCGGCGTGGGCCGCCAACGGTGCTGCGGCCACGCAAGCCGCGAGGATAAATTTGTTCAGTTTCATGGGTTAGTTCCTTTCTGTGGGTTAGTGCGGGTTTGCATCCGCCAGGGTTGTGGATTGGTCGGTGTTTTGGGCTCTGGCGACATCGGAGCTCCCGGTGGCGGCAGCATTCGCAACAATGGACGAAGCGATCTGCTTTGCAGAAATGCCAGCAGCATCAAAATAGCCCGTAAAGATTGGCTTGTAGCCGGTGAACCAAAGACCGGGATTCTCAGGATCAGCTTCGCCCATTGGATGATGTGGTTGGCCGTTTTCACAAAGCACGCCAAGATCGCCAACAAGCGGTTCCAAGCCAGATCGATATCCGGTTGCAGCGATGACAACATCGGGCGTTTCATACATGCCGTCAGCGGTATAAACGCGCGCTCCGTCGAACTTTGTCACACTTGGTGCGATGTACGATTTACCGGCTTTGAGAGCCGCGACAAACCCATCATCAATTGCGAAGGTAACGCCATCGCGCAGTAGTCGCGTACCGCCGCCATCGGGATGACTAAAAAGCCCATACTGCCGCAGATCGCCCAGAAACAGCCGCTCGGTGAGACGGAATGCAGGATCAAGAACCCAAGCTGGCAAGGCCGCAAACACACGCGCCAAGCGATGCAGCGGGAACCCGAAGATCCGTTGCGGAACCACCGCAGGACCGTGGCGCACCGAGACTGTTACCTCTTTTGGGTGATGCCGGGAGAGGTGATTGAGCACATCAGAGCCGGAATTTCCTGCGCCAACGACGAAGACATGCTTTCCATTGAAGCGGGATACATCTCCGAGGGCCGAGGCATGTATCAGTTCACCTTCGAAACCGTCCCGCCCAGGCCAAGCTGGTATGTATGGCCTGCTCTCCCTCCCGGTCGCGACCACGACGTTCTCGGCATGAAAGACCCGCAATGGTGTGGTAACTTGCCACCCTGCCGCAGTGCGCCGAAGGTTTGTCACCTCCGCGCCAAAATGGATCGGAGCATTCAGGTGCTTTGCGTAGTCTTCAAGGTACTGCACAACCGTATCGCGCTTAAGATAGACGCCATCTGTGATGGGTGCTTTCTGACCAGGTAACGCAGCAAACTTGCGGTGGATATTCAGGCGCAGCGCCGGGTGACGTCCCCGCCAGGGTTCAGCGATATTCTGTGCAGCTTCCAGCACCTCGACCCGCACGCCACGTTCCGACAGGACACGCGCGGTGGCTAATCCAGAAAGCCCAGCACCGATAACGATGGTGCTTGATTGATGATTGGTTTTCATGTTCTGCCCTTCCGACCCTCTAGCGCCAAAATGTGATGACATCGGGGGATGGATCGGGGGCGTAGTGTTCCAGGCCCATATCCCGCAGCAGATGTCTGGGGAGATGTGCCAGCTCGTGCAGTTCGCGACACTTCTGGCGACGCATTGAGATAGCCGCAATCCGGTCCCGTAAGCGTTCCGGAAGACCGAGGCGATAGCGGTGTGGTGCCGCGTTAAGTGAAATTGTTGTCATGTCATTTGTCCTTGTTTGACAGCCGCCCTCAATCGTGGGCGACAAAATATGCATTGAGGGGGTCATGCGGCAGGCGATGGGTTTCGACCGATGCAAATCCTGTTTCGGCCAAATACTCTTCGGCGGTTTCAACACCCCACATGGCCCCAAGCCCGGGACCGCCTTGCCCAATTGATATCGGCGTGCAGTGCATGCTCGAAATCATGTAGAGCAGCGGCGCGAACGGATTCTCGATGTTCTTTTCCAAGTCCCGCGATCCGCCGATGTCCTGCATCAGGTACACGCCCCCAAGACGCAGCGAGCGCTTGGTGATCCGCAGAAACGCCTTTGGGTCAGCCTGATCGTGGACCGCATCGAACCCACAAATAAGGTCGAATGGCCCGAGAGGGTCACTGGACGACAAGTCGCGTAACTCGAAACGGAGGTTGCTAAGGCCTTCCGCTTCGGCCTGCATGCGGGTCGCATCGAATGCATCCTCACACAAGTCGTACCCGTGGAAGCGACTGTTTGGAAACGCACGGGCCAGCGCCATCATTGCCCGACCAGCGCCGCAGCCGAAATCGGCGACGTCGATACCGTCCTCTAGCCGTTCGATCAGGCCGGGCACAATCGGCAGGATCGCCCCCGTCAGGTTGGCGACCACCAATTGCGCGCTGTCTTCGGCCATGACCTCGTGGAAGCGGTCATAATGGTGATAGCAAAGCCCGCCGCCGTTGCGGAACCTGTCCAGCAATTCGTCCTCAACCGCGGCCGCGACGCAGATGAACTGGGTCGTCACCGCCATGTTGTCCGGGCTGGCCGCACGGGTCAGCAAAGCGCCATGTTCGGGTGGAAGCGTGTAAGTGCCGTCCTCAGGTTCGTAATCCACGATACCCGAGGTCACCATCACGCCCAGCCATTCGCGCAAGTACCGTTCGGTCACACCGGCGCGTTCGGCCAGCGTCGTCGAGGTGAGGCCGGGATGAACCGACAGGGCGTCGAAGAGCCCGGCGCGGTGGCCAAGCGAGGTCATGATGGCAACGGCTGCTTCGTTCAACGTGCCGACAAAGCGATTTGCGAAGGATTCTGCCTTGGCGTCGTCGAAGGCGAAAGTTTGGGTCTGAAAGGTCATCGTTTGCTCCTGTGTTTCGTAGGACCAGCGGGAAAACTTGTCGCTGTCTTGTGCAAGAACATTGACGAAAGAACTCGACTGCGATAGAGGCGAACTAGAAGATAACGGTGATAATCAGACTTAATTTATGAAAATATGTAAGATATGACTATCAATACGACTGTTATAGGAACACCGCACTCCAGCACGTCTGTCGTGTTTTCGATCCTCGACGTACTCGCATCCGTGGGACGGGATTGGGAGATGATGCACGGTCTCCCTGTGCTGGCACCGGTCTTCGATGTCAGCATGAGGACCGAGAACGGCGCACCCTATTGGGATGTGAACGGGCGCAAAGTCACGCCTGACGGAATGCTGCACGAAAATCCAGAACCCGACCTGATCGTCGTACCCAACCTGCAATTGGACCCGAACGGTGGGTTTCCAGAAGAGTACCGAAAGACAGCAGAATGGATTGCAGCGGCCCATGAGCGGGGTGCAATTATCACATCCGTATGTTCCGGCGCGATATTTCTGGGCGCAGCCGGTTTGCTGGACAACAAGGAGGCCACAACCCATTGGGGTTATGCCGAAATGCTGCGCCAAACCTTTCCGAAGGTGACGGTCCGTTGCGAGCGATTTCTGGTCCCCGTGGGCGAAGGACATAGGGTCGTCACTGCTGGTGGGCATTCGGCCTGGACCGATCTGATGCTCTATCTGATTACCCGCTACGCAGGTGCGGACGAGGCGCGGCGGATCGCCAAGATCTACCTGATTGACCCGCATAACGAAGGGCAACTGACCTATGCGTCGCTGACCTCCGGCCGCAGCCATGACGATCAACTGATCGCCGCAGCGCAGGTTTGGGCGGCAGAGAACTACGACGCGCCAAGCCCGGTGGCCGCCATGGCAGAACGCGCGCAGATGACAGAGCGCGGGTTCCTGAGGCGGTTCAAGAAGGCGACAGGCCAAGCACCGACCGATTATATCCAAACGTTGCGCGTGGAAGAAGCCAAGCAGCTGCTGGAAACAACGGCAATGCCAATTGAGGACATATCAGCGGATATCGGGTATTCCGAGCCCTCAAGCTTCCGTGCCGCTTTCCGCAAACGGGTGGGATTGTCGGCCTCTGCCTATCGCAAGAAATGGCAGGCATTGGCACCGGAAGGGTAATGATCCGTCTGCTCTGAGCAAAATCCGCGATAAGAAATGGAAGAAACAACATGTCTGACAAACTGATTTGGCAAAGGGTTGAGACTGCTGCGATGTTTTGCACGCAGATCACAGGCAAGCACCTGACGGGCGGAGGACTAGAATTCGTGATCTACCCAAATGGCCGGATTTCCGGCACGGCGGACGGCCAGAAATTTTCCGGATCCTGGGTGTGGCGCGACGGCTTCTTTTGTCGCAAGTCCGAGTTGGACGGCGAAGATCTGGGGCTGGATTGCGAAGTCATCGAAATTTCAGATGGTCGAATGCGCTACACGAGAGACAAAGGCATGGGTGACACAGCAATTGTCGAGATCGGCAAAATCGTCCCTGGATAAGAAAAGACTGCTGCTGAAGAATATGTTCGATGACCCTATATGCAGCCAATGCCTTAAGCCCCAACTAAGGAAACGTAGGAATAGCCGCAATGAAAGCTGACTTTGTCCGCTGTTTGTGAATTCCGCCTCCCATCCTTGCTGCACTCTGCACGAATGGCTGGTTTTCCCGCCGCGCGGCAGCCCCAATTTTTGCGCTGACGGAGCATTTTCCTCGCTGCGAGCGCACGCAGCAAGATAATCGAGCTCACAGTATGGGCTCATGCACTAAATCGCTTCGCGATATGGGCGCTTGTGACGTGGGTTGCGCGTAGTCGGGATTTGTTTCGCGGATTGTGAAGTTGAGAGTTTGCTGTTGATCGAGGTGATTTTGCCTCGGTTG
>NZ_JASMWN010000034.1:0-25008 GCF_032595355.1 Sedimentitalea todarodis | reverse complement strand
CGTCCTAAAACGACTGCCCGACATGCCCGTCTCGCGCGTACATGAAATGTTACCGTGGAACTGGAAAACCGCAGCACAAAACGTCAAGGCCGCATAACCGCGGTCCACACCGGATGTTTACGCCGAACACGGCGAGCAGAAGACCGTGATGATTGATGCGACCTATCTCAAGGCCCACCGAACAGCGACCAGCATGGGCGTCAAAAAGGGGGGCGTGGTCGTCTGATTGGTCGGACCAAAGGTGGTATGAACACCAAGTTGCATGCCATCTGCGACAGTCAGGGGCGTCCGTTGAACCTGTTTGTCACCGCCGGTCAGGTCAGCGATTACATCGGCGCACGGGCTTTGCTCAGCAGCCTGCCCAAGGTCGATTGGCTGCTCGGGGATCGCGGATATGACGCCGACTGGTTCAGAGAAGCGTTGAAAGACAAAGGGATACGCGCCTGCATCCCGGGCCGGAAGCAACGGAAGAAACCGGTAAAGTACGACAAACGCCGCTACAAACGCCGGAACCGGATCGAGATCATGTTCGGCAGGTTGAAAGATTGGCGGCGTGTCGCAACACGCTACGACAGATGTCCGAAGATCTTCCTATCAGCCATCGCCCTCGCAGCACTCGTTATCTACTGGCTATGAGTCCTGACCCTAGCAATCCGCGCTCATGGCTATCGTAGCGCAACCGTCGTTTTTCAATTTCATGAAGGTCAAACTCATTGATGTTGCAATTTGATAGGGCGGCGCGAACGTCATTGTCATCCCCAAAGGCAAGTACGCCTTTCGCCGAGCGTGTGGCCAGAACATTGACGCCGGCGCGTTGAATGGCATCTGAAACCTCACGAAATCCACCAATGTCGCATACGACCCGGCGACAGATCGTTGGCAGAGTTTCAATTTGCAGACCATTCAATCGAATGACCGGATAGCTGGCACGACCCCGCGCTCGCGGCGGCGGCGATACAATTGCCCGTTCTGCGGCAAACTGGTCAAGGACGGTTGTGTCAAGATTCGGCATGAGGCGAATGAGATCGCGTAACGTTTCATCAAAGTTATCAATACGCACCAAACCGCCATCTACGCCCTTCTTGCTCGCTTTCTCCAGAAACGCGTTGACACGATCAAGTGGCAGGCTGTCGCCGCGATGTAGCCAGAATAACCCTCCAGGAAATGGTGATGTGTTTTCTAGCGCTTCTTCCAACGCATCCATTATTGAGTCATCTCGGCCACTGTAGCCGGCAAGGATCAAACCCGACCGGTTGCAAGCGCCTACGAAAAGATCCCGCAGAGTCGCATCTTGCTGGCGTAGCTCGTCACCTGTTTTCTTGAGCCGACGCGAACGAAAATCACCATGCAGCTTGATTTCTGCAGGCCAACGATCCTCGTTCAGCGTTTGTCGGCCAAGCTCAGGCGCATCAAGCGCAACTGTTGTGAGCGCACCGGTACCGTCAAAAACGCGAGCGCATGCATCCGCGACAAGGGGGTCGAAGTTTGTTGACCAGGACAACCTTGTGTGTCCTGCCTTCATCAAGGTCGCCAGAGCCAGATGTCCGTATGATGGCTTGGCCCCTTTGATCTTGGCATCGATATATGCGCGGCGGTCCGCTTCACTTGGATAAACAGCTTCAAACAGCGCCGCATATTCCTCAGGTGAATCTGTGTCTGGAAACCCGCCCTGACTTTCAATGAAGGATTGGATGGTTTGTCTCACCGCCGGATTTGACAGATCGGAGACGCTCTTAAGAGAGACTTGGCGCTGACTCACATAGAGCTGCTGCTTGAAGTCCCAGATCATATTCCACGCAGTCGGAATGCCAGCAGAAGCTGATGCGCCTGCGCCGAGGAGCCACATCAAAGAACCGGGTCGCATCGAAAACCGGCGCGCGAAGTCATCTCCGAGAATTGTGGTGAATGGACTATCGGTCATGATGTTGTCCATTTGTCTTGCCATTCTGCAAATTCAGATAGACGGACTTGATACCGCGCAAAATTTCCCTCGTGTAGGCCAAGTATTTCTTCTTCGACGACCTGAACAAAGTTGTCCCTGTCGCTTTCTGAGACGTGTTCGGACGCATATGACCTGATCGTCTCGCTGGCATCACGGCGGCTGATTTTCCCCAGGATGATTGACGTGACCGCCTCACGGATTTCCGTTCGATATTTGAGGCGAAACGGGTCAGGCTCACCCAACGATTGTTTGACCGCCGCAAACTGCGCAACGGATCGCTCATAAGCCCAGAAGAACACATCTTTCAGAAGGGCAACATCGTTGAGTTCATAAACGCCCAAAATCCCTTCGGTATAAGCACGCTGAGGTACATCAGAAAACGCAAAGGGTACAAAATTTCCTCTTATAAGAGGGATATTGGCTGCCAATCTCGAAACACGTTTGTTGACGTCATCGAAGGGCTGCAAATAGGGGAGATGGACCATCACAAAGAAGGCTTGTTCGAATGGATCTTGAATTTGTGATGCCTTCGACAGCACTTCGTTAAAGCACTCTTCGATCAGCGGAGGCGTCTCTAGTGGGTGAAATGCCGAGCTTTCGATGCCGACCGCGATATATCTTAAACGACCAGATGCGGTCGGGTCAGCAAGTAAGTTGTTTGACAAGAGTGCATGTAGGTTCATGAGAGTGAAACTATTGAATGCGACGTCATCAACCGCATTGATCAAGAACTCAATCGCATCCTTGTGGTTCAGGATCATTTGCGCTTCGACTTGATCCCGCCCTTCGGCCTCTTCGCCAAATTCGATCAACCGCTTGGTATCCAACAGCGAATACGTGTTGCCTTCCAACCGGCTGGAGTTCCAGGCGAGATCAATAAGTAGCCGATTTAGGATGTGCTTTGCATAGGTGCCCGCGGGCTGCATGCCCGCAGGCGACTTGCCCAGATCGGCGAGCTGCTTGCGCTCAGCCGATGTAAGGTAAGACGTTTGGTTAGGCTGGTATGTCGCCAGATAGTCTCGATTGTACCCGACTGGTTTTCGACCTGCTATAGGTTGTTTGACATAGGCACGAACGGTTTTAGCTTCCTCTGATAATTGGATGATTTCAGCATAATCTTCATCGAGCGTTTCTGCGGTCGCACTTGCGGTATCTGTTGAGACAGGCAGGTATTTGGCCCAGCGACGTTCCCCGATGCTGTGCATTTGGCCATTGGCGACCAGCTGTTGAAGACGATATTGGAGTGTTCTGCGTGGCACATCGTTCGTTAGTGCTTTCTCAATGTCCGCAACGGAAATGCCCTTGGGATGAGCTGCTACGATGTTGAGCAGCTCAGTCAGGGCTCTGAATGGGACTTTTTTGACCATCTTCTTCTTTCTTGCGCATAGGAGTTATACGCAACTATGGGCATTCTATACGCAAGTTTCAACTGTATGCGCAATTATGGCGTTTATGCGCAACATTACTTGCGCATAGATAAAAATCTCATGATGCTAGTCCGCGTCGATGCACAGACAACGGAATGTCACGGCGAGATCATCGCCCAAACCACAGTGCGCATAGTATTTGAGTGCTATATGCAGACAGCTTTTGGCAACCACATAAACCCGTCATTGAATGGAACCGAGAACGCTATAACCCTTCATATGCCGACGGGCTGGAGTGTTTTCTAGTCGCCAGCGGTGTTAGTCCATGACTGCCGATTGCGGGCCAAACTCCATGTTTGGTTGAAGCACCAACTGCCAAAGCGGCAGAGAGCTGCCTTTGTACCCTTCGGGTATTTGAAGATTGAAAAAGGCTGGATCATAGCGAACGTCCATCGATACAACGCCGTCGTTCTCCACCGTCAGCTCATGGAAAGCACTGCTAATCATTGAACTCAACGTACCCAGTGAGTGAAACGGCTGATCATCTGGTTCACCTTCCTGTTCTGGCGCGAACACGAACCGAAACGACTTCAGCTTACCATCAACAACTTCGGCGGGAATTCCATCCGAAACCCAGCTACCATAGCGCATCAGGTAGAAGGCAATCCGCTGCTCGATGTCATTGTCGATTGAGTTTCCATCGCACGTCATGTTGATCTGCTTGATCGTAAATAGGGCCTGACCATCTGCGTCAACTTTCGATCGCTCGTCTTCGATATCACCTTCAAACGACATGATCAGCGGCGGCAAAGTGCAAATCATCCGATCGCCCAAGACAGCCATCTCATTTCGGGCCATGGCGTGCGCAAAATCGATATAGACGGTCTTGTCACCGTCGATGAAAGAACTTGGTGATAATAGGATCCATTGGTTCACTCCAGAAAAATAGATCGCAAATTTCAACGGCACTTTGTTCATATCAGCATAGCACTGAAGCTTTACGAGATACGGCTTCTTCATCGTGTAGCGTTGGCTCAACGAGCGCATCCGGAAGTTCTTCACTTCAACTAAAAAGATCTGGTCAGACTTCGTAACGATCCTGTAGTCTGGAACGGCCACATCGTCGGCGCTTACAAATGATGCTCCGCTGTCTTCTTGCTTGATCAGTTTACATGCTCCCATAGCGCCGGCCACATGCGCAAACATGGCTTCGGTTCGCTTGCCGTAAATCATGGTCGGGCTATTGAGCGCGTTCTTGAGCGACTTCGCGACACGCTCAACAAAGTCGTTCTGATCGCCGTCAACGCCAATCTTGTATCCGTGATCTGACGATACTCTGGAATACAATTCCAAAGCGTCAAACTTTTCAGGATCACTATCCAGTCGTTTCAACGTTTCATCCTTTACGTATAGGCTTAGTCATTGTGAATGACTTCATTTTGATCAGGCAAATCCCGCAGTGTCTGCAAATCAAACGCCATCAGAAACGTCGCAGTCGTCACAAAAGTATGCGGCGCGCCAGGCCGCGGTGCTCTCGGCCCCGACGCAATCAAGTCTTTGAAGCGCAGCCGGGCCAGTAAATCACGACTGACTTCCTTGCCAAAGATGTCCTTAAGCCCCGCCCTGTCAATCGGCTGGTGATAAGCGATCGCGCAAAGCACCCCCATCTCCATCTCAGTGAAGGCCAGAGTCTGATCCCCAAGATCAGCCGCCGCCTTGATGGCATCGGCAAACTGGGTCCGCGTCCGAAACATCCAGCCGCCAGCCACTTGGGCAAGCTCGTATGGGCGACCGAACAACTCTCCTTGAATATCTTCAATCAAAATCTCGACCGAGGCCCCCTGCCCCACCACACGGGCCAGATCGTCGCGACTGACTGGCGCGGCACTGGCAAAGAGCACCGCTTCGATCCGGCCCATCCATTCGCGCCAACGCAGCTCCTGAGGCAGGTCGGCGAGTTCCCGGTCAAACACGTTATCGCGTGCCGAGACCGCCTGCCCCTGCGCGGGTTTCGAATTTGAGATCGCCGTCACGGCGCTATCCCATAGAGCCGGAATGTCGATCGACCGGTCAGTTCTTGGGCCACGCCGAGCTCAACCAGCCGGTCGCAGAACCGCCGCGCGGCGCGGGAGGTCATGGAGATCGATGTTCCGCGAATTCTTGGAGCCAACATCGACGCCGGCGCGACAGCATCCTCGGTCAGGAACAGATCGACCGCCGCGTCCGATCCCTTCGCCCGCAGCTTCGGCGCAACTGCTTGGAGTGCCGCCCCACGTTGCGCCAAGTCCCGCGCCACTCGGATCGTCTCTTCGATGCTGCCCAAAATCCGTACCTGGATTGTCAGCTCGGCCCCCGGCCCATCTGCGGCCAAGTCCCGCAGCGCCGCCTTTGTCAACCGCCGCGCCGTGACCGGCAGCACTTGCTTCCAGTTCAGAGCCCGCGCCAGAACAATGTCCGAAAGCAGGCAGGCGGCCCGTTCCGCCCTATCATCGACCTCAAGCACGGCCCGCAGGACGGAGACGCAGCTTGCCAGCGGTCCATGGGACCGGACGCGCTCCAATCCTGCATCGAGCCAGACGCTCACCTCGCCCGCGAAGTCGGCACCGACCAGATCGGCAATCTCACCAGTCCCGTTCGCACGAAGTCGCCCCGCATCGCGCCAGAAGGCCAATAGATCCCCGTCAGGCCCCCGCGCTTCGCCCGCTGGTGCCAGATGATAGGCGTCGCGGATGTCCGCCTCTCGGGCCAAACGCCCTTCCAGTTTTGAGGTCTGCGTCGCGGTTGCCAGCGCAAGCCGGTTGGCGAGCAGCTTTAGTGGCACACCATGCTGTTTGGACCTGTCGCGGTTTGATGCCGCTCCTTTGATAGCATTTACTGCAACAAAGGAGACTGGCTATGGGACTGAAACGGACGGACGAATTTCGCAAAGATGCGGTGCGGATCGCGCTGACCAGCGGGCTAACGCGTAAGCAAGTGGCTGATGATCTAGGCGTCGGGATGTCGACGCTGAACAAATGGATCACAGTTCACCGAGACACGGATGTGGTGTCGAAGGAAGATTTGAGCCTTGCCCAAGAGAATGACCGACTTCGGCGTGAGAACCGGATTCTCAAGGAGGAAAGGGAAGTGTTAAAAAAGGCCACGGTGTTCTTTGCGAGCCAAAAGCCGTGAGGTTTAGGTTCATCGAAGAACACCGATCTGCATTTTCCATTGATTTGATGTGTCGTGTTATGGCTGTCAGCCCGCGCGGGTTGCGAGCGTTTCGCAGCCGTCCTGCCAGTCTTAGGCAGCGGTCTGACATGGTGACGTTGGCGCACATTAAAGAACAGTCACGTCTCAGTCTGGGAAGTTATGGTCGCCCACGAATGACAGAAGAACTGAAGGAGATCGGCTTGGATGTTGGTCATCGCCGTGTTGGTAGGTTGATGCGCCAGAATGGCATATCTGTTGTTAGAACGCGAAAACACAAGGTCACAACAGACAGCGACCACAAGTTCAACATAGCACCGAACCTATTGGATCGTGACTTCGCAGCAGACAAACCCAATCAGAAATGGGCTGGCGATATCAGTTATGTTTGGACCCGCGAGGGCTGGTTGTATCTAGCCGTGATCCTGGACCTGCATTCTCGGCGAGTGATCGGTTGGGCCGTGAGCAACCGCATGAAGCGCGACCTGGCGATCAGAGCTCTGAACATGGCGATTGCGTTCCGATCACCACCGAAAAACTGCGTTCACCACTCGGATCGTGGATCGCAATATTGTTCGCACGATTACCAGAAGATCCTGCGCCAACATGGCTTCAAGATATCAATGAGCGGCAAGGGTAATTGTTACGACAATGCTGCCGTCGAAACGTTCTTCAAAACCATCAAGGCTGAGCTGATCTGGCGGCATCCTTGGGAGACACGGCGGCAGGCTGAAATGGCGATCTTCGAATACATCAACGGCTTCTACAATCCGCGACGCCGTCACTCAGCACTGGGCTGGAAAAGTCCCGTCGCATTCGAACGAAAAGTGGCTTAAACGAGCACTTGGGGCGGCACGATACCGCGACAGGTCCAGTTGATCGCTGACCAGCTGATCAAGCACCACCAGGACCGCACCCGACCGAAAAGCCACAGAATCAAGGGTTTCGGCACGGCCAGAGGTGACCCAGTCCGGCAACTTGGGTAAGTTCATCAAATCGTCAGCGATGGTGGTGGATTGATAGGTCATACCACAACACTATCCCAAGACGGCGCTTACGTCCACAATATGATATTCAAACCGCCCCACCTTACACGGCTTTTCCATGTCCAATAAGTTTGCCTTATCGGTCCATTAAACATGAGCTCCGACGCATACTCCGTAGCTCATGTTTCATTGTCGGATGACCGGAATTGACGTGATTCAAGCACTTCCCTGAAAAACGAGTCAGAGTTCATGAGATTCTGTACCGGTATTCATGAGACTGGATGAATCGATAATTGTGAGACTGGAAAAGTCATCCGCCAACGATATATGGCTTCACCCATGTTCGACACCCTGATGACAACGAAAATTCCTCCGATTGCCGTGATCTGCACGACTGCAAACTGGTCTCACGAATCCCGGACTGTTTAGTCCGCCCTGAACAACTCATATCTATCTGTTTTTATTTGATAACAGTACGGTTTTGTTGGGCGGAAAGTGCAGGGTTTGGTATTATGGGGGCAGGAACTCTGCAATTTTGAGCCGTAAAATGAAGCCACGAAAGCCACCTCCGGAACAAGACGATCTCCTGCGTTCCCGATTGGTCGAGATGATCGACATGCGCCACGAATTGGTGAAGCTAGGAACCCTGATTGACTGGGATGTCTTCGAGCGTGAATGGGCGGGGTTCTTTCCGTCTCACACCGGTCGCCCGGCGACCTTGACGCGCATGGTTGCCGGCCTGCTTTATCTTCAACATGCCTACGCGCTTTCAGATGAAGCGGTGGTGGCGCGGTGGGCCGAGAACCCGTATTGGCAGCATTTCTGCGGTGAGACGTTCTTTCAGCACCGTCTGCCGCTTGATCCGTCATCCCTGACGCCCTCTCGGCGAATGTGCACATTCGCCTGCCGGCAATGGATGGCGAAAACGGATTGGTGAGGAAGGTGTCGAATGGATGCTGACGCAGACCATCGAGACCGGGCAACGCGCTGGTGTGGTGAAAGGTAACGACCTCAAGCGGATCACCGTTGATACCACGGTGATGGAAAAGAATATCGCCCATCCAACGGATGCTCGGCTGTATGAAACCGCCCGGCGCAAGCTGGTCAGGTTGGCCCGGGAGGCCGGGATCGCGCTTCGCCAGAATTACAACCGCCTCGCACCCCGTCTGGCTGGTCAGGTCGGGCGCTATGCCCACGCCCGGCAATTCAAGAGGATGCGCAAGGCACTGCGCCGGCTCAAGGGTTACACCGGTCGCGTACTGCGCGATATTGAACGGCAACTGGGCAAGGTTCCGGACGAGGCGCTGAAGGCACGTTTGGTGGAGATGATCGCCTTAGTGAACCGGTTGCTGACACAGAAACCGAAGGACAAGAAAAAGCTCTACAGCCTGCGCGAACCGGCGGTGGATTGCATATCGAAAGGCAAGGCGCACAAGCGTTACGAGTTCGGGACCAAGGTCAGCGTGGCCACGACCAATCGGGGTGGCTTCGTGGTCGGGATGCGGGCGCTACCCGGCAATCCATACGATGGCCACACGCTGACCGAGGCGCTGGAGCAGGTCGAAATCCTGACCGAGCAAAAGCCGGAGTTGGCGTTCGTCGACCGCGGATACCGTGGCCATGGCGTGGAGAATGTGAAGGTCTTCATCAGCGGTGCAAAGCGCGGTGTCACCAGGACAATCGCGAAACTTCTACGCCGCCGCAGCGCCATTGAACCGATGATCGGGCACATGAAGAACGACGGCCGACTGACGCGATGTCCGCTCAAGGGAACCGATGGCGACGCACTCTTTGCCGTACTTTGCGGCTGCGGTCACAACATCCGCATGATCCTCAGACACCTGAGGGAGGCTTTGTGTCAGCTTATCTCGCTGATCCAACGGACCTGCATGATCTTTGGCGCAGAAATAACCTACGGCAAAAGAGATCAGGTCGACAAAATGGCGGCCTGAGAGCGATGTTCAGGACGGACTGTTTAGTCGCCAGTCTCATGGATTCCGATTCAGTCCCGGCAGCGCGCTTTGGATAAGGCATTGAAAACAAATGGTCGGCAGTCTCACGACTTCCGGTATTCCGACAAACATCTTTTTCCGTTCCGTAAATCTTAAGTTTCGGAGAACTTCAGGCCAACAAATGGCAAAAATGGCCTGTCTTTATGTCCATTTGGAAATCTTGCCGTTTTCAACCCCCTTCGTGCGCATGGGGCGTACCTCGTCTCCGCGAGATCCTCAGTCTTCCCTCCCCTACTGGTCAAAACGGCGCCGCAACGACGGCAGAAGGGCGCAGCAAGCCGTTCAGCACGCGAAAGGAAGGCCGCAGGCGGCCGCGACAAGCGGATCAAGGATCAAGGAGCATGCTCCGGTGAGCCGGCAACCATCCGCCCGGCCAATCGCCAATTCGGCCGAAGATGGGCATCGCGATCGGGAGCGGCATCCACATCGGCACAGGCAAGACGAGCCGGCACCATCTCGTTCAGAAACCAGTCCCGCAGCCGGCCAGGATATCGGGAAAGCAGGGACCTGTGCCAGAGTCGCGTCGGATCAATCTGGCAGGCCTTCGCCCATGGTCAGAGCAGCCTAATATCCGGCGCCGCGTCGTCAGCCTGCCGCAAGCTTGCGCCACTACCCCCCCTGCCCCGCCAGATACACCGTCAGGTTAAGGGGCACCGACCGGTTGCGGCTCCCGCTTTCCCCGCTTCCGAACGTTCTGAGTCATCGAGACCAGCGGCAGCACCAGATTGTCGCCGAAGCTCTTCAGGAGCTCTGCGAAGGTGGCGTCGTTCTGTCAGGGCTTGAGATAAACGCCTCGAACCGCTCGGCCCGTTGCGCAGCGGTCAGCTATTTCTTCAGACATGCCAAGGCTACCGCAAAAGGCAACCCTTCACTCCAGTGAACCGATGCCTCATCAAACCTTGGGACTAAACACTTGGTCTCAAAACCTCCAGCAGACCGAAAAAACCGATCTCTGTTCCGCGCGGTGTCAATTCGTTTTGGTCGACCTGCACTGCATTTTTCACACACCGTCGATGAGAATATCCAACGCCCGCTTGAGCGCATCGCGATGTTCGCTCAACGAGCCGATTGGGTCACGCAGTTCCACACCGGGAACAGCGGCCAATTCCTGCACGCGGACGATCCACGCCTTGTCGTCGACTTGCACAGACGGCGTTAGGCTTGGAAAAGCCGCGTACCCGCCAGCTTCACGCAAGGGCGCAACGATACGCGAAGCGTCAATGCCGATCAGGTCAGTCTGCAGATCAACAACAAGCTGCCCGGCACTCAAACGGTAGAGGTCAAACTGTGCCATGAATTTTGGGGTCCTTAGAAACTGCGCAGATGCGACAGCGGCAATCCGTTTTGTGCAACTTCTTCGGCATAGCCGGTGATCGCCGCCTGATTTTCCTCGCGCCAAAGACGATTACGTTCGATCTTGGCCGCCTCAACAATCGCAGTCTCCGCAAGTCGCGACATATTCAAGCCAAGCGTTTTGGCACTTTCCGCGACATCCGCATCCAGTGTCAGATTTACCTTTATTCGCCCCATCGAAGCCTCTCTAAACATACGTATGCTTAAAGAGCATAACTCACACTTACTCTCGGGACAAGCGGCCCTCACCTCCACATCCTTGCGACCACATGTGTAAGGTGCCAATGGCGCGATCTGAGCATAAACCTGCACAAGACTGGTTCCGATAGGTCAGTTGGGAGAATAGCAACCCCCGAGCCCATTGGCTTCAACGATAGTAGGCCTCTAAACCAATGCTCCCCGCAAGGGCGATTATATCCTCGCTCGCAGACCCTTTTGGATGGATGCCGGGACGTCGTCGCTCAGCCTACGGCTCGCTCCATTTCCGACGTTGAGTGTGCTACGACAGTCGTCGTCCCTGCCCTATTTAGCGAGCGACTGCCCCACTGACACCGATCACGGGATAACAAGCCTAGTCTATCACGCTCTGATCGATTGCAATTTGATCGGAGCCTATGGCCCATGACGACAGTCGATGCTGGCTATTCTCGGCCGGTGCTGTCGCGACGTCCGTGTTGCGTTTCATCAGATGACGGATCAAATTTTTTGAGCCGCGCGGCCTTGCTGAACTAACATGCCGGTCATGTCCGGCGCAAGAACTGCACGCATACCTTACCCACGGGTAAGGTATGCGTGCGACTAGTTTTCTAGAGCCGCGTAAAACGCCGCAATTGCTTGTTCCAGTTTTCCCCGATCTATTGCAGAAAAATCCCGATCATCACGCAGCTCCATTCGACCCTGCGAAGCGCTACATTTTGCAACTCCCTTGGCAATCGGCACCTGAAAAGTTGTTTTCGCCTGTCTCCGAACGGCAGGCTTAGACGCAGCCTTACCCGTGGGTGAGACTTTGGGGTCAACAAAACTGCGCAGAATCGTAACTTCCCGCGGCGCGTCCCGGTCCGGTTCGGCTTGCAGCGCCTGAGACACACGCGCCGCCAAACCTTCGTCTCGGTCCAGCAATCGTTTCAAATCAACTCCCACGTTGCGCGGGATGTCCTGTGGATACTTCAGCACCCTTTCCAAACGCACAAGAAGATCGGCAAAGGCGCGAATATAGCTGCGTTTCGTGTAAGACGCGGACTTGAACAGCGTCGTGACCGCCTCAGACACATCCGCACAATCATTGGACAGATCAGCGGCATAGCGCCGCGCCAATGTTGCCATTTCGGCAAACGAGATGTCCTTCCGGACCATGTTCTCATCAACCATGCGGCGATAACTGTTTTCTGTCCGCGTCTCGGTCGGCACGATCCCGGCAGGAATATTGGCAAATTCCGCATCTCCTGTGTCCGCCCGCAAAGCGCGAAATGCCATCAATCGGCGCATTCCCTGGATCAGTTCATATTTCCCATCTGCGCGCGCCTCGACCCGGATCGGGTTGGACAGCCCGATCTCGCGAATCGAAAGCTTCAACTCGTCAAGTTCATCATCTTCACCGGGCTTTCGATCGCGCAACAGCCGCTCTGTCACCACGTCCTCCAAGGGGATACGGTCAGTGATTAAGCCCTCGCGCTTCATCCGCACGAATTCAGCGGCAAGTTTGTCATTCTCTTCACGGATGCTGTCTTCCGCCACCTTGCGATCACGCAAAGAACTGGCGTTTTCACTAATCGCCGCCGCCATAGGTCCTCGGCGCACTACTCGTTCTGGCGTTTTTGCAACGTCGATATCGCCCATTTCCGGGACGTCGATGTCAAACATCCTGCGCTTCTTGCTCATTGCTCATCCTCCATAGTCGCCCATGCAGCGTGCAGGGTCTCGCGGAATTCTTCGTAGGCTCTGTCGAATGTAGATCGCGCTCTGCGCCAGGTCTCTCTGGTCATTTCACGGTAATCCATCTCGTATACCGAATTCAAAAACCGCCCGGACTGCTCCACCGCTCGGGTCATCTCCACCGGGTTCTGCGTCACATGTTCTCCCCAAACTTTCCGAAACGCATCCTGCATCGCACGGTGCAACTCGTTGCCTGGCTCATAACGGGTCAAAAGGAAACGAACGTCACAGAATGCCTTGGGAAGGGCGATCTTACCCGCGGGTAAGGTGCCATCAAATCCGGCCGACAGGTCTTCGAGCGCCTCTGAAAGCTGGCCGATGAATGACGTGGTGGAATCATATTCCCAATATCCGGGACCAGAGGGGACATAGAGGACATCTGCCGCGAATACAGCGTTCATTGATTGATAACCAATAGCGGGCGGGCAATCGAACAGGATGAGATCATAGCTGTCATCCGCGATCTGATCGAGATAGCGCGACACAGCAGCAAAGAATGACCAGTCGGGATTAAGATGGCGATACTGCGCGCTGGCGAATTCCACAAAGGCGGCATTCGCGCAGGACGGCACGCAATCAATGGTCGGCCATGAGGTCGGCTTAATGAAATCGCCGATGCGCAGATCGCCAAGGCCAAGCCCGGTGATCGCCGCCGGCATATGACGCTGGGGCAGGGCGGCACCGGATTCAGCACCTACCGGTCCCCGGTTCATTCGCTCGGTTTCGCGGATCAAGTCGCGCGCCATGATCCCCCAGACCGTGTGCTCTTCGGCGACATCAGTCAGACCCATGGAGTGCGAAAGTGTTGCCTGCGGGTCAAAGTCGACGGCCAGCACACGATAACCATCAAGAGCAGCGGCATGGGCGAAATGCAGAGCGACGGTGGATTTACCGGCCCCACCTTTGAAATTTGCAACAGCCG
Organism: Sedimentitalea todarodis; assembly: GCF_032595355.1. Classification (NCBI taxonomy): domain Bacteria; kingdom Pseudomonadati; phylum Pseudomonadota; class Alphaproteobacteria; order Rhodobacterales; family Paracoccaceae; genus Sedimentitalea; species Sedimentitalea todarodis. The sequence continues at coordinate 11,305 of NZ_JASMWN010000034.1, read as the reverse complement.
CACGCACAGGACGCTTTCCGACGGGTCGATGCGGCATCAAACTACGCTTGACAACCTTTAACCTACGGCGCAATTCATTGATCTCTTCAAGCGAAAACCAGCGCTGGCGACCTTCCAGCTCGACCTCGCCGGATGGCAACGACGGATCTGCAGCCAACTTACCGCGAAATGTCGACTGATTCATCCGGAAGATAAGTTCGGCGACCTCCCAGGATGAAAACCGCCGCAGCTTCTTTTCGAGGCCGGGAGAAAATGTCTGCTGCCGGATCCAGCCCTGAAGTTTCAAGGACCGGTTCTGAAGCGCGGCCAAATCATCGTGTGTGTACATGCTTTGCCTCTCAGGACGTATTTTCGTGGTTGATATTCATTTACGTCCTTTTTGCCTTTAACGCAAAACCTAATATGATCACAGACAAAGGAAGGCTCGCCTTACCCATGGGTAAAGGAATAAGGGGGCGAGAGCGGCAAACTGATTCGACAGCTGCCCAAAGCGATGGCGAACCACGTTGTAGCTATCGCCCCAATATATTGGGGGACAACTAGTGCAGTCGATCAACCAATAGGGGGGCATAAGGATTCAATAAGGGGACAGATTGAACGTCCCCCTTCACCTATATCTTCACCAGATTCTTTTCTTGAGCTGGAAGGGGGCGGAAATTGAAGCGCGTGATGACTTGACAGAATCAAACGTTTGGACGCTAATTGCGAACAATCCGGGAAAAGCGTTGGCAGGCGTTGATAATCCCGGCAAAAGAGCCGCAAAAAAGCTGGCAACGAAGCGGAGCAGGTCATGCAGGTGACAAAACCGGTCGGGCGAAACGCCTCGGCTCTGAAGTACGACATTTTATCGGCACTAGGGGTTTCTGCTCTTAGTGGCGATAAACATCGCCAGCGGCTCGTGCTGCGGCTCATAGTTCTGATCACCACACGGTATAATTGGCAGAACAATGAATTGTCCATCGGGCGGGCAGAAATGGCGCGGCTTTGGTCTGTGAATGAACGCACTGTCAAACGCGAGATTGCCAAGATGCGGACAGCCGGATGGTTGGAGGTCAAGCGCGCGGGCGTAAAGGGCCGAGTGACCGTCTATGCATTGAACATCGCCGATCTGATGCGTGGAACCGCAAATGTCTGGGCGGTCATCGGCAGCGATTTTGAGGACCGAATGCAAGAGCGACACGGTGGGGCGCAAGACGGGGCAGGGCAGGGGGACGCGACCGATCCAAATGTTATTCTGTTCCAGCCGCGTTCACGCAGCACATCGGCCGAGGGTACATGGGGGCGGGTGCTTGCCCAATTGCATGCTGAAGTACCGGCACAGGCGGCCACATGGTTCGGCCAATTGTCTGAAATGGCGCATGAAGGTGAACGGGTGACGCTGTTAGCACCCTCACGTTTCATCGCGAATTATGTGCGCGGACATTTCATGTCGCGGATTCTCCGAGGCTATGTAGCTATTGATCCCAGCATACGGCAAATCGAAGTGGTTGCGGCGGAAGAGTGATTACCTTCCTCATATCTATTCGAAACAACTGCACGTCTCCACGCGCGTTTGCGCATGTTTTCCACCAAGCCCTTGACACTCAGTTCGAGTAAGCTGGCTTACAACCGCCACTACGAGTAAATATCTCTTGAAATTTCGCAGCCTTCCTGCAAGGTGCGCCAAACTTTTCTCAAGAATCTGGTATCAACCACATGCAGGTCAGTGTTCGCGACAACAATGTCGATCAAGCTCTCCGAGTGCTCAAGAAAAAGCTACAGCGCGAAGGCGTATTCCGTGAAATGAAGCTCAAGCAACATTTTGAGAAACCGTCCGAGAAAAACGCGCGCCAGAAAGCTGAAGCAATCCGCCGCGCCCGCAAGCTGGCACGCAAAAAACTTGAACGCGAAGGGTGATTTGAATCTACTGTTCGGCCTACGAATTTCGAAGCTTCTGCAGTCAATTGAAGGCTTCCGTATTGCTTTGATTTCTGATCCCTAGCTGAACAAGCTTAATGCTCTGGCTCAATCAAACCTGAACAGGATGGCCCCGCCCATCACCAGTTACGCACCTGGGTAGGTCGTGTATCCGTCGCAAAGCCTATCCAACCGGATCATGACATCACGATACAACCACAGCCGGTCCGTGTTGAGGGTGATACTGCGGGCCACATCCAGCGCCCGCGCCACGTGGCCTTTCGCCAGCAACAGTTCCGCGGCGATCCTTGGCTCGGCGTTTGGGTCATCTGATGCGCTAACAGGCTCTGCGCGCAACGCGGCGGCCAGTGTGGTCCATGCCTTCCAGTCGAACTCTGGTGTCAGAAGAGCGGGGCGCGGTGGCAGAGCGTCCTCTGTGCCAGTCAGATACGGGATGAGTGCCTGCCGCGCATTTACCCAGTCCAAGGTCGTCTGCGCATCATCGGCGTAGTGGCGGACGCTGCGGGGCAGAGAGAACCCAGACATCGACCGGTTCAGTATTCCAGCCCCGAGCTCCTGCGCCAATCGCCCATAAAGATAGGCCCAGGCTGGCTCAAGATCGGATTGAGGATCAAGCCGCCCCGCGTTGATCGCTGCCAGAAAATCACGCGATGCCCGTGCAATCGGGGCCTCGGCACCCGTTTGATTGTAGAGGAGTCCCAACCAGCCCAATCCGCCCATTCGAAACGCAGCGCGCATGATGTCGAATTGGTCGGTACGTCGTTTGCTGTCGTCTGCACTGTCGCCGGGGACCGGAGCGGGCGTAGTCCGGTAAACCATTGTCGCAAGGCGGGCGTTGAGCCATTTCGGTCCGGCCACTTCCGCAAGATCGGTATCGCGGTGTCGCTCCAGCAGCGCGTGGTATTCCGCGAGTTCACGCTGTGATCCCAGAAGCATTGCGGCAAGTGCCAGCTCTTTGGCCGCTTCGGCATTTCGGGCGAGACGCAGCTTGAAATCGTCGGATTGATCCAGAACCCAACCATGTACGCCGAGACCGTCATAATAACGCACCTCAAAGTTCTCTGCGAGCGAGGGGTCCACCCGCACTTCGGCGAGCAGACGGAAAAAGCTCTCTCCGGCGTCAGCCAACAGGATTTGCCGAGTTATTGCAGGGGAGTAATCGGCGAATGCATCGACCGCACTTCGACCGTCTGTCGCCAACCCTTGCTCCACACCCAATTTGGAAATCGCGAAGGCCAGCTGCAGTTGCTCCAACCCACGAGGTGGGCGCCGCGTGCCGCCTTTAACCCGAGCCAGCAGGTTCATGCCTGAGTCAAGATCGGCATCGCTATAGCGTAGCGACAGATAAGCTGCGGTGGACCCGAAACTGTGACCGGAAAATCCCTCTGCCCGGGCCTTTTCGGAAATGATCCGATCCGCCAAATCAAGTATGGTCGCCCGGTGGGGCCCGCATGCATCAAGGGCGGTGGCAAGTCCGGGATCCGGCAGCACAGCTGTTGCACTCACGAGGGTCAAACAGGCGCAGAAGATGCGAATTTTGCGAAGAGCTTTCATCCACCGTTTCCTATTTTGATCGATTTGAGGTTGAACCCGGCGTAGATGCCTATGGTCAAGTAACTCCGGAATGCTGGGTCTGTTCGATCAGTTCCCTTTTTCGTTTCGGAGCTTTCCGTATTCGCTTCGAACCCTAACCGACATCCTCCAGAAAGGTTAGCACCGCGTCGTTCAACGCCTGCGGTGCGTCCTCATGAACAATGTGAGACGCCCCAAGTATGACCTGTCTTCGTGCGTTTAGGAGTCGTTGCGACAGCTCGTCGATGAGTAGTGGAAAGATTGAAGGGCTTTCGGAACCTGATATGAGCAATATCGGCATGGAAACCCGCGAGAAATCCGCCGTTCTGAGGTCTGGAAAACCCTGAAAGAGTGCCAGCGCACGCTCTGGCCCGCGGTTGTCCCACACCTGCTCATACCGTTCGCCGGAAAGAGACGCGAACCTGCGCTTGCCCAGGACGCCCCGGCCAAAGTATTCAACGGCGGATTTGTCGTCGCCTTTGCGAAAGGCCTTTTCCGCTGGCATGAGGGCTCCGCCGCCTAGTTTTGCAATGGCAACGGCCAGTTTGGGGGAACGGATAAGCAGCCTGGTCATCTGACCGATCGTCGGCGGAACAGTAACATGCATTGAAACAGCCGGCGGCTCAATCAGCACGAGACTGCGCAAGATTTGAGGCCGCTGCAGTGCGAGAAGCAGTGCGATCAACCCGCCCCAGGAATGCCCGACGACATGCGCCGGGCTGGCATTGAGCGTCTCGATCAATTCTGCAAGATCACCAACATGGGTCTGGATCGGGTCTGGCGCGTCAGGCGAAATCGGCGGGTTGGGACAGTGATAGCGTCGGCTGTAGACAATTGTGCGGTATCGTTCCGCAAACGGTTCAACCTGAGCACCCCATGTTCGCAAGTCCGAAACGCCACCATGCACGAGCACCACAGGCAAGCCATCGCCGGCTTCATGGAAGGCGATGCTGGTCTGATTGATGATCACATACGATGCGTCTTCTAGACTGGGCATTGAACAAGTATACAGTGAAACCGGTGAATTTTGAACGGTAGCAAAATCGTACGGGGCCGCATCGGAGTAGGCCGCCAATTTCCTGGCGTTCGATACTCGCGCAAATCCCGAGCGTTTCTGATGCCTTGTTTTGTGTGACGACGGACAAGGCCGACGATCGAGCCCAAAACGACCACTTTTTGCCGAGAAATTGTATCAGGTCGCCCATTCGACGATGATTTTCACCAGTGTTCCCAATAGAGGCAGGGTTAAGCTTAGGATAACAATCACATAGCTCGTGCTCGCTTTCGCTCCGGAAAGGCGTGTGAATTGGTCTTTCAGCATCTCATATTTGTTTTCAGAAGCGGCATCCGCCCTTCTAAGGCAGGAGAGGTCTCTGCTGAGAGTTTCGAGCTTTTCGATTACTGCAATGCGAGCTGCGCGACGGATCTGCTGTTCGCTGAGAATGAAGACCGTCGTGCCGATGATCAAAGAGAAAAACATCGCCGTGCTGACAACAATCTGGAGGAAATGCTCGAGCGTGCCAAAGATCAGTGGAAGGGTGGCGACGGAGAGGGAAATTCCGGCCCAGAACAGCAAGATCGTTCTAGACATATCGAGACAGTAACACACAGTTGGGGCTTGCCAGGGATCATAGTGCTCATGAAGGTTCTTTGGCTCCAGGCGCTTGGTTATGGAAATCAGAAATGTGGCCACAAATGTCGTGCGCGCAGAAACGTAATAGAGGACCGCGTAACTGGAACCAAAGATGACCCATTCCCAGTAGAGGATATCAGGCCTTTCAAGTGTAAGTCCGAGAATACCAAGTGAAAAAGCTCCCTGCGGATGTGCCCAACCCCAGTGGAGCCCAAGATACCCCAGATCGACGGCAAGTGCCAACACTGTAAGGACCAGACCGATGAGGACCGCTGCAACCGCAATAAATTCGGTTCGGGGGCCGCGAAATTCGCGCTCGATTTCCTCAATGGCTTCTTCTATCCAATCTGTCGTCTCGATATACGGCCAAAGGGCGGCGAAATCCTGTGCCACTCTGAACGAAGCATTTTTTGCCGTCCATGCAGCAAAGAAAAGATAGGCTGTACCCCAGGCGGAGAGGCTGATCAGAGTTAGATCGGGATTGTCGTCGCGGACCAAGCCGATGCCAAGAGGCAGAAGCACAAAAGCAGCAAAAAAGAGGATGGCGAGACGTAGAGCCCTCCCAGCCCCGGGTCCCACCTCAAGGGAAAGCCTAGGGGTTGCCCCAAGGCACTGGTTGAGAATCCGATCTAGATCGTATGGTTTACTAAAGGTCATCGAGCAACCGACTGGTCAGTTTCATCGAGAGAAGGTGGCTGAAAAGACAACGCTGCTGAAGCATATGCGCCAAGCGGCTCTGAAATGATGTGTAGTCGACGACCACGTTCGAGCGTAGTTTGAAAAAGTCGCAACCAACCTTGATCTTGTTCTGGCACCGTTTCTTCTCTTTAAAGCCTAGCGAAGCTGTTGGGTCTTGCCAAGGATTTGTGGGTACCGGAGAGTCGCCGTTCTCGTCATGCTATCATTTGATGCAGTGGTTCGCTGCGTCGCAAATATTTCCGGCCGGCGAATGTCGGTTAAGTCGGCCGTGGTGGTGTCGGCACAAATTTCATGTCGCCCTCGGCGACCGCAAAAGGTTGGCCACCTGCGAGTATTACGGCCCGACCTTTCATGGTTGTTCATTTTGGTCCAGGCCGCAGTGGTTGCTTTGCTTGCAGGCCTGGAATGGGTCGCGCGACTGAATATCTAGGCTTCGGGCTGATCAGCCCGACATGAGAAAAGACTTTTCTAGGGTCGACGTACTCACCCCAGCGACACGTTGCGAAACAAGAAAATTGGGCGCAAGGTCTCCCTTGCGCCCGGCACTTGATAAAATCGTTCGTGAACACCTTCGCTCGATTACGAAGAACTCGTTACCTTCACCACTCACCTATTCCGTACTCGTTGTCAGGATCATCGTTACAATACCCAAGTGTTGCCACAGCTTGCCTTGGGACTCTGTAAACATGCTCACACAAGGTGGAATTAATGTGGAATTTTCAGGATTTTTTGTGGCGCCACCTTCGAGGCTGGAAGTGGCGAGACCCCGTTCCCTTGTCGCGGCTCCAGTTATGTAGCTGGAATATATGACGTTCCTCAAACGCGCGGTCGATATCACCGGGCATTTGCGCATAGCCGTAGAATCTGACTTTGTTTTGGTACAATTGCTATCAGTGTCCGCTCCAAGTCGAAGTAACGGCGCGCGGTGGCAAAATCGAAATGGCGAACGTATCGGATTCTCAGCTGATCCAGACATCGATCCCCTGAAGCTGCCGACCGCCAGTATAGGTGCAAATCCCGAGCCTTGCGCCTCGTGACCGGGCGCTAGGCTCCAGCCGGCAGGCCGGCTTGCACCCAGAACCCCACGTCCTGCTCTCCCTGCCGCAATAACCCCGGCGCCGTCTCTGAAGAGCCGGGGCAGGAGCTTTGCGCCATGGTCGTTTCAGGCCGAGGAGATATGCCCGTTCGGGTGATGCTCCCTTTTGCGCTCGCGCAGGATCAGGGATCCTTTGCCGTTTCTTGCCAGGTCAGGCGGGATTTGGACAAGCCAAACGCCGCCTTCCCGTCAGGGGGAAGGCGCGGCCTCCCCCCTCGGACAAGACAAATAGACAAGACCGTGTCCTCGGCTGCGCCTGCGGGCCGCACCATCCTTGTCGATTTCTCTGGTCTCGCCCCTCTCCGCGTTCGCCACGTGGCAGGTTTTAGAGACGACGCCCTTTCAGGGCTTGGCTCAAAACCAGCGCCATTTGGGGATCAGCCCCGGAGGTTGCTTCACAAAGGAGAGACGGTTTTGGAAATCGAAACGGCCAATGACATTGAACACGACACAGACCTGCAAGCGGCATCTATTGCAGCACAGAACGACTTGTTTCGCAAAGCGCTCATCGACCCGATAGCTGTGTATGAGATGCAAGGCAAAGGCATTCAGGGGCAGGTGTTGATCACCCCCGGCGTTTCAAGTGAGGGGGCCGCGTTCCAGGCGGCAGCGCTGGCGGCCGTGGCCACGGATATGCGGTTCACCGAGGACAACGATCCCCACGGTGATCACACATTCGGAACGGTGATGGTCGGCGACCAGAAGCTGTTCTGGAAAGTCGATCTGTATGACCTGGATTTCAAGTACGGCTCCGAACGCCCGTTTGATCCGACGGTTACCCAACGCGCCCTGACCATCATGTGTCCGAGCGAATACTGATCTCAACCGCAATCGGGAAAAGGGCTCCTCTCAGGCATGCAGGCATGCCCTGCCGGAGTAGCAGGTGAAGAAATGTCACAGAAGCGATTGGAGCAACTGCGCGGTGAAGCAGTCCAGTTGATCAAAAAGGGAGGTCTCTCCGCCAAGATCGGCCTCGCCTTCTTGAAGACGCAAGCACGGGCCTAGCCCCTCGCTCTACCCCGTAAGCGGAAATGCATTGCGGTGCACAGATGCAACTGATGGGAACCACCCGGACCTGGCGCTTGCACCGCTGCCCAATCGCTCGTTTCCCGGTTCCGGATGCGCAAGTCGATCCATTTGGGAAAAATCACAGGTTCGACGATACGGTCATCGTTCGCTGGGAGAGCGACGTGATCTTGCCGTCTCAGTTCGGCCGCGTTGATCAGACTCTACAGGTGCATTGTTCCAGATAGCCATGTCTTCCTGCGGCCCGGTACAGGTTTCAGCGGGTCGCCAGGGGAGGTCCTCGCTCATCGGTTTCTGCAAGATGAACATAAGCGGGCAGTCGGAGAGGCGCTGCGCTTCAACCGGAAAATTCCCTTGCGTGTTGAGCGACAACCATCATGGCCGGTGCCGACAACCAGCTTGGCCGGTGGGGCTGAACGGAAGACGGGCATGCCCGTCTGGAGGGCAGTCCCACCGGCCTGATTGATTTTTGGGTTGGGTGCTCGCTGCGGGTTGGTAAGCCGGAAGCCTCTGCGTTCAAACGGAGGATCCGGGTTGGCCTACAAACCCATCACCGACCAGCAATTGAGATTATATTTGACCGACCTCCAAAACCACAGTCAGCGCACAGCGGCTGCCCGCGCCGGGTTCAGCGAACGAACCGCCCGACGCTTCGATGCCGACCCGACACCACCTTCGCAGCGCAAGATCGTTCACGGGCGCACAGTGGCCGATCCTATTGAAGGCTATTGGGAGACCGACCTTCTTCCCCTGCTGGAGAAGGACAGCACGTTGCAGGCCGTCACCCTGTTACGCCACCTTCAGAGCGAGCATCCACTGGCGTTCCCCGATGATCGTATTCGGCGCACGCTGGAGCGGCGGGTGCGGCAGTGGCGGGCGCTGAACGGTCCCGAGCGCGACATCATCTTCCGCCAGACCCCGGAGCCGGGATACATGGCCCAGTCCGACTTCACCCACGCCGATGAGCTGCGGGTGATGGTCGCTGGCCAGCCGTTCCCGCACCTGCTCTACCACTTCGTCATGGTCTACACCTAACTGATCCTGTTTCGCCCTCGCAATGAAGTTCAGACGGTTTAAGTCACGATTTCTCCATCGCGTGACCTGAAATAGAAGAATGTGGTCCCGGACCACATATTGGGTGGAAGAAGATACTAATGCAGGATAGGCTAGCCGCCAGTAATGTAGCACATATTGATTGAACATGCCTCAGAAATCAGAACTCGTTCGCGCCCGCATCGCGCCCGCCAGTAAGACCCGCTTTGAAGCGGTTGCAGCCGAGCACGGTCTGTCGTCTTCGGAATTTCTGCGACAGATGATCGAGACGGTGTCCGGTGATGCGGACGTTCCCGAGCCAAGGCCAACCAAGGCCCGCCGCGAAGGCAAGGTGACTGTGCGGCTTGGTCAGGAAACGCGTCGGGCGCTGGAGGCTGAAGCGCGAGGGCAGGGTGTGCCCGTCTCTACCTGGGCGGCGCGGCTGTTGACCGCACGCATGAGATCGGCACCGCAGCCAGTGACGGCGGAGCGAAACCCCATCCAGTGGGGGTTCCGTCAACTTCGCGGGATGGCAACTAACCTCAACCAGATTGCGACTGTCATGAACCGCGGTGTTTTTATCGGGGACGTCTATGCCCCAGCGAAGGGCGAGTTACAGGCATTGCGCCGTGACGTTCAGGCGCTGAGAGCTGACCTTGCAAGATATGCTGGTGGGCGGTTTGAATTCCAGACAGGCGAGGGCACGCGGGATGAGTGATTTGAAACGCGAGTTGGGCTTTCAAGATTGCTGGTCGAATCTCGCAAATGGCCGATCGGTGGGATCCCCGGCTTCGGGCAGTTTCTCGACGGGCAAGAAATCTGCGAACGAGCAGGGAGGAGATGGGCCGCCTGACAGTTCTGCCGGGTCTTCTGCACAGGATCGGACCGGACAGGCCAGTTCAGCGGTCCCGTCGATCAGCGCCGCTGACAAAGCGCGACTGGCGCGTGTGGTGCGTGGCGCGGCGGAGGTCATGGTCAAGGTGTCAAAGCCCGCCAGGATGGACAAGCATGGCAACCCGATCCAGGTGAACCGCCTGACAGAAGGTGTGCGGGTATCGGCACATCTTGAGTATATCAGCCGCAACGGCAAGATTGAGCTGGAGACCAGCCAGGGCGATCGTGTGGCGGGCAAATCAGCGACTGCCGAGCTGTTCGCAGACTGGATGCAGAGCCATGATGAGGACCGCGCCAATGGGCTGGCGACGGATCGTACCCGGATCACCACCAGTATCGTTCTTTCGATGCCGGGCAATACCAATTCCAGCGCTGTGAAGGATGCGGTGCGGGCCCTGGCTGAGCAAGAGTTTGGCGGTCAGCATGACTATGTCATGGCGTTGCATACAGATACCAAGCATCCACATGTTCATCTGACGGTGCGGACGGTCGGACATGACGGTGTGAAGCTGAACCTGCGCAAAGCTGACCTGCAACATCTGCGCGATACATTTGCGGCGAAGCTACGCCAGCGAGGCATTGAAGCGGAGTCTACGCCGCGGTCTGCACGAGGCGTAACACGCCGAGGAGAGCGAACTCCGGTTTACAAGATCCGCCAGCGGGGTGAGGTGGTGACGGTCGACAAGGCGAAGCGGCGTGAAGTGCGACGGGATGTGGCGGATCATGGCGGTTGGATTCCCGATCAATCGTGGGATGACGCTATTGTTGCCCGCAGAAATCGTGTGATGAACACTTATTCGGCAGCAGCAGCCGTGCTGGCGCAATCATCCGATCCCGAAGATCGAGCGCTGGCTAAAGATGTCGAGAGCTTTTCAAGACGCCTCACTGATGTGACGACGGAGCGGGCGGAGTTGGCCCGTGACATGGCTTCGGTTCGCTCAGCTTCCCGCCCTGTTTGCAGCGAACGGGGGCCGAGTGCGGATCAGGATCGGGGAAGGGGTCGTGAGGACATCGACAAACGACCCGAGCAGAAGCGCGAGCCGTCACGAGAGCGGTAGTTGGGAAATATTCCCGGACGGCTTCCGTCGAGGATCACTGCAATTCGGCCGTTCGCTGCACATAGGACGAACAGGAAAGACGCGGACTTTGCGGCCATTACCCTTCCTCGTGTTTGCTGACGCAGCATCCGCTTGCAGGCGCAGCACACTTATCGCTGCAGCGCAGTTGATGTCGCCAGACCGGTCATTGAAAGCCAGTCTGAGGCGTGAAATTCAAACTGTCCTTTCGCCGCAACCGGAACCGACCATCGAGGAGCGGACTTAGCATGGGTAATCGGGCTGACCATGATGATGGGTCAGGTTCTTGATAGAGTTGCAGAAGTTTTTGCAATTTGAGGAGGACAAAATGGATTACTATGTTGGACTAGATGTATCACT
>NZ_JASMWN010000033.1:0-29449 GCF_032595355.1 Sedimentitalea todarodis | reverse complement strand
GCTTTCCCCATAGGAAATCACACACCTCCCGCGGCCTCCTCCTAGTCAGGTTTCCCAACGCGGGCCACGCTCAGCACAAGCTGAAATCTCGCACCATGGCCCGCATCGAAAAACCTAAAACAAAGCGCTAATTCGCTACGAATGCATCAATGGCTGCTTAGGCACCATTTGAGAAGCGTTGTGTTTATTGACGGAACGGGCGATACTCCGTTCGGATCAACGGGCAAGGTCGCATCTGCTTTTTCTGAACGAAGTGGCTTTTGCCGTAATTCAACCAGGTCAAATGAGGTATCCGAACTTGCAAAAACCAGCAATTTGGACACTTTTCTTTGTGCTCACTTTTTTCGCGGGCTTCTTTGTTAAAGCGGCAATGGAGACTGCCCAAATCGCGGCGTTTTTCACAGAAAATATCACAGAAATTGCTGGCTGGGCGCTCTCATTTCTAGGGGCTTTTGGGGCGGCGTTGTTAATCGGGTACCTGATCTTGAAGCGCTTCCTTCAGCGAAAATTGGGTGCGGCTTCCCTGAGTGATCCACAGCAAATGGTGACTGAAGTCGTCGACCAATTGTCAAACCCCAACGAAATATCGAATCCGTCCAGTCAAGATCGTCAAAAAGGCGCGTTGATCTCACTAGCACTGTTCTTCATTCGGCGCAGTTCACTTCAGTTCTATGCTTGGCTGCTGGTGACCGTGGTTGGAGGCACCATAGGTGCTGCTACCATCATTCTGCTGAACGAGCAGAACCTAAAACTGGACACGCAAAACGAGCGGATTTTGGAGCAGAACGAACAAATCGTCCTGCAAACGCAAGCGAACATCGCTGCTTCAATTCTGCTGGAAGGCTCGCGACGGGCCGCACTATCGGGCGGGATGGATGCTCTATTCGAAGAGATTCGAAATGAACCTCTGAACATCGAAAAAGAATGCAACGGCGTCGTTGAAGAATCTTGTTTCAGACGAGTCAACGTTGTCGACCAGTGGGATGAGGCATCCGAAGCCAAAGTTTATTACATGTCAGGTGCTTTGATCAACAAAGTAACTAGTTTTGCCACAACAAGCACTCCCTACCCTGTTGCTATCTCAAACGGCCAGCCATTGGACATGTCCGTCGCTCTGGAGCAACAATTTTCTTTTCCTGAACTTAGCCCAGAAAGGGGTTTGCTGCTTCAGAATCTCGTTCGCAATCAAATTTCCGTTCCCAGCGTAGATTTTTCAAAATCCCTGCTCATCGGTGCCGACCTGAGAAACGCATCACTGACTTACGCCAACTTTACTGCATCAGATTTTCGTCAAGCTGACCTTTTCAGAGCAAATCTCTCGTTGGCAAACATGGCCTTTGCCAACTTGTCACAAGTTCAGCTGAGCACCGCAACTCTAAGTTCGACTGACCTGACTTCAGCGAACTTAACTGGTGCGATTCTAGGAGAGGCAGATTTTCGCGCGGTAAATCTAAAAAATGCAAACCTTAGCGGCGCTTACGTCGAAGAGGCAATGTTCTCGAATGATGATCGCAGCGAGGAAGAGAAAGCGCGCGACCAACAGACGTACGACGAATTTGTTAAGGAGAACGGTTACGTCCCAGAGCCGATTCTTACCGAAGCAAATTTGGAAGGAACCTGGGCTTGGAAAGACATGCCACCGTATGGCAAAGACGACTTATTGGATAGAATTATGCTGTGCCGGTTTGATCCAATAAGGCACAAACGAGATTTGCCACCGGATGTGTGTGAAACGGAGTGACCCGCAGTCTTTAGAGGTCGATTTCATTATCCCATTGCGGCGCTTTTAATAGACCCTAGGTGCTCGAATGAATTCTCAAATTCCCAATACCTCAACGCCTTTTCCGCATGCGCCTCCTGGCTGTCTAGCTGTCCCTCAATACGGACCTTCGTGCAGCCCGCAGCATCGGTTGCTTTGGGGCTCTTCTGGAACTTCGCCGCGTTGGTCACGAGTGGCCGGATCGGGGCATCACAGCCGTTCGCTGCGCGGTGCCTGAACTGGTAAGACGCGGACTTTTCTGTCCTTCGCTGCAATTGTCTCTAATGACCGCTTTATCATCTGAGGTGTAGGTGGTTCAAACTCTGGCTATGAAGCCAATGTGTCAAGTCGCACTCATTGAGACCAGTCGGCACGGGTACCGCGCGCATCGAGATGAACAAAAGTGTCGTATTCACCAACCCCACCTTCGAATACTCCTTCTTCCCTGATACTTCGGAAAAAGGTTGCCAACTGCGCAGCCGACCAGTTTGAAGACGAAACATCTACACCCAAAAAGGTCATCTGTACACTTCGGGTCGCACTTCCGATGCATAAATTGTATTGAGGTGTTCTGAAAGCACTAATGATAGTCACATCCGCATCAGTGCGATCTCGTAACTCGTCTATAGCTCTCGTAACCCCGACGATGTTCGGCCACATTGCTTTTGGAGGTGGGCCATTCAAGCCATAGCACCGATTGCCGACATCATGGTGCGCTGATCCCATTACGAGTACCTCTTCAGGTTTGACGTATTTCACATCGTTGTCAGAAAAAAACTTTGAAAACTCTTCTAAATAGGCTGGATCAAGGTCCTCAATCCCAATAGCGCGGGTTGTTGACGAGTCCTGTCGTTGAACAATACTTGTGTTCCTCTGGGCATATCCAACCTCTCCGTAAGCCCATGATAGTTTTCGGCTCAATTCGGCTAATGCTATTTGATCTTCTTCGCTCAGATCATCGTCACCCTGCGCAATCAGATTCGCCCGCTCCTTCTCTAGGGAGTTTATTTTATCTCTAGTGTTATCTCTGCGTGTTTTAAGTTCCACATGATATTTGGCCCATGCATTTCTAGATGCGTCGTCAGCAAGATAGCTAAAATACTCGGCAAAACGTATACGCAATTCGATGTCTTGAGAAATTCCGTTTTCAATATACTGAGATACAAAACTTCGATAATCGTTAGTTTGCTTAGAGCGCTCCTGAACTATTTGAATCCAGTAAGGCAAGATCGCCGCAACAACACCAACAATAGTCGTGCCAAATACTACCTTGTAAAAACCCCACCGAGCTTCATACCTCCGCGTATCGGCTTCATTATGAAGGGTTAGGAGTTCTTCGATTTCTTCATTCAGTTCAGACAAAGTCGCGCCAATCCCTTCGATGAATTCCTTGTGAATAAACCTTGTACTCAAACGCTAGACATTCGGATTGGTTTAGGCAACCTTGGAACGCTGCCTGAAAAACGGTGATGTACGCAACGGAAGCAGACACTCATTTGCAGCGCAGCATCTGTGTCTCTGGGCTCCGAGCCGCCTTCCGCGCTGCGGCATGACTGTAAGCCTCGGATGCCAACCCGGCGACGCGCCCGGCCCACAGCGGTCTTTCGGCCTACGAACGGATGCTGCGATGCAATCCCCGCAAGCGGACATTGGTCGAAGTGGTATCTGAAGAGTCACCAGAACGATTGAAGCGCACACACTTTTTGCTTTTCACGGAAATCAATACGTGTCTGACGTCAGCGATAATGGGTCCAGTTAGGTATAGTGCTAATAATGGGTTTGTTACGCTTTGTAACCACCAAGTAGCGGATTATGAGAAAGACAACGAAGAGCCTTAGCGAGAAGGTGGTCAACGCCAAAACTGGTTAATGAAGATCTGGGCAGCGTTCTAAGCCACCGTATTTTTTTTCTCGTATATGCAGCTGAATAGAACGGAACAGCCACAGTAACTTTTCACCGTCTAAGTCGCTGTGACCGTCTATCAAATTGCGATCAGCTTCCACAAACCAAAATGGAACGCTTCTTTGGCTTGGGCCGTGGTCTTGCTCGCAAACGTAGACCCCTTCTTCACGAACGGATGCATAGTGTGTCAAATAACTCTTGGAATTTGTGACAGTGGTGAAAGCATCTATCCACTGGTCGCCTCTTAGCTGGCTTGAAAAAATGGCCGTGGGAACCACGCCCATTGGGAACATGATTTTAGTTGCCCAGTCTGTTTCGGACCCAACTGCAACCAAGTTTGGAGAGTAAAAAGGGTATTTTGGGTACTCAGTACTGAGCGAATGCAGGACGGAAAACCTCTCTGCTTCAATGGCGGGGTTTATCAGTACCAAAACGTCGCCTAAACCATCGACAACCGGATTGTAGCGATTGTACGGATGGTTGGCTCCATACTTTACTGCGTACGCAGAGGAGTTTGCCTGAAATGCGATTAGTCCTCCAAAGCTATGCCCGATCGTAAATATCCTAAACTTTTCGTCCGCACCGAATTCGGCTAGCCTGTCTGCCTGAATCTGTTTGATCGTTGCGAAGAACTCCTGAACGGAGCCTTCCGCAACCCGATCTGCCGCAGCTTGCCTTGACCAAAAGGTTAGTAGACTCAGCGGAAATTTGAGCGTTTCTCCCGGCCAACCCACGTATACTCCTATTGTTTGCCGCTCAGTGTTCTCCTTTGATCTGGCCGCCAGAAACGATTTGAAGGCGGAGACATTAGAATTTCCTTGAGAAGCGTTGTTCTGCCAGCCATGGACAAACACAAACAATTCTGTGTTCCCTTCGCTTTCCTCTAAGACTCTGCGGATTTTTTCATAGGCAACCAGCGCCTGTCTTTGATCGTAGTATGAACCTTGATCGTCAAACTCTACATACGCCAGGGTGGCACTCCCCACTTCCTCCAAAGTACCACAATCTTCAATTGGCTTGAGCATCAGACAATCATCCGGAATCGCTCGGTGTGCGACGTTGGGCGTCCTATGAAAAGCGAAAACAGCAACGAGTAATAAAAATATAATGCTCTTCTTGCCGAAAACGTTTCGCACGGTTTGTCCTCCGGCCCAACTACTCTGTCAGTATGGCACGACCTAACCCTTTGAAACAATACAATGCAAAGTCTTCGCTTTCTAAAGCCATCGACACCTAAATTCGCGATACTTTGTTGGCAGTTTCACTTTGCTTGGATGGAGCGGCCCAAACCTGTCATTCAAAATACTTGCGGTCTTTGCGGCGCAGCTAACCCAGTGTGGTCATTCGTGCGCAAAAAAGAATTCAAGACTGTCCGATTCACGAGCCGCTCGCCAGAACCTTCGTACGGTACAAGCGTCGCTATCAAAGACAGCAGCGCTTGAATTTCTTTCCGCTGCCGCAGGGGCAAGGATCGTTGCGACCGATCTTCCGCTTTACTACTTGGGCAGGTAGGTCTTCAAACTTTTGTAGCGGCGCTGCCTTCGTCGTGATCGCCTCAAGCTCAAAGTCAAATGCGTGCGGTGCACGAACCTTGGCCCCAAATCGCGGTTTCCCAGTCGTCGGTTCCAATAACAACCCAAACCAATTTCCCGCACGCTGAGCATACTTTCGATACAACATGTGTGAGCGCAGTTTGTCAGAAGCTTCCTGATTTGGGTCGGAATTTACATGTATGCTAAGGCCAGCGTCTCTATGCTCAAGAGGGATAGTCAAGTCATGATGCCCGCCGGTGCGCCCGGCATCCCTAATCATGAGATCAAGCGTAGAACTCATTTTTCGAACCGAGTCTTCACCCATCTCCAAAATAGCCAAGCCCATGCCAACTGAGAACTGATTGGGATCATGCTCAACCTCCGCAACTAATTTGCCTAGCCGAGTATTTTTAAGCTTTGTGAGAATGCCCTTTAGGGTGTCCTTCCCCGGTAGACCGTCCCTGCGCACGGTCATCGCTGCATCGAGCTCACTTGCAACGGTGTCGTCCAGCAACATCATATTAAGAGCGTCGTCGACCCATAGATTTTGGCGTAGATAGTAGCCAAATGTAGCCAGTTCGTTGGTGACAAGTATCTTTTCACCAAACTGTGCCCTCAATGTGATGTAGCTGAGCAAACGCAACGGAGATGGCAGCATTTCGGTAACCACGTCGATCAGGAAAAGATCGCAAACCAGCGGCGCTCCAAGTAGGCTGTCAGTCGTTGATTTGAGAAACGACCTCGCTTGCATAGCCAATGCCGGATAGTGATCCGCCAAGACGCACACTGGGTAGACGCGCTCAATATTCGAAAGATCAGGTTCCCTTCCATCTGGGCAGACATATCGGACGCCTTCTTTCGGAATCGCCTTCGCACAAGTTACTGCTTGGTCGTACGCCTTCTGGACAGCACGGCCAAAATCATCTTTTAGTTTCTCAAGCTTTCCTTTTCTGGCTGGAAGAGTAAGGCGCTGAGATTTCGCCTGAAAGATCAATGCGTACTCACCAAACACGACTAGGCAATCCATTTCGCCTATCCGTTTCTTACCTTCGTAGACGTCTACGTTAGAAAAGACGGATTCACTTCCAAATATTGAAATTAGTCGTTCAGTTAGAAACGTCTCAGTAAAATCACCGCGATTGCTGGAAGCGGTGGGGAAGTACTCCTTGTCTTCCGAAAACCAATAGAAGGGGCTGTCATAGGAAGCCTCCACAAGCGGATAGTACTGGAACAGGTACTGAGCACCGTTCGGCGCTTGCAAGATAGGTGTTACAGCTACCTCATTGAAATCATCAATTTGCGAGTAATCCTTGTGACCCTTTTCAGATTGGTAGGTGAAGGCTGAAAGGAACTTAGCCACTTCCTCCGTTGTTTTTCCGCATCTAGCTGCAATGTCATCAATATCGAGCCGAAAACCCTCCAAAACAGTCCACTCTGACGGATGTTTCTTCCTCATTTCCCCAAGGACGGAGGCTAGGATCTGATTTTGGGAGTCGAAGAGAGCACGGCAGATTTCACGCGCATCGATAGGTGAATAGCCTTTTTTGTCAATGAGCCAGTCACCGTCATTAGCGTAGCGGTCGCACGCCATGTCACGAAACTGAAAAACGTATGCAGACTCCGCCGCATAGAAAACCGCTTCCCGAAGCGCTTCACCGGTGGACATGGGGTCAAATCCAGATTGGATCGCTTCGGCTGACATACCTCCATAAGCATCGGCCGTCATTCGGTCGTGGTATTCGGCGAGAAGACTATCCGATAACTCGATCAACTCGGTCATTCCTGCCGGGGCCGGGAGTGACCAATCGAGCTCTGCTTTGACCATGCAGCCAATAAGTGCATTGATTTCGTTGCGGATTAGCCTTTCGAAGGATCGCATTTTTGCGAAGTCGTCTCCGGTAACATCCTTTCTGTAGCGGATGACATTGTCCCGAAAGCAAAGGTAAGCAACAGCATGCACATAGCCAGGGCGCGAACAAAGCTCCACAAGGTCATCAAATATTTCCCGCTCGGTTCTTGGCTCCGTTTGCATGTTCGCACCATAAAATTCTAAAAAAGTATGCCTTTGGATACTGTATCGGCGAACTGACGGCCATGGTCCATGGATGCGAATCCCAGAGCTCGGTAGTGTTCAATGCCAAGGTCCGCTTTTGGAAACTGTTATTGACCCATTTGCACTCGCAGCGAAGGTCGGATTCCCGCCGATTGTGTTGAAAAACTCCGAATTTTAGATGCCGCAATTTTTCGGAAAGAACCCTTGATGCCGAAAAGTCAGATGAGATCTGTCATGAGGCGCAGTGAGCTGGCACATGAGCGGCAGAAGACTAATTTGGCCGAACCCCTCGTCTCAAAAAGCTGGTTGCGCTGTACGGACAAAAATTTCGCCGATTTTGCCAAAAACGGTGTTTTTCAACACAATCCGCCCATCACACAAGCCATGCTGAACTGCGAATGATATCCGTTACTGAATGCAGTACAGAGGAAACTATCGAAGCCGTCAGGGGGGGTAAATGGGTGGATGGAATTTCCCATCATCCATCTAATCAACTGATATTTATCAATAATGTCGGGTAATTTGGTGCGGGTGAAGGGACTCGAACCCCCACGCCATAGGCGCCAGAACCTAAATCTGGTGCGTCTACCAATTCCGCCACACCCGCACAGCCGCACGGCGATCGTATCGAAGTCGTGCGGTATGATGTTGCTTAGCAAAGCTCTTGGGCGGATGCGAGAGGAAAACCGGCGACGCTCGGGACGGCAGGATCGAAACTGGCGATGACGTGCGGTCGCTCATGGCAATCGCTGGATTGATACCACGGCTTGGACTTCGACGCAGCTGGCGGTCTAGACGCCGAGTGCACGAAACACGTCCGGCATCTGCTCCGGGATGTCTTCAGCAACCAGTGCAGGGCCAAAGGCAAGCGCGCATTCGGTATGCAGCCATGTCGCGATCTCACAGGCTTGCATCGGGCCCATGTCACGCGCCAGAAGTCCTGTTATGACCCCAGCGAGCACATCCCCTGATCCCGCCGTGGCGAGCCAGGGCGCGGCGCGTTCGTATTGTGCCGAGTGAACAGAGCAGCGCCCGTCGGCGGAGGCCATCACCGTTGCGGCCCCCTTGAAAAGGACGGTGCACCCCGCTCTTTGCGCAGCAGTGCGGGTCGCATCCACCTTTGAATAGGCCGGGCCCTCGGTCGGTTCGGCCGCCAGCTTTGCCGCGAGATCCGGGAACAGGCGGGCGAATTCGCCGCCATGCGGTGTCAGGACAGTCCGGTCATGGCAAAGCTCGAACAGGTCGGCAGGCGCCTTGTGAAACATGCTCAACGCGTCAGCGTCCAGTACCGTCGCACGATACAATGGCAACGCCGCCTCGACCAGCCCGCGCGCTTGATCCCCTATGCCCAGCCCGGGACCAAGACAGAGCGCATTCAGCCGCGTGTCCCAAAGGAGCTCCGTCAACGCCTCGGCATTGGCAATCGGGACTTGCATGATCGCGGTGATATGGGAGGCGACTTCCGCCTGCGCCTTGGACGGCACCCCCAACGTCACCAACCCGGCCCCAACCCTGAGTGCCCCGCGTGCAGTCAGCCGGGCTGCGCCCGTCCGTCCCGGGCCGCCAGACAGGATGAGCGCGTGACCCTGAGAATACTTCTGCCCTTGCGTTGGTTTTGCCAGCGCTCGCGCTGCGGGAGGCTCGACCATCCAGACATAACCGGCACGTTCATCGCTCTGCTCAGCATGGGGCAAACCGATGTCCTTGACCACGACCTTATCAGAGTGGGTGTCAGCGTCTTCGAGCCGATGCGCGAGTTTTTCCGAGTGAAAGCTGACGGTAAGATCAACCCTTGGGCAACAGCCCAACCATTTGCCGCTGTCCGAACAGATGCCGGAGGGCACATCGACGGAAACGCAGCGTACCCCAAAATCGGTCCGAACCGTCTCCAGATTGCCCAGCACGAATTCGGCATCGCCTTCGACAGGCCGGGTCAGGCCGGTGCCAAAGATTGCATCGACAACGAGATCGGGCATGTTTTTCACGCTGCCCGCGCTGCGATCCGTCAGCGGCACACAAGGTCCCTGTGCAACCCAGAGATCATGATTTGAGCGCGCATCCGTTGGCAGTTTTTCCGCCTTACCATAGAGATGCGCTGTCACGGTCCAGCCACGGTCGTGCAAATGTCGCGCTATGACAAAACCGTCGCCACCGTTGTTTCCGGGGCCGCACAGGATCGACGCCGTATGATCACCTGAAGCAAGATCCGGCCATTCTTCGAAAATCGCCTCGACCACTGCGGCGCCGGCCCTTTCCATCAGGTCAAGTCCGGTTACACTTCCCGATGCAATGGCAGCCCGTTCGATTGCGCGCATCTGGGCTCCGGTCAAGAGTTCAGCCATATCCATATCCCGTCGATTCAAAGTTGCCTATTTTTCGTGCAAATCGCTCAGAAAGAGGGCAACTCAATAAGTTTGACACGCGCTTCCCTTGCACGGCCACCGTAACCGATTGTGGACCCGGAATAGAAGTGGTCTGCCGCATTTGAGCAATCGTCCGTCAGGAGGGGCCGATGAAGAAGATCGAAGCGATCATCAAACCATTCAAACTCGATGAAGTAAAAGAAGCGCTTCAGGAAGTTGGCGTGCAGGGGCTGTCGGTGATCGAAGTCAAGGGCTTTGGTCGTCAGAAGGGCCACACAGAACTCTACCGCGGCGCGGAGTACGTCGTCGATTTCCTGCCCAAGGTGAAAATCGAGGTTGTCCTCGACGATGACCAGGTGGATGGCGCAATCGAGGCGATTGTTGATGCGGCCAAGACCGACAAGATCGGCGACGGCAAGATTTTTGTCAGCTCCGTCGAGCAGACAATTCGCATCCGCACCGGCGAGACCGGCTCGGATGCGCTGTAACCGATATCAAATTTTCTTTCCAAAAGGGGAAATCAGGAATGAGCAAGGACGCAGTTCTCAAGCTGATCAAGGACGAGGATGCCGAATATGTGGATATCCGGTTTACCGATCCGCGTGGCAAACTTCAGCACGTGACCGTTGTCGCCGATCTGGTAGACGAGGACTTTCTTGAAGAAGGCTTCATGTTTGACGGCAGTTCGATCGCGGGCTGGAAATCGATTGAAGCGTCGGACATGAAACTGATGCCCGATACGGAAAGCGCCTATATCGATCCGTTCTACGCAGAAAAAACGATGTGCATTCATTGCTCCGTCGTGGAACCCGACACCGGTGAACCCTATGAGCGCGACCCGCGCGGAACCGCGGAGAAGGCCGAGGCCTATCTGAGGGCGACCGGGATCGGCGATGTGGCCTATATGGGGCCGGAAGCGGAGTTCTTCCTGTTTGACGATGTTCGGTACTCGAACACGATCAACAAGGTGTCTTACGAAGTCGATGCGACCGACGCCTCCTGGAACAGCGATACCGAATACGAGATGGGCAACATGGGTCACCGTCCCGGCGTCAAGGGCGGCTATTTCCCGGTCAACCCCATTGACGAAGCGCAGGATCTGCGGTCCGAGATGCTATCGACCATGAAGCGGCTCGGCATGAAAGTGGACAAGCACCACCACGAAGTGGCGTCCTGTCAGCACGAGCTGGGCCTGATCTTTGGCACGCTGACCAAACAGGCGGACGAACTGCAGAAATACAAATACGTCGTGCACAATGTCGCACATGCCTACGGCAAATCCGCGACCTTCATGCCCAAGCCCATCGCGGGCGACAACGGCACCGGCATGCATGTCAACATGTCGATCTGGAAGGATGGCAAGCCGCTGTTTGCCGGGGACAAATATGCCGACTTGTCGGACGAGGCGCTGTATTACATCGGCGGCATCCTGAAGCACGCCAAGACGCTGAACGCTTTCACCAATCCCGGCACGAACAGCTACAAGCGGCTGATCCCGGGCTTTGAAGCGCCTGTTCTGCGCGCCTATTCTGCCAGCAACCGGTCGGGCTGTATCCGCATTCCGTTCTCGGAATCGCCCAAGGCCAAGCGCGTCGAAGCCCGATTCCCCGATCCCTCGGCGAACCCGTACCTGTGCTTTGCAGCACTGCTGATGGCGGGCCTTGATGGCATCAAGAACAAGATCCACCCCGGCGAAGCCATGGACAAGAACCTCTACGATCTGCCGCCGGAAGAGCTGGCCGGTATCGAAACAGTTTGCGGATCTCTCCGCGAGGCGCTGGATTCACTGGCAAACGATCACGACTTCCTGCTGGCTGGTGACGTGTTCACCAAGGACCAGATCGAAGGCTACATCGCGCTGAAGATGGAAGAGGTCGAAACCTACGAGCACACGCCGCACCCGGTTGAATACGCTATGTATTACAGCTGCTGATCACCGCGGATCACTATTGATAGATTTAGGCGCTCCGAAATCGGGGCGCCTTTTTCGGTGCCGTGGCGGATATTCGATGCCATTGTCCCGCGAGTGGGCACAAGCCGGTTCCCAAGTGGTCACGGTCTGGCTAGAATCAGGCAATGACAGACGGGAGAATCCAGCAGAATGAAGTCACTGTCCATGAACCGCCTTGCCATTGGCCTGGCCCTGTCGATCGGGTTGGCGCAGTCGGCCCAGGCCGCCACCTGTGGAAACACCGGAGCCGGGTTTGAAGCCTGGAAAGTCGATTTTGCCAATGAGGCCCGCAAGGCAGGTATAAAGCAACGCGGTCTACAGGCATTGTCGCAGGCGCAATATGCAAAGCGGACCATCGCCGCAGACCGAAACCAGAAGTCCTTCAAATACTCTCTGAGCAAGTTCATGAAGGTGCGCGGCGCGGACACGATTGTCGCCCAGGGCCGCAAGCGCAAGGCGCGCAATCCACAGTTCTACGCGGCGCTGGAGCGGCAATATGGCGTACCCGCCGGCGTCCTGATTTCCATTCACGGTATGGAAACCGCCTTTGGGGGGTTCATGGGCGATAGCCAGGTGGTCTCTGCCATCACCACGTTGGCATATGACTGCCGGCGGTCGGCATTCTTTGTCCCGCATGCGATCGGCGCGTTGAAACTCGTCGATCAGGGAACCCTGACGTCAGCAACGCTTGGTGCCAAGCACGGAGAACTGGGCCACACGCAATTCCTGCCCGGAAATGCCCTGACCTATGGGGTTGATGCCACCGGAGACGGCAGAGTGGATTTCTACAACATGACCGACGCCCTCGCATCGACCGCAAATTTCCTGCGCAAGAAGGGCTGGAAACCCGGCCAAGGCTATCAGCAGGGTCAGCCGAATTTTCAGGTGATCAAGCAATGGAACGCAGCGACGGTCTATCAACAGGCCATCGCGATCATGGCCGCGCGGATTGACGGCTAGAGCGTGTCGCGGAGAGCTTTGGCCATCCGGTATCACCTGTCGCATTGAAATCTCTGATATCAGGCAGCGTCAGGTGACCCGAATCCAACGCGAAACGCTTTGGGCACCCTTCGCAAACACAACTGGCGCGGCCTGACCGCGCTTTGCGTCTACCGGGCAATCACGATGTCTGCGCTCAAACCGCCCAGCGTATCGCTTTCACCAAGCCGCAGCATGCCACCATGCGCCCGCGCAACGTCTGCTACAATCGCAAGGCCCAGCCCCACACCGCTGCCCTTGTTCTGATTGCGTGACGGGTCCAGCCGCGAAAAGGGGCGGATCGACTCTGCACGCTGGTCCGCCGGGATCCCGGGACCATCATCTTCGACGCGAATCCGCAGTGACTTTTCGGACAGGGTAACGGAGATCTGGGCGCAAGTGCCGTATCGAACCGCGTTCCCGATCAGGTTCTCGACCGCTCGGCGTATTGCCATCGGTCGCATCATGACGGTTCCTTCGCCACTCATCTCGCCCAGCCGAACCGGTGCGCCCGCCCGCTGGGCATCTTCGGCGATGAGTTGAACCAGGGCGTGCGGGTCGGTTGCCTCTGGTTCGCCCTCGGCCACCCCCCTGGAAAAATCCAGAAATGCGTCGAGCAACCGCTGCATTTCATCCACGTCGCGCAAGAGAGGTTCTGCTTCTTCCTCATCAATCATCGACAGGCCCAACTTGAGCCGCGTCAACGGCGTCCGCAGATCATGGCTCACACCTGACAGCATCAGAGTCCGCTGCTCGATCTGCCGTTCGATCCGGGATCGCATATCAAGAAACGCGCCCCCAGCCGCCCGGACTTCGATTGCTCCCGTCGGTGAATAGGGCACCGTCCGCCCCCGTCCAAAGGCCTGCGCCGCGTTCGCCAGCCGGGTAATGGGGCGCAGTTGATTGCGCATGTACACAAAGGCAATAATGGTCATGAGTGCGCCAAAGAACACCATGGTTACAATCAACTGATGTGGAGCCGCTGCGGTGACGCTACGCCGGCTGAAACTGATCCGCGCGGGGCCGAATTCAGACTGAAAATACAGTTGAATGGAGCGGTTGTCGTGAAAAACCGCAGCCAGCAGGTCAGGCATGGAGTCCCGCACGGTTTGCCGTACCACGCGAGCAGAATAGTCGTACCAGCGAATATAGTCCTGATCCGGCACATCCGCCGGTGCGACAAACTTCACATCCATCTCAAACGCGGACAGATATGGTCGCATCAATTCCAACGCGGCATCCGCTGTCTTTGCCGCGGCTGCCTCGGACACGATGACATCGAGCTCTCTCACAAGTGTTGAAGACATCTGGCTTGTCACGTCTTCGAGATGTCGCTGAATGAACGCAACCGAAACGACAAGTTGCACACTCACGACCGGCAGAATCAGGATAAGCGCCGCCCGTCCATACAGGCTGCGCGGCATATATTGTTTGAGCCATCGGAAGAACATGCGCTAAGCCTATCGAGCCACCATGGCAAGAGGAAGCGCAATGACCCAGCCGCCAGACGATTTCAACCCGATGCCGGGCAAACCGGAAACGCTCGAATCCGGATTGCGGCGCATTCTCGCGCCGAACCCGTCCCCCATGACCTATCGCGGCACCAACACCTATCTGATTGGGTCGCACGGGCTTGCGGTGCTTGACCCCGGCCCGCGTGAGCCCGCCCATCTCGACGCCATTCTCGCCGCGGTCGAACCGGGTCAGGCCATCACGCATATCATCGTCTCGCACGCACATCTCGACCATTCCCCTCTCGCAAGCGAATTGTCGGAATGCACAGGCGCCCCCGTACTTGCCTATGGCACCGCCCATGCAGGGCGCAGCAAAGTCATGGAACAACTGGCCGCAGATGGGCTGACTGGCGGCGGCGAGGGAATCGACACACAGTTCAAACCGGATCACGAGGTATCTGACGGCCAGATCATTGCAGGCGACGGTTGGTCGCTCGAGGTCATTCACACGCCCGGGCACATCGGAAATCACATCGCGCTCGGTTGGAACGGCTCCTGTTTCACGGCGGACCATGTCATGGGATGGGCCAGTTCGCTGGTGTCGCCACCTGATGGCGATCTCACCGACTTCATGACATCCTGCGAGCGCCTCGCTGAGCGGTCCTGGCGGGTGTTCTATCCTGGCCACGGCGCGCCGGTCACCGAACCGTCCGACAGGCTTGGCTGGCTTATCAGCCATCGCCAGGGGCGCGAAGCATCGATCCTTAAGGCGCTCCAGTCCGGCCCCGCCGATGCCTGCGATCTTGCCAGGCAGATCTACACCGACATTCCCGCCGCGCTGCTGCCCGCCGCCGAGCGCAACGTTTTCGCACATCTTGTTGATTTGGCAGGGAAATCATTGGTCTCCCCACAAGGAAAACTGTCATCACACATTCGTTTTGTTCTGGGTGTCTGACGAAAAGACAGAATCTTCACGTTTCCACCAAATGCCTCTGGACGCTGCATTTCCAGATTGCTATACGCGCGGCACCGTTCCGGCGTAGCTCAGCGGTAGAGCAGTTGACTGTTAATCAATTGGTCGTAGGTTCGATCCCTACCGCCGGAGCCAAAATAAGCCCTTTAAGGTCAACGCCTTAGAGGGCTTTTTTATTCCCGAAAATTCTCGCGTAAGGTGGAAAAGTAAGGCGCGCGTAAGGCTTGCGTGTTTGGTTTGACCTTAGCTGCGAATAAAGTTCTCTACCGATACTGCGGCGACACAGCCAAAGCTTCGCATGGAGGGCGGGAAGCCGACCTTCGCTGCACTTGGTACGAACGGAAGCAAAGCCCAGAACAGGTCATTTGCAAAGTCGTTTTTCACAGTGGGCATAGAAGCCTTCGGCGAAGAGGGCTAGGCTCGTGAATGCTGGCATCGTAAAATAGGAACGAAGATTTGTTAGACCAAGTAGCCGATTGGCTAAAGAGGCTGTGGATGAACCTTAGCCAATGGTGGGACCAGAACTCTGCTGTTGTGGCGCGCGCTGACTACACTCCCTTGCTCGATATCAGCGGCTTTCTAGGCATTCTTGCGTTTTCAGTCGCGGTTTTCACTCTCACCAGTCCGAAATTTCAAATCAGGCAGGCGACGGCAATCATTTCCTTTCGACCGCTATTCTTTGGCACGCTTCTTATTTCCGCCGTCATTACATTCGCTATTGAAGCTGGGGTTCTCTATGGCGTTCGAATCCCAAATTTTCTCAGCCCAAATACGATCAACTATCTTATCACCGCTGCAATTGCGATATTAATCCTCTATTGGATGAAGATCTGCTTTATCAGCCCCCCCAGGTTCTCTCAGTTTACCGCCAAGCATTTCTTTCAACAGACATATGTCCATATTGCGAATGGGAGCAAAGAAGAGATGCTCGCATTGGCGCGCGAGATCATGCGCGAAGCTCCAAGACTGATCCGACACACACCACGCACGAAACGCCACCACTTCGAGGATGACAAACCAGTTAAACTTTCGTCGCTGCAAACGCACGCTCACTACCTTACCGCGCTCTTGTCCGATACTCGGTTTTGCGACACTGTCGCGAAAGAGATACCTTCTTTTCCGGCTCATATGGTGGAAGTAGCTATCGAACTAGAAAGGTACGATGCACCGATTCAGCTTATGGTGAAACGGACAGTGATAGCCATGCTCAACAATCCGGGATCGGCTTTATTTGTCGAGAATGAATGGCTGGGACAAGGTTTTATAGGCAATGCAAAACCCATTTCGCGGGCAATTTTTGGGAATTGGTATTTGTTGGAAGGCTACGAGATGGGGTTGGAAGCGCCGCTTGACTTAGACTTTCCGTATGCTCGCAGTTGGGACACCGATACTTGGCGAGTGTATTTCGGTATCGCGCGTGAGTATGTTCGGGGACTAACATCCGTGAGGCGGGCGAATTGGGATGCGCGTGGTATCCAGCACATTCTTCAAACGGCAGAGAAAGCGTATGGACAACTGGGCGACCTAAAAAAGTATGAGGATACATTTAGTCCATATAACCCAACATGGCATGCGAAGGAGGCCAACGACTTCATAAAGGATCTTGTTAAGGCATTCGATGAGAGCAACGGATGGGTTGACTTCGATAGAAGAGATGATTTCAGGTACGGGCACGACCTGTCTTCGAGGCTTGCGGCGCTCCTCTTCGAGACGATTTTTGTGGCAGCGCAGGTCAACACGAAGGAATTTCGAATGTGGGACGTTCAGCACAACACTGTTTGGTCCCCTATTGGGATGAATGAGGTCAAAGATACGAAAATAATGAAGATGGTACGCCGAAAGCTCCGCCGGATGATCTGGAACGAGATCGTTCGTATGGATGACTTTCCAAATTATAAGGGAGCCGCATATGTCCGTTTCTGTCTGAACGTCTTAGGCTTTTACGACGAGAGCGTTCATCGAAACGACACCTTAGAAAGAGACAGTTGGCCACTTACGAAAGTTTTAGCGGAGTGGGTAAAGAAGAACTACCAGACGATTGCGATATCACACCCGCCTGTGGCTGAGGCGATGTTGCCAGCCAACATCGAATATGATCGTGAGGCACAAAAACTCGTCAGAACTCAGGATGACACTTTGACTGGTGTGCCCCGCCTGAAAACCTTCGCACTCGATCCCCCGATTGATGCCCCAACTGAATAGGTAGAGCATCTAGCCCAAGCACTCATTCAGCGTCCGGGTGATCCCAAGCAGTATGGGTTGGTTTGTGTCCATCGCGAGCGTCAGGTGCTGTAACGCCCCAGCATCGCGAAAGGGTCTCAGAAGACGCGCTGGTTTAGGCGCGTCGCTCAGGCAAAAACCGTCACAAGAGGGCGAATCCGGGCGGTTGATCCGTCCGTTTTCTGACATCCAGCGCCCGACAAAATGCATTATGTCCGGGGAGACCAGCCGCTCGCCCCGGGCCAACCGTTGGCTCTCGCTGCGTATGCGTGAAGGGCAACTCTGAAGCAGAGA
The DNA here is from genome assembly GCF_032595355.1 of Sedimentitalea todarodis. NCBI lineage: Bacteria > Pseudomonadati > Pseudomonadota > Alphaproteobacteria > Rhodobacterales > Paracoccaceae > Sedimentitalea > Sedimentitalea todarodis. The sequence continues at coordinate 11,970 of NZ_JASMWN010000033.1, read as the reverse complement.
TCAGTCATCCGCTGCGCCACGCCCAAATGTCCGGTAATGGGCCGAAGTTCACACACCGATACGACCCCGAAAGCGCCGCGTCGGTTCACACCGTCGTGGCTCAATTTTCTTGGAACGTGTGCCTCAGCAGCGGGCACACCCCCTAGCCGAACGCTCAGGGGGTCAATGCAGGACGGGCCTGCGCAAATTCAGCCAGCCCAGATCGGTCGTGGCGCAGAACCATCCGAAGGCCCGGACCACCGCGTGGTCGTGCTGGCGGATCAGGTGCGGCGTGGCGGTGTCGGGATCGCGGACCGCATCGACCCAGACAACGCGCCGGTCGGACACCGGCTTGCGGGACAACATCCCGACCAAGGCCCCGAGGGGGCCGCGCGCCACACCGTAGAGCCGCGCGAACCGTTCCACATCAAAGGGTGTGGGCCAGCCGTCAGGGTTGGCTTCCTCGGCCCAGGAGATCAGCGCCATATGGGCCTGCCGCAGGCGGCGCGGGAACAGGGTCGGATATGCGTCAGCGATCCGCTGCGACCAGACAGTATCCATCAGCCCGCCTCCACCGCCGCGCCCGCGTTCTTCGCAGCGTCACGCTCGGCCAGTGCCGACGCGATCCGGGCCGTGGCGTTGCGGCGTCCAGACGCAAACTCACGGTCGGCATTAAGGGCGCGCTGGTGCGCCTGCTTCACCGCCGCGATTGCGGCCCGCGCCTGCCGCACATCGTCACCGATCAGGCGTTCGGCCAGTTCCTGCGGCGAAACCATCCGCTGCTTCACCGGCGTCCGGTCAAGAAGGGACGCGACACTGGCACCCAGAACCCGATCCAGCGTGGCGGCGGCCAGTGCTGCCGCCGTCCGCAATTCCGCCGGGCCAGCGCCCGAAAGCTGCGCAATGTGGTTCGTGCGCTTGTCGCTGCCAAGACCCATCCGGGCAAGGGCGACAATAGGCGAGGCCCAAAGTGCTTCGGAGGCCGATAGGCCCGAGGCCATCGCGTCGAGCTGGCGCAGGATCGCCCAGCGGTCATCGTCGGAAATCTTGCGCACGTCATTCCGGGCCTTCACGCCCATCTTGGTCCCTGCGTTCTGGGCGTCGAGCTTGCCGAACCCCGCGCGGCGGGCGCTTTCGGCAGCGTCCTGCGACTGTTTCAGGATCGCGGCCTCAAGCCGTTCGATCATGGCTCCGTGTTTTTCTTCGAGCCGGGTTGCGGCCGCAAGGGCTTCGGCCAGTTCCGGCAGGCCATAGAGCGTCCCTGCGGCGGGCAAGGTCGGGGGATTGTCGTCGGGGGAAATCGTTGCGGTCATCGGTCGGTCCTCTCAAGCGTTGGGGGCCGACGCGCTGCCACTGCGCTGTCAGGGTCGCCATCGCCCCGGATGCGCAACTATAACGCGAACGTTTGGGGCGGGAGAGCGGTATTCGTTGTTGTTTAGCTGTTCCTTCGCCGAATTGTTACCTTTAGAAGAGGTTGGCAGGCATCTCTCGAAAACCCGAAGAGCACCTGCGCAGTGTTTTCGACCGAAGCAGACACAAGAGATACATGGAGTTCGCGTGACGTGGGTTAATCAAATAATTACGGCGGTCGAGTCTGGTGGAAAAGTAGCTTGGTCAGTTCTCTTGTCTTGTGCGACAGCACTTGCTTTAGAATATTTCTATCCTGATTTGTTTATTGGCCTGCCGGATTGGGTCTTTCCAACTATCCGAATTGTTGCGATTTTCGCATTTGTCTTGTCTGTCGCGTCCATATCGCCGCCGATAATCAATGCCATCAAAGCAATAGGGCGATACATCATTGCGCCGATAAAGACACGATCAACCCGCAAGAAGCTCCTTCACCTGCACATTTTCGAGGTGGCAATACTCAGCAAGGCTCTGGCCCAAAGCGACCGAACCATTTGGGCGAAGCCAGATTTATCGACAATCATTAGCCTTCAAGACAGCGGTCTCATTCGACATTTTTGGTGCGGAGCAATCCCGGGAGATGGCACCACCAGCTTTGAGGTCCCGAAAGAGGTGTGGCGCGTCCTACTGTCAATGGAAGAATTTAGAGTTTCCGACCCGGCAAGATTGCTAGTTGTTCTTACGCCCAACAACGGTCAGACCGAAGCTGCGATTATCGCTGCCCTACCGCAGGCGCACCCGGCGGTTTCCTCGCGCCTCCGTTCGGAAACGCCCTCGCAATAGACCGAGCCACAGCACTAATCACCCTGCCTAGTCTTAGGGTCCAGCACCGCCTTGATGGTGCGCTGGCCGGGGGTGCGATCCACTGCATCGGGCCGCTGCGGGCTGTCGTAAAGGCCCGCCTCGCGCTGGGCTTCCAGAAACTCCTCCATCGTCATCTTGTTCGGAACCACCAGCACCCCGCCGGTGTCGATGTTCACGTTCACCCCGAACTGTTCGCCCTCGCGATATCCGTGGCGTGCCTTCAATAGGAACATCGCCGGGACATACTGGCCCGCCATCGCAAGGTCATGCAGGACACCCACGAGCTTGTCGTGCTCAACGGCGCGGCCCCGGTCGATGGCCTCCTGCACGGCGGGATCGCGGCGCTTGGCGGCGCGGAACGCGTCCTTGCCCATCCGCAGGGCCTTGGCCATCGTCGCCTCGGCAACGCCACGCGCCGCCAGTTCTTCGATCACCTTCAAACCACGCCGCCCGACGCGGTAAGCCGGACCGCCCGGGGTGCCGTCCGACACGCGGCGCGCCACCGCGTCAAATCTCTCTTCATCCATTTTCCATCTCCTTGTCGAACTCTTGGCAAACGCGCTGGCTCAGGCCCTTGCCGCATTTCAGGTCGCGCGCGATCCGGTCCATCCCCATCCCATCCGCGCGCAGGGCGCGGATCGCGTCGATCAGCCCATCAGACGCCGGGGCGCGCCCGATCTGTTTTCCGTTCGCCCGGGCGCGCTCCATTCCGGCTTTCGTGCGCTCCACGATCATCGCCCGTTCGAACTCGGCAAAGACGCCAGACATCTGCAACAGGGCGCGGCCCGCCGGTGTCGAGGTGTCGAGCGCCTGCTGTTCCAGAAAGAGGTCGCAATCAACGCTGCGCAGCGTCTCGAAGAGGTCCACCAGATCGCGCAGGGATCGCCCTAGGCGCGATACATCCCAAGCCATCACCAAGTCGAACCGGCGGCGCGCGGCGTCCTTCATCATCGCGTCCAGCGCCGGGCGCGAGCGTTTGGCACCGGATGCCGTCTCGACGTATTCGCACACAACCGCCCACCCCGCGCGCTGGGCCACCTCTCGCAGGCGGATAAGCTGGTTTTCGGGCGTCTGTTCGCCGGTCGATACCCGGGCATAAATCGCAGCCTTCCTCATTAAAAATCTCCTCTTGCAGCAAATAGCACTATCCGCTACTTATAGGAGGTAAGCAGAATCGGAGAAAGCTATGAATAGGACCATCTCAGTATCGACGGCGGTTTTCGCGGCAATCTGGGCACAGCGGCAGGCGGGCGAAGACACAGAGGATGCCATCCTCAACCGTTTGCTCAAATGCGGCGAATCCGACCCTGCGCCGAGCGAAATCACACCGAAGGGCGACGGCCTCACCGATGGGCGAAGCGGTGTCCATTTCGCGGAAGGTTTCGATGTTTTCCGCACCTACAAACGCAAGAGCTACACGGGCGTAGTCGATGGCGGTCAATGGGTCAGGCCGGACACCGGAGAACGCTTTCCAACGCTCAACCAACTCAACCAGTCGATTGTGGATGGCAACGAAAACGTTTGGAATGGCAACTGGAAGTTCCTCGGATCAGATGGCACCCAGCGATCAATCGCGGAACTGCGATAGGCAAACCTCGCGCCGTGAACTACGGGCTCCTTCACACGCGCGGCGACGTGGTGGTAATCTTCGATGCGGAAGACAGGCCCGCGCCAGAACAACCACGACGCGCCGTTGCGCGGATGGTCGCTGACCCCGACTGCGCCGTCGTGCAAGCCGTCCTTGCCTGCGACCATGACGGCCCGTTGATCGCCCGTCTATGGGCGCTCGAATACGCGGTCCTGTTCCGGGGCGTGCTGCCGATGCTCGACAAGCTGGGCCTGCCGTTCCTGCTTGGTGGCACGTCGCAATATCTGCGCCGCGACGCTCTGATGGAAGTCGGCGCGTTCGATGCCCACAACGTCACCGAAGACGCTGACCTGTCTTTGCGACTGGCTCGCAACTACACGTTCCACACCGTTCTGTCCGAGACAGGCGAGGAAGCGCCTGTGACGGTCACAGCATGGGTCAAGCAGCGGAGCTATGAGTGAATCTGGTGTTTGGGTGATTTGAAAGCTGGCGGTGCATCTGGTTGGATTGTCGTTGCGACACAACCAGCCTGGGCAATGCTCAAAGCGTTGCCAAAGCTGAACGCGAGAAGAAGACCTAACAGGGTAAGGATTCCGCCAAGCGACGTTTGACCGGCCTGCAAGTCAACCCCCTTACCGGAGGACACTGTTTTCAGTCGGTGCAAACGGCCCGCGTGATGTCCAATCAGAACTGCAGCTGGCAAGGCGACCAATAGCACTGCGCCAATGACGAGGTAGCTGAGCACCGGCCCGCCCGCTTTCCCATAAATATCAGTTATAGTGGCAATATCCATCAATCAGCTTCCATACGGCTTTGGGTCTTTTTGAAAACATGCAGGTTCAAAATGACTTTAAAAATACGACAAAGAGGCCAATCTAGCTAACATTATTAGTTCAATGGTAGGTTTGGAACAGGTGGTGGTGCGACGATCCAGAGGCTGCAAAAAACGTTGGTAGTACCCAACAAAACGTGACGTTGATTGATCATGCATTTGGATGCTTACACATAAAACCCGGCGATGCGTTCGAATGTCCAATACATCGCCAAACTCCCCGTGAGAAAAGACGCCGCGCCGGGAGTAAGTTTCACCAGGTAATTTGGAGCGACGCGGCCGAATAGGTTAGAAAGGACGATGACGAAGGTCAGGAAGGCCAACTGGCCGATCTCAATTCCGATGTTGAAACTCAGCAGCGCCAATAGGAGATCAGATTTCGGCAGGCCGATTTCAGACAAGACGCTGGCAAACCCCAAACCATGCAAAAGTCCAATGCCGCCCATCAAAACCGTGCTGTTGCGATCAAGTGACCGACCAAGCCAGACATCCCGTGCCAAGTAGGCCACTGACAAGACGATCAGCACCTCAACCGGAGTTACTGGAACCTTTACAACCTGTAGCGCAGCAAGGCACAGAGTGATCGAATGCCCGATTGTAAAGGCCGTCACCAGCCGGACCAACAACATCCCTCGCGCGAGCAAGACGAGGCACACCAGCAAGGCCAGATGATCGAGGCCAATCAGAATGTGTTTGATGCCCAGTTGGGCGTAGAGGCTTGCGATGCCGAGCGTCCCGCGTTCTTGAAAGTTCAGGTCGCTCAGGTCCAACGAAACACCACCCGGACCGGCGGGCACAAAGCGCGTTTTGCTCTCATGACCAGCGGCTTGCGAAATCAGAAAGACGCCGTCGACCTGCCATGGCAGAAGGATCGTTCCGATGTTTTCTTTCTGACACTGAATGCGTGTTTCAAGCCACTGGTTCAGCCGATCCGGCGCCATCATCGAAGTGGTCACGCCAGTGCAGGTTCCCGGCAAGACGGGAGATTGTGCGTCAAGGGTCGCCGAAAGTTTTGAGCGCAAAATGATGTCGCCCTCAGATGTCGAGGACACCGTCACCTGCGCAAGCCCGAGGTCATGCGCTGTGACTGGTGTTGAAATCGCTACCATCAAACCTGTCAGGATCAGGAAAACCCATCGCGCTGACCGGATCATTTCGTGGGCCCGCCTGCTGAGAGGACCTGCACGGTTTGTAACCGGGGTTTGGTCGCCTGAACTTCTTCGGTTGAGGGCAAGTTAATTGTATAGGATGCGCGCATGACATCCAGGCGTTTTTCGAAACTGCGTTGGCTGTAGGCCTGCGTCCAGTCCTCGCGCAATCTGCGGTTCAACTCTTCTGGGGGCAGGGCTTTTGGTGGATTGAATGCATCCAACCGAACGAGGTGCCAGCCGCGCCCGGAGCGGATTGGGCCTGTCCATACGCCAAGCTCAAGATCCCGAATCTGCGCGCCGAATTCCCAACCCAAGACGGTGACCAACTGTCCCGGACCGTAATGTTCTAAACGGTTGCCCAGCCAGAACGTGTCTCCGGCATCCTCAGGAATCTCGCCGCCGGCATTGATCTGATCCATCAAGGTTTGTGCTGCCGTTTGATCGGTTTCAAAGAACACATGATCGAAGGTGACGGTCTTGGGGAGCATGTACCGGTCGGGGTTGGACTCATAAAAGGCCGAAAGGTCCTCAGGTCGAGGTTCGGGCGCGTCTTCGGTCATCACGAAATACATCTGCGTGACAAGCCGTTCACGGGTTTTTGAATCGTGCAGGTGCAAGCCTCTGGCGGCGGCTTCCTGCACAAGGATTTCCTGCCGGACCAATTTTTCCACAATTTCATCACGTTCATCAGCCGTCAGTTGCCGCCCGATCAAATCCTGTCGCAGGGAAAGCGACCCAGCAATCGCTTCGGGGCTGACTTTGATCACCTTGTGGGCGTCGTCGTCGCCGCTCAAAGCATGAAGCCCAAAAACCGCTGCGGCTGTCAGGCTGAACAACATCATGGGTTCGCGAAAAATAGTCAAAAAACGGTTCATCTACGGCTCCGGTCGCTCAGAATGGCAGGGCCGCCGCAAAGGCGGCCCCGTGCAGTATCATTTCCCATCGTCAATGATGTCAGGGTGATAGTAATTCTCGCCCAGTCCGGCCTTGGCCACCGCCATGCCGTTCAGACATTGGCGCAGCAAGCTTTTGACGTTGAGCAATGTGGTATAGCCCGGATCGCTGTCGGGCCGCAGTTCCACAATCTCGACACCCACCACATTACTTTCAGCACAAAGCCTGCGCATCAAAGGCATTGCCTCACGCATATAAAGGCCGCCGGGTTCAGGCGTGGAAACCCCCGCCGCAAAGGCCGGGTCAAGAACATCGGCATCAAAGGAGATAAACGTCGGTTTGCCGCTGGCATGTACTTCGGCCATCACGTCATCCATCACGGCTTGCCATCCGCGCACCTCGATTTCGGCGAACATGTGATAGCGCAGCCCGTTCGTTCTGTTCCACGCAACACCGCTGAGGTCGGTGGAGTTGGGGCCGCGCAGGCCGATCTGGATAATGTCTTCGCCTTTTACAAACCCACCCTCGACCAGTTTGCGCACCGGGTTGCCGTGCGTCACCGCGAAGCCAAAGCCGACAGGCGCCTGATCCGCGTGGGCGTCAAAGTGGATAATCTGCAAGTTGCCTTTTCCATAGACATCCGTAAGACCGACCGCGTCAGGGTACATCAAGGCATGCCCACCGCCGATGATGATCGGAATGGTGCGCTTGCCGTTTTCCAGTTCAACACCTGCGACTTGGGCCACGAACTTGCGGACTTCCGGGATCGAAAGATCAATGCTCATGGGGTGTGTGGGCGCATCGCCATAATCAACAACTGTTAAATCGTTGGCCCAGGTCAGACCTGTATCCAGTTCCGGCATCGCGAAGGCGCCCCAGTTTCGGTAGACTTCGGACCGGTGCGGATTGCGCATTTCCTGTGGGCCAAAGGTGCGGGCGCGCATGTCCCCGATCAGTTCGGCCCCAAAAATGGCGACATCAACTTCGCCGGCCTTCAAATCTTTGGGTGTCAGAGCAACGGGAAGGTGGAAAAAAGTTGGTATCCCTTCCCAAGGCGTGCCGCCCACAAAACGCTGAACATTGATCGGGCCGGGCTCGCGCCCGTCTGAAATGTCGTCACGGATTTTCTTCCAGATATCAAAGGTGGGATCATCCGGGTTCAGACGGATAACCGGCTCAACACCTTCGTCGATCATGTCGATTTCTTCAGGGGTGTCTGCGGCACCAAAGTTCTGAGCCATGGCCAGCGCGGGCATTAGCCCCACAAGTGCCGCGCTCGCAAGCAAGGTTCTCAGATTCATGTTGTTTCTCCAGTAAAATGAAATTCGTGTCAGTAGTACGTGACGAGATCCGCGACAGTGTGGTCCACGATGCCGGCCATCAGCGCGTCGGCATCCTCCGCACAGATGTCGCCAATCTGGTCAGCAAATTCGGCTTGGATTTCGTCTTTTTCCTGCGGCGTCAGGTCCAGCGTTGTGAAGTCGATCCCGCGGTTGTTGAGCGACACTGCGACCATCAACCCAATCACATCCAGCATCGCGTCTTCGTTATTGCCGTAAGTCTCAAACAGGGTGTTGCACGTCAGATGCAGAACGCCCTGGGCTTCGCTGAGGATCTCTTCCGTCGGTCTGTCTTGCGCGGAGGCGGGGGAACACAAATGCATCACAAGGCCTGCGACCGTCAGTGTCTTGCACCGATAAGTTGTCATAATTCTTACCTCTTCTTCTTTTTGCTGCGCTTGACGCCGCCGGCGACGGCTCCGACGATGGCTCCGTTTCGCGCCCCTTTTTTACCGCCGATCAAGGCGCCGACGCCTGCACCGACAACCGCGCCCTTGAGGACGTCCGCGTGAACCGGTGGGGCGCTGGTAAATGTCAAAGCGACGGTTGTTACGGCCACGATAACCAGACTTGAACGGGGATTTGCCATGCGTTCCATATGTTTGCCTTTCAGAGTTCAACTCGGAGCCGAAGACCCAGGACTACCTCGGAGGATCGAGTCGATTTTGCGGGATCGAACACGACCTGAATATCCGTTGTGATTTGCAGGAATGGCGAAACCTGAGCCCGGTAATAGATCTCAACCCCGGTTTCGTTTCTGAGCGATGGGTCTGTGGGTGCGCCATGCCACGCTCCAAAACCGGCGCGATCATACTCAAAGCCCAACGGGCGCTTTACGATAAATCCGGCGGCGATCCGTTTTCTGAAATCTCGAAACGTGTCATCCGCTTGCGCATAGCGAAAAAACCCACCCAACCTGTCTCCGAAATCCTGATCAGCACTTACAGAAAACGTATCGACCCGTGGTAGAGATCCATTTTCGATCAGGCGGGACAAGGTCAGGCGGTATTCCCCATAGCCCAGACCCGGAATGGTCGGCGTCAGCGCCGCTTCGACGATGTATTCGCGTGATCCGTTTTGCCAGGCGGATGTTGACAGCCCCAAGTTGTCATCCGGTGCGCGCACCAGCCCAGACAGATACCAATTGTCTGCGCGGTACTGCCCAAATACACCCAGGCCGAGCAGCGCCGTGTATGGCACAACCGGATTATTCCCGAGCATCGGCGTAAAGAAACTGTCGCTATCACCATGCGCATATCGATTCAGGTTCATCAGAGTTCGAGTCGAGAGTTTGCCAATTTGAAAGCGCAGTGTTTCAGCCGGATTTATGTATTCAAAGGCCAGCATCTGAAGGATCTGGTTCGATTTTTCGGGCCCCGAGTTCCCCCCGTTGAGTGGCGAGAGCACCCCAAGTTCGGTTTGGAATTCGGACACTGTTGTGTTGCCCAAAGTGTTTGCAAACTGGCCCCACACGTTAATGGACCATGACGCAGGCGAGGCGCGGGCGAATTCGTACCGCCCGATAAGATTGAGTTCGTTGTCGGCTATGTCCGCATTGCGCCCAGACTGTAGGATCATCCGATCTTCGATGAGCCAAGACACGCCATTTTTTTGGGAAACCTCTGACTTCCATGCGGCATAGTCGTCGTAGGTGCGCCCCAAACGCCCAAAACTCAAATAGCCGTCCCGCGTGCTGGGTGGTTCGAAAACACCCGAGATTTCGCCGTAGTCAAAACGTGGATGCGCGTCGTCTGCATGGGCAGCGCCAGCAAAAATTGCCAAGAGGACGCACGCAAAGCGCCGCAAAGATTTCAGGTAAAACCCAAGAGCAAACATTCGCAGAGGTTAGGCACGCCGAACAGGTTTATGAAGTTGCTAACCTTTTGAAACTTAGTCGAATTGATGAACAATCAAGTACGTCAAAACGGGGTTTTGACCTTTGGAAAATCATATTTCCCATGAGCTTATACTTGGTGCGCACAAAAAAGTGTCGTAAGCTTGTAATGTAACGTTTGGCGTATAAGTTCTAACTATGGGGAAATTTTCGGGATTGAAGGGTCACGTTCTGACATTGTCAGCTTCGGCGGCGTCGGGCCCTTGTCTAGCTGAAGCGTCCTGGATCATTCAGGGTCCGGAGTTTGAGGCGTCTAACAGGCTCAGAGCGCTGCTTTTGTATATCGCTGAAAAAAGCGATCAATCCGCTGCCAAAATTTCCCAGAAAGACATTGCGCGGGATGTCATGGGCTTGGGATTGAACTACGATCCATCATGTGACGCGCATGTCCGCATCGAGGTCAAAAGGCTCAGAGCGGCACTAGATGGTTTTTATTCCAGATTGAAACGAACCAGAACACGGCGTTTGTCTGTGCCAAAGGGGGGATACCGGACAGTCTTGGACGCCCTGCCCATGCAAGATTTACGAATGCGCGGGTCATTTGACACGGGCGATCCGATCATGGCGCTGGGAACACTTTGTGCCGTCGATCACTTGTCATGCGGATATGGCTTTGAAATTGAATGTGAAGTGCTCACCTTGATTTCTCAATCCGAGTTTCTAAGCGACGGTCTCCTGTCTTTCACTTGTGTTGAGGGAAAGACCCTTGATGCCCTCGCAGATCAAGCCGAACGCCAAGGTGCGTGTGTTTTACTTGTTACGCGCGTGATGGCGACCGATGAGGTTTGCAATGCTTATCTTTCGGTCATTGATCCCCGTTCGCGCCAGATTATCAGCAATACCAGATTGAGCCCAAGATCTGACGGCGTAGACCGCAGAATGATCGTCGACAGTGTTTCCAAAGCGGTAACTGTGCTTGCGCTTGATCCGATAGGTGGGCGCGTTGTAAATCAGGTCTCTGAACTGCTGCCACAGTCCAGAATTGCCCGATTGGCTGATGCTTTTTCTTTCATGGCGACGCAGGATCGCGAACGTCTCCCGGCGGCTATGTCGTCAGTGAAGACGGTCGTACAGTCTTCTTCCGTCGCGAAAGCTCTTTCCATTGACATGTCACGTGCGAGTTTCTGTTTTTCAACGGATCCGGACATCAAGGAAATTTCGTTTATCGAAGATGCTGCAGAAGCCCTTATTGAAGACAGACCCGAAAGTATTTGGTCGGCTCTGGCGCTCGGATACGCCGGCGTAACGGGATGCAGGCAGGATTTGATTGGCAGCGCCGTTAATCGGGTCAAAACTATGCAACCAGTTGGATCTCAAATCGATGATGTCAATTTGCTGAAAACATTGTCGGCCCTGGACCCCAGTCCTAATGGCCGTTCAGACAAGCAAAACGCAAACCCCTCGGTGTTTGAGTCCATTCGGGTCGGTATGGCAGCGCTACATGATCCAACCGATGCGTTTTCCAACGAAGCACTTCATGCTTCGCCGCATCGCGATGTTTTTTGGATACAAGCGTTCCAGATATCCACACTTGTCGAAAAGGGGAAGAAAAGCGAAGCCCGCGCAGTCTTCGAAAGAATGCGGCACGTGAACCCCAATGTGGAAGACTATATGCATCGCGCTTTGAGCACCATGTTACCGGATGCCAATCTACAATCCAAAGCTAACGCAGGTTTGAAAACCGTTGTCTGTTGAAGGCGACGCAAGTCACATCTTTCGGCAAACATTAGCGCACAGAGTTGTCGCGTTCCTTACTAACAGTCTTGAGGCTGATCATCGATGGCGATTCAAGGGGGCCGGTCGACGAAGAAATCCCGATTAGTTAAGGGGTCTCTTGGCATACACTGCCGACGATAACCCACATCTAACGCGGGTCCGGAAGGCGCATTTGTTCATGGTATTCTTGGCTATTGTAGCGGAGACACGATCATAACACACGGCAAGAACCTGTCATTTCTCCCTTAGTGTCTGATCGGAAATGGGTTGAGTGAATTCAGCAGGTTGTGATTCTGTTTGGTTGTGAAACTGAACGGAGATCACGATGGCCTGGACCGAATTCACCCGTACGCAGCATAGTCGCA
>NZ_JASMWN010000032.1:0-29662 GCF_032595355.1 Sedimentitalea todarodis | reverse complement strand
ACAAGGGCTGGGGCGAGAGCATCATCATCGGTGTCGCACCCGCCGGGGCCGAGATTTCGACCCGGCCGTTCCAGCTCGTCACCGGCCGGTCCTGGCGCGGCACCGCGTTCGGCGGCGCGCGCGGACGCACCGACGTGCCCAGGATCGTCGACTGGTACATGGACGGCAAGATCGAGATCGACCCGATGATCACCCACACCATGGGCCTTGAGGACATCAACAAGGGCTTCGACCTCATGCACAAAGGCAAATCCATCCGCGCCGTCGTCGAATTCTGAATCTGGAATGCAGGCACGAACCGATTCAGTCCGATCCCGAACAAGGTCGCGTGGATGACCCTGTCGATCCGTGAAGCACGGCGTGGGGCGGATGACGATGCAGTCTGGCAAATCCTGCAACCGGTCGTCGAGGCAGGCGACACGTTCTGCGCCGAACCCCGAGGCGGGATGCCTGGCGCTCTTGCCTATTTCTGGCCGGAAACCGCACGGGTCTGGATCGCTGAATGGGAGGGCGAACCTCTGGGTTGCAGCTATCTCAGGCCCAACCAGACCGGCAACGGCGCGCATGTCTGCAACGCTGGCTACTGCACGTCACCCTCGGCGCGCGGGCGTGGCGTCGCCCGTGCATTGCTGGACCATTCGCTTGATCAGGCGCGGTGCGCGGGATACCTGGCTATGCAGTTCAATTTTGTGGTCACAACCAACACCCGTGCCATCGACATCTGGACCCGTGCAGGATTTGACACTGTGGGCCGCCTCCCGGACGCCTTCAACCACCCGCAAAAGGGGCTGGTCGACGCGCTGGTGATGTATAGACGGTTGTGAGCGCCATTGCCTTGGGCTAGTGCGGTTTCATGACAAACCCATCAAAGCCCCCGCTTCTCGCCGTCCTGATCGACGCTGACAATATTTCCGCCAAACATGCCGAGGCCATGTTCGAGGAAATCGCATCGCTGGGCGAGGCCAGCATCCGCCGCATCTATGGAGATTTCGCGGGCGGTGGCCCACAGGGCTGGACCAAGGAAAAACTGGCGGCGCTGGCGATCGTGCCCCATCAGCAGTTCGCCAATACGACCGGCAAGAATGCCAGCGACATCGCACTGGTGATCGACGCAATGGATATCCTGCATTCGGGACGGTTTGATGGCTTTGTGCTGATCTCGTCCGACAGCGATTTCACCCGACTGGCCAGCCGCATCCGCGAACAGGGGCTCGACGTGTTCGGCATGGGAATGCGCAAGACACCGACGGCGTTCGTCAAGGCCTGCAAGCGGTTCATCTATGTCGAGAACCTCATTTCGGACGCCCCGAAACCCAAGCCCAAACAGACGAAGAGCGACGACCAGATCGAGCCGAGTCCTGGGCTGGACGATCCGGCCAAGCTGGTGATCCGGGCGATGGACGCGATCGATCAGGACGACGAGTGGTTCACGCTGGGTCAGATCGGACAGTTCATAACGGCCGCCAATCCCGATTTCGACACCCGCAGCTATGGCAAGCGCAAACTCAGCGACCTGATCGCAACATTGAAGGTCTTTGAAACCAAGCGAGGCGAGGGAAACCAGATTCTGGTGCGGCGGCTCGACTAGAGCGTCTCGCGTCGAACCTGGTTATCTGGTTTCACCTGACGCGTTGGAATATATGACTTCCGGCAGCGTTAGGTAATTTCAGTTTAGTGCAAAACGCGTTAACGGGTCGCCTTGACGCGCGCCTAAACCGCCAAACCCTCGCGCACCGTATCAATCATCAACTGGACGTTTTGCGGATCGGCGTCCGGTGTGATGCCGTGACCGAGATTGAAGATGTGTGGCCCGCCCGAAAAGGCGCGGACGATGGCGCGGGTTTCGTCGATCAGAGCCTGCCCCCCCGTCACCATGTGCGATGAGGCCAGATTGCCCTGCACGCAACCGTCGCTCTGAACATGGGCGGCGGCCCAGACGGGATCAACCGAGTTGTCCAGCGCCACGCAATCGACACCGGTCGCACGGGCAAAACCCACGTATTTCTCACCAGCCTCGCGCGGAAAGCCAATGACCGGGGTCGACGGGTGGCGCTCTTTCAGCGCCTGGGTGATGCGCCGAGAGGGTTCGACTGCGTATTTGTCAAAATCGTCTCCGTGAAGCGATCCGGCCCAGCTGTCGAAAATCTTGACGACCTCGGCACCGGCTTCGATCTGCATCGACAGGTAGTCGATCGTGGCCTCGGTGATGCGATCCAGCAGCGCCTCAAACAATGCGGTGTTTTCCTCGCGCAATGCATGGGCCGGCCCTTGATCCGGCGTGCCCCGGCCAGCGATCATATAGGTCGCCACCGTCCATGGGGCACCGGCAAAACCGATCAGCGTGGTGTCAGACGGCAAGGCGCCGTTCAGAATGCGCAGGGTATCGTAGATCGGCGAAAGCGTGTCGTGGATCGAATTCGCAGGCTTCAGCGCTTCAAAATCACTCTGGGTCGTCACCGTGGAGAGACGCGGCCCCTCGCCTGTCACGAACCACAGATCAGCGCCAAGCGCCTGTGGTATCAGCAGAATATCCGCAAACAGGATCGCCGCATCAAAGCCATATCGGCGTATCGGTTGCAGCGTGACCTCTGCGGCCAGTTCACTGTTATAGCAAAGCGACAGGAAATCTCCCGCCTCGGCCCGCGTGGCCCTGTACTCGGGCAGGTAGCGACCGGCCTGGCGCATCATCCAGATTGGCGGCACCGTCTGTGTTTCGCCCGCCAGTGCACGCAGCAGCTTTTTGGTCTCGCTCATGGTGGCCTCCCGAGTACATTCCGGGCCATGCGTCCTGTTTGAGGACGATAATGTCAAGCCCGGACGCTTGTAAGGCCAAATTGACGCGACTAAAGAGGAGGCATGACACAGCATCTTCCTACACTCGACACTCCGTTACGGATCGGCACCCGTGGCTCTCCGCTGGCACTGGCACAGGCCTATGAAACGCGCGACCGGCTGGCACGCGCATTTGATCTGTCACAAGAGGTGTTCCAGATCGTGGTGATCAAGACCACCGGTGACGCCGTACAGGACAGACCGCTCAAGGAAATCGGCGGCAAGGGGCTGTTCACGCGCGAGATCGAGGACGATCTGCTTCAGGGCCGTATCGACATCGCCGTACATTCGATGAAAGACATGCCGGTTCAGCAGCCTGCCGGATTGATTCTGGATACCTATCTACCGCGCGAAGACGTGCGTGATGCGTTCGTTTCGCCGAATAAATCTGCGCTGACCGATCTGGCAGAGGGCGCGACCGTGGGCACTTCCAGCCTGCGGCGCAAGGCGCAACTCTTGAACCGGCGGCCCGACCTGAACGTGGTCGAGTTTCGCGGCAACGTGCAGACCCGGTTGCGCAAACTTGACGACGGTGTGGCCGATTGCACATTTCTTGCGATGGCAGGGCTCAATCGGTTGAAGCGTGACGACGTGCCTGCCACTCCGATCTCCGAGGAGTCGATGCTGCCCGCCGTTGCGCAGGGAGCCATCGGGATCGAACGCCGCACGTTTGATGCACGCACCTCCGATATGCTGGCCGCCATTCATGACAGTCCGACCGGCGAGCGACTGGCTGCGGAACGGGCGTTTCTGACTGCCCTTGACGGATCATGCGAAACGCCGATAGCCGGGCTTGCAGTGCTTGAAAACGGGCAGTTGCGATTGCGCGGAGAGGTGCTGCGCCCAGATGGATCGGAACGGATTCACGATGATCAGACCTGCGCCGTCGAGGACGGGGCAGAGCTTGGTTGCGCGATGGCGGAAAAACTGCTTGCGGAGGCGGGTCCAGGCTTTTTTGACTGGCGCTGAACCAGAGTGACGCCGCGATCCATTTGACAGGTTGCACCACGATCTGGGACGTTAGCGCCGGAGGAGTCTGCGCATGACACCGGGAAAGGCGTTTCTGAGCACCAATGAAATTCGCCCTCTGGCGGAACGATCCGACGTCATGGGGTTCTGGCTGGTCGTTCATTGCTGGGGCACGATTGCTCTGGCGGTGACGCTCTTCGGGATCTGGCCAAACCCGCTCACCTTTTTGTTGGCTGTTCTGGTCATCGGGTCGCGACAGCTGGGGCTGGCGATCCTCATGCATGAGGCGGCGCATAACGCTCTGTTCAAATCACGCAAGTTGAATGATGTCGTGGGTGAATGGCTGTGCGGGCGACCGATACTCGCGGAACTTCTGGCTTATCGCCACTACCACCTGACGCATCACCGGTTCACCCAGACCGACAGGGATCCCGATCTTGTCCTCTCGTCCAAGTTTCCGACCACGCGCGCGTCTCTCAAACGCAAGTTCATCAGGGATTTGACTGGTCAGACCGGCTACAAACAACTGGCTGCGCAGATCATGATGTCGATCCGGCTGGCAGGCGATGACGAGGCGATAGTCGCCGCATCAAGTGACTTTGCGCAGGCGTTCAAGGCGCGAGACCTGTTCAAGTCCCTGCCGGCCTTCTTAGGGATCATCGTCCTGATGGCCATGATCGGCGATTGGTGGTGGGGGCTGGCATTCTGGCTGCTGCCCTATCTCACCTGGTTCCAATTCGTCCTGCGAATTCGCAATATTGCCGAACATGGCGCTACCGAAGCTTCTGAAAACCCGCTGCAAAACACGCGCACCACGCTGGCCGGGCCAATCGCGCGCCTGTTCGTCGCGCCCTATTGGGTAAACTATCATCTTGAGCATCATCTCGTGATGCACGTGCCCTGCTGGCGGTTGAAAGAGATGCACAATGTGTTGACCCGGAAAGGCGTCACTGCGCGAATGCGCGTGGCACCCTCCTATCGGCACGCGATGGCAGAGGCGGGCTGGGAAACACCCGGGTCATAGCAGACGGGCAAATGCCTAACGACCATCTTGCCCATAGTGCGAAATGTAGTGTTCATGGATGATGTGATCCGACGAAGACCAAAAGGATGCGACCGTGACCCAAGATCTGAGCAAATGGACCCCTCGCCAAATACCTGACCGGCACATGATCGAAGGTCGCTATGTGACGCTGGAACCGTTGAATGCGGCGCGGCACGGCCCCGACCTGTTTCAAGCATCAGGTGTTTCGGACGCGAACGACCGGTTTCGCTGGCTGCCGGAGTACCCGCCACAGGCAGAACCAGAGTTCATGGACTGGATGCGCCGCGTAGAAGCGAGTGCCGATCCTCTTTACTTTGCCGTGATTGATCGGGACACCGACGCGGCGGTCGGGCGCCAAACGCTCATGCGAATCGACGCACAGAACGGTGTGATCGAAATCGGCAATATCTATTGGGGACCGGACCTGTCCCGGCGCCGTGGCGCGACGGAGGCGCTTTTTCTGTTCATGAAGCTCGTGTTTGATGATCTGGGGTATCGCCGGTTCGAGTGGAAGTGCAATGACAACAACCTTCCGTCAAAAGCAGCCGCTTTGCGGTTTGGCTTTGTTGCCGAAGGCGTGTTTCGCCAGCACATGATTGTCAAGGGACAGAACCGGGACACCGCATGGTTCGCGATTGTCGATGGCGACTGGCCAGGGTTGAAAGCCGGATATGAGAACTGGCTTGAACCCGCGAATTTCGACGTGAACGGACATCAGAAACGGCGCTTGCAGGACTGTCTGATGCACGGCTAGCGTGGCTTTGTCAAAACGACATCGGTGCCCCACGCCTCGCAGTTGCGGGCAAGTTCAGGCAGCAGCGGCTTGTCGGTAAAGAAGGTGTCGATCTCTGACAGTGAGGCGATCCGCGCGGGAGCGCTCCGCGTGAATTTGGAATGATCCGCGACAAGGAAAGTCCGGCGCGACTGGCGAATGATGGCTTGGCTGACTGCAACCTCCTGCACATCGAAATCGAGCAAGTCCCCGTCGCGATCCAGCGCCGAACAGCCGATAACCGCGAGGTCGAACTTGAACTGGCGAATGGTGTCGGCAGCAAGGTTGCCAACCAACCCGCCATCTGAACGGCGCAGGTTGCCACCGGTCACGATGACCGCACAATCGGGGTTGTTGGCAAGAATGTTGGCCACGTTCATGTTGTTGGTCACAACCATCAGGTTGCGGTGATCCCGCAGGGCCTTGGCCACCGCCTCCGTGCTGGTCCCGATGTTCAGAAACATCGAAATGTCGTCCGGCACCTGTGCCGCACACGCATTTGCGATGGCCGTCTTTGCCGGAGCGTTCAGCGACCGCCGCTCCTCATACCCGATGTTGTGGGTGCCGGATGGCAGTACCGCCCCCCCGTGAACCCGCTCCAGACGGCCGGCCTCGGCAAGTTCGGTCAGATCCCGCCGGATGGTTTGCAATGTGACATCAAAATGCGACGCGAGCCTGTCGACGGTGACCTTTCCGTCGCGGCGCGCGATTTCGATGATTTCTGGGTGGCGAAGAGTCTGTGACATGTCCATGTTCGTTTTTGCGCGTTTATGGTGGCATCTTTTCTGACCCCGGGCAAGGCAGGATGATTCTCACTGCAGAATTTCAACAGGTTTCCGCCTGAGATGATCGCAAACAGCCTGGAAATCTCTGGATATCAGAATTCTTGGGCGATATTTTCAATATAAATCAAGCTATTGCAAAAAACGAAAAAAAACGAAAATGTACTGTTGCTGTTTGTCGAAGTGTTTGGCATAGATCCACCTACGGTTCACGTCATGGGAGAGACGTTTGGCGCATCAGCATGACATCAGAGTATCCGATCTGTTCATCATCGGTGGCGGCATCAACGGCTGTGGCATTGCCCGTGATGCGGCAGGGCGTGGCCTGTCGGTGACGCTGGCCGAAATGAACGATCTGGCGAGCGCGACCTCTTCGGCGTCAACCAAGCTGTTCCACGGCGGGCTGCGCTATCTGGAGTATTTCGAGTTCCGCCTTGTGCGCGAAGCGCTGATCGAGCGGGAAACGCTGTTGTGTGCAATGCCACATATCAGTTGGCCGATGAGATTTATCATACCATATCATGAAGATATGCGGTTCGAGTCCGAAACCCCCACGTCGCGGCTGCTGAGCATCGTGATGCCGTGGATGCGCGGGCGGCGGCCAAGGTGGCTGATCAGGCTGGGACTGTTCATGTACGACAATCTGGGCGGGCGCGAGATCCTGCCGGGTGCAAGTTCGTTGCATTTGCGCGGATCACCTGAAGGTGCGCCGCTGGACGACCGGTTTGAAAAGGCGTTCGAGTATTCTGATTGCTGGGTTGAAGATTCGCGGCTGGTAGTTCTGAATGCACGTGATGCGGCGGCGCGCGGCGCGACGGTGATGACCCGGACGCGCGTGCTGTCGGCGGCGCGTGAAGGGGATATCTGGCGCATCGAAACGAAAGATACCGATAGCGGCGAGACCAGCGAACATCACGCTCGGATGCTGGTCAATGCCGGCGGGCCATGGGTCGGCAATCTGATCCAGAACACTGTACAGCTGAATTCCACCGAAGGGGTGCGGCTGGTGCGTGGTTCGCATATCGTGACGCGCCGGCTCTATGGCCACGACAAGTGCTATTTTTTCCAGGGCACCGACGGGCGGATCATCTTTGCGATCCCCTACGAAACCGATTTCACCCTGATCGGCACCACCGATGCGGAACATCATGACCCCAATGTGCCGCCCGAATGCACACCCAAAGAGCGACAGTATCTGGTCAACTTTGCGAACCAGTATTTCAAGCAGGATATTGAAGATGCCGATATCGTCTGGACCTATTCAGGGGTGCGACCGCTCTATGACGACGGAGCCAGCAGCGCCACGGCGGCAACACGGGACTACACGTTGAAAGTAGACGCAAACGGTGCGCCGGTGTTGAACATTTTTGGCGGCAAGATCACCACCTATCGCCGTCTGGCCGAAAGCGCATTGGAAAAGATCGGCACGCAACTGGGCGGTATCACGGGCGCCTGGACCGCCGGAGTCCCCTTGCCCGGTGGCGACTTTGCAGTGGATGGTTTCGAGAATCAGGTCGCAGACCTGACAGGTAGCTATCCGTTTCTGACGGATCTCTGGGCGCGACGCCTGGTGCGGGCCTACGGCACCGACGCACGGGTTATTCTGGGCGAAGCTAGGAATTCGAAGGATCTCGGCCAAGACTTTGGTGCAACATTGACCGAAGCCGAATTGGCGTGGTTGATGGAGCAGGAGTTTGCGCGGACCGCCGAAGATGTGGTCTGGCGGCGCAGCAAGCTGGGCTTGCGTCTGGGTGCGGAAGAGATTGCGACAATTGACGACTGGATGGTCAGGCACAACAGCGCCCACCAACGTAACGACGAAGCAAGAGGAGCGCGTCCATGACCCTGGAACTGAAAGGCGTTTCAAAGACGGTCGGAGGGCAAACGCATATCCACCCCACCGATCTGACGCTGGAAAACGGCACCATGAATGTGCTGTTGGGGCCAACCCTTTCGGGCAAGACGTCGTTGATGCGCCTGATGGCCGGGCTGGATGTGCCCGCGACCGGCCAGATTATCTGGCACGGGGATGACGTCACCGGGATGCGCGTTCAGGACCGCAAGGTGGCGATGGTCTATCAGCAGTTCATCAACTACCCGTCGATGAGCGTTTATGACAACATCGCGTCTCCGATGAAACTGTTGGGGCTGGACCGCGCCGAGATTGACAAGCGGGTCCGCGAAACCGCCGAGTTGATGCAATTGACACCGCAGTTGATGCGCAAACCGCTGGAACTGTCGGGCGGACAACAACAGCGCTGTGCGCTGGCCCGCGCGCTGGTCAAGAACGCCGGGCTGGTATTGCTGGACGAGCCGCTGGCCAATCTGGACTACAAGCTGCGCGAGGAGTTGCGTATCGAGATCCCCAAGATTTTCGAAGCCTCCGGTGCCATCTTTGTCTATGCCACAACCGAACCGGAAGAGGCGCTGCTGCTCGGAGGGAACACTGCGACGCTATGGGAAGGCCGCGTGACCCAGTTCGGCCCGACTCCGCAGGTTTATCGCCAGCCCGTCGATGCGACCACGGCGCGGGTGTTTTCCGATCCGCCGATGAATTTTCTGTCGGTCACCAAGACCGGAAACCAACTCGTGTTTGGGGATGGGCAGAATGCGCCGGCTGTTGGCAATCTCGCTGACTTGCCCGACGGGCGCTATACGGCCGGCTTCCGGCCCAATCACCTCGAGATCGGCCAGCACACGGCGAACGCGATGCAGTTTGTCACCGAACTGAGCGTAACGGAATTGACCGGGTCGGAGACATTTATCCACCTTGATCATCACGGCGAACGATGGGTCGGCTTGATCCACGGGGTGCATGATCTGGCACTGGGCGAGGCGCTGACCGTATGGTTGGACCCGCGCCACGTTTACATCTTTGGCGAGGATGGCACGCTGATCGCGCCCGCCGCCTACGCGCTGGCAGCCTGAGGGGGTAGGATATGGCCAAGATCACACTCGACAATCTCGCGCATTCCTACCTGCCCAATCCCAAGGGCGAGGATGATTTTGCGCTGAAGGAACTGAATCACGACTGGGACGATGGCGCGGCTTATGCGCTGCTCGGTGCATCGGGCTGTGGCAAGTCCACGCTTCTCAACATCATCTCTGGACTGCTTCAGCCGAGCCAGGGGCGCATCCTGTTTGACGATCAGGACGTGACCCACGCCCCAACGGCCGAACGCAACATCGCGCAGGTTTTCCAGTTTCCGGTGGTCTATGACACGATGACCGTACGCGACAATCTTGCGTTTCCGCTGCGCAATCGGGGCCAGGACGAATCCTATGTGGCCGAGCGGGTGCAGGAAATTGCCCGGATGATCGGCATGGAGGACTGGCTCGAGCGCAAGGCGCGCGGGCTGACGGCGGATGCCAAGCAAAAGATCAGCCTTGGCCGGGGCATGGTGCGCAAGGACGTGAACGCACTGCTCTTTGATGAGCCGCTGACGGTGATCGACCCGCATATGAAATGGGAATTGCGCACCCAGCTCAAGCGGCTGCATCACGACTTTGGCCATACCATGATCTATGTCACCCATGACCAGACCGAGGCGCTGACCTTTGCCGACAAGGTGGTGGTGATGTATGACGGGCGCGTGGTGCAGATCGGCACGCCGGACGAGTTGTTCGAGACCCCCGAGCATACGTTTGTCGGCTATTTCATCGGCTCGCCCGGCATGAACGTGATCCCGGCACGAGTCGACGGCAATCGCGCCTTCATCGACGGGTCCGAGCTGGCACTGACCCGCGGATATGGTCCGCTCGACGGCAAGGTCGAACTGGGTGTTCGACCGGAGTTTGCGCATCTCAGCCAGAGCGAAGGCTTGCCGGTCAACATTCGCCGGATCGAGGACGTGGGCCGCCACAAGATCATTCGCGCGGAACTGTTTGGCAATGAAATCAATGTTATCGCAGGCGAAGACGACGCCGTGAGCACCGACATGAACCACGTTACATTTGATGCGGCACATGTAAATGTCTATGCCAATGACTGGCGTGTAAAACCGGAAGGGGAGGCTGCGTGATGGACAAGACAGTTAACCAGAAAGCGTGGTTCCTTGTTTTGCCGGTGTTGGCGCTGGTGGCGTTTTCGGCGGTGATCCCGCTGATGACCGTGGTGAATTACTCGGTGCAAGACACTTTCGGCAACAACCAGTTCTTCTGGGCGGGGCTGGAGTGGTTCGAGGAAATGCTCTCATCCGAGAGGATGTGGGATGCCCTGGGGCGGCAATTGATGTTCTCGGCCATCATCCTGATCATCGAAATCCCGCTGGGCATCTTCGTCGCGCTGAACATGCCCAAGAGCGGCTTCTGGGCCAGTTTCTGTCTGGTGCTGATGTCCCTGCCCCTGCTGATCCCGTGGAACGTGGTGGGCACCATCTGGCAGATTTTCGGGCGCGTCGATATCGGCCTTCTGGGCTATACGCTGGATGCGTTCGGGATTTCCTACAATTATACGCAGGACACTCTGGCGGCGTGGGTCACGGTTATCGTAATGGATGTCTGGCACTGGACCTCGCTGGTGGCGCTCCTGGCCTATGCCGGGCTGAAATCGATCCCCGACGCCTACTATCAGGCGGCCAAGATCGATCAGGCGAGCCGCTGGAAGGTGTTCCGTTTCATCGAACTGCCCAAGATGATGGGGGTGTTGATGATCGCGATCCTGCTGCGGTTCATGGACAGTTTCATGATCTATACCGAACCTTTTGTCGTCACCGGCGGCGGGCCGGGCAATGCCACGACTCTCTTGTCCATCGACCTTGTGAAAATGGCTCTGGGACAGTTCGACTTGGGACCGGCGGCGGCGTTCTCGCTCATGTACTTCCTGGTGATCCTGTTGATCTCGTGGGTGTTTTACACCGTTATGGTCAACGTCGAGCGGCAAGAGGGCTGAGATATGGCAGATCCAAACCTGACCCCCGCCATCGCCCGCCCGGGCCGCAAGTTCCCGGTGAAAGGCAGCGTCGTGGTCATGACGCTCTACCTCTTGTTCCTGTTGCTGCCGATCTACTGGCTCCTGAACATGAGTCTCAAGACCAACACCGAGATCCTGAACACGTTCACGCTCTGGCCCAGCGACCTGACGCTGGCCAACTACGCGACGATCCTGACGGATCCGGCGTGGTACAAGGGGTATGTCAATTCGCTGATCTACGTGGTGATGAACACGGTGATCAGCCTGACAGTCGCCCTGCCCGCCGCCTACGCGTTCTCGCGTTACAGCTTCATGGGCGACAAGCACCTGTTCTTCTGGCTTCTGACCAACCGGATGGCACCACCGGCGGTGTTCGCACTGCCGTTCTTTCAGCTCTATTCCTCGGTCGGGCTGTTTGACACCCATATCGCCGTGGCGCTGGCACATTGCCTCTTTAACGTGCCGCTGGCGGTGTGGATCCTCGAAGGGTTCATGCGTGGCGTGCCCAAGGAGATCGACGAGACCGCCTATCTGGACGGCTACAGCTTTGGCCGGTTCTTCGTGAAGATCTTCATGCCGCTGGTGGCCAGTGGCATCGGGGTCGCGGCGTTCTTCTGCTTCATGTTCTCGTGGGTCGAATTGCTGCTCAGCCGCACGTTGACCACGGTAGACGCGAAACCCATCGCCGCGATCATGACCCGAACGCAGGGCGCGGCGGGAATCGACTGGGGCGTTCTCGCGGCGGCGGGTGTGTTGACCATCGTGCCGGGGGCGCTCGTGATCTACTTCGTGCGCAACTACATCGCCAAGGGCTTTGCCTTGGGAAGGGTGTAAGGAGATATTTTCAATGCGGCTGGATTTTTGCGCCTTAGTGCTCTTGCTGACGTCCTCCATCGGTTTCGCTGACGAGATCGCTAGAAATGACTTCATCAATAGACTCAACGACGAATTGGAAGCAGATGGAGTAACAGTAGAGAGCTTTGAGAGATCAGAACCCTTTTGGGATAGTAGTTCGGAATATCAAATGAAAGCACCGATACTGGATATCTCCGTTCCAGAATACGGAGTTGCGGCAGTGGATGGCAACGGAGAAATTATCCAAGTATTTGGACCATCTGTATCAACCATCAAGGCGAGCGACGGATCGATAAAGGGGGTGATGGGCTTTATTGCAGATGCTGGCACAAAATTTAGCGTTATTGGGGCAGATAAGTATACCGCCATTGTTACACAAGCGAGTTCTGAATTGGGCTTAGACGGTGGGTTCAAACGCGCCGTTCGTACAATGAGAAATGCGACAAACTACATTGCAGCAGAATTCTGCTCCTCCCCTGCGCGCCCATCCGAAATCACAATGAGCCTTAGTGCCGACTTCAAATTGGTGTTCGGGGCGTCTGGCGGCACAACGGCCAAATGGGAAATCGACAAGACCTGCACAAGATTTGGAGAAAATTGAAATGGCATGGATGGCATGGACTTGGCCGACCGCAATCTTCTTCATAGTGATCGCCTGTCTGCTCATCACCTTTACGATCCTCGCGATCAAATTCCCGGAAACCCCGCGCGTCGGGGTTCTGCGGATCGAAACGACGCGGGGGGATCGACTGTTTATCACGCTTCTTGGCTCGGCCTTTATCAATCTGGCCTGGCTTGGATTGGTCGGCGCAAACCAACCTTTTGCGCTGATCGTCTGCCTGATCTACGCTGCGGCGGTGTTTCGCTGGGTCTAGATCAAAACCGGAATGTCCGGGATCAACCGGGCAACCCAACACTCGCAGTTCAACAACGTCCAGGGAGGACACTCATGAACTTATCCTTGAAATCAACCACGGCAACGGGCGCGATGATCGCGTGCCTTGCGATGCCGGCCTGGGCCGACATGGAGGCGGCCAAGGTTTTCCTTGATGACGAGATCGCCGGTCTGTCGGTGCTCGATCGCGCCGCACAGGAAGCGGAGATGCAGTTTTTCATCGACGCGGCCAAACCTTTTGCGGGCATGGACATCAAGGTGGTTTCGGAAACCATCACAACCCATGAGTACGAAAGCCAGGTGCTCGCGCCGCAGTTTTCGGCGATCACAGGCATCAATGTCACGCACGATTTGATCGGCGAAGGCGATGTGGTCGAAAAGCTGCAGACCCAGATGCAGTCGGGCGAAAACATCTATGACGCCTATATCAACGACAGCGACCTGATCGGCACCCACTGGCGCTATCAGCAGGTCCGCAACCTGACCGACTGGATGGCCGGCGAAGGGGCGGATGTGACCAATCCCGGTCTCGATCTCGACGATTTCATCGGCACCCAGTTCACCAGCGCGCCGGATGGCAAGTTGTACCAGCTGCCGGACCAGCAGTTCGCGAACCTCTACTGGTTCCGCTATGACTGGTTCAACGACGAGAAGAACAAGGCCGATTTCAAGGAAGCCTTTGGCTATGATCTGGGCGTTCCGGTCAACTGGTCGGCCTATGAGGACATCGCCGAGTTCTTTACCGGTCGTGACCTGAGCCATATGGGCGTCGACGGCGACGTCTTTGGCAACATGGACTACGGCAAGAAGGACCCGAGCCTGGGTTGGCGTTACACCGACGCGTGGATGTCGATGGCCGGCATGGGCGATGTGGGCGAACCCAACGGTCTTCCGGTTGACGAATGGGGCATCCGGGTGAACGAGAACAGCCAGCCGGTTGGTTCTTGTGTCGCACGCGGTGGTGCAACCAACGACGCCGCGGCGGTCTATGCGGTGACCAAGGCGATCGAGTGGCTGCAGAAATACTCGCCACCTGCGGCGGCCGGCATGACGTTCGGCGAGGCCGGACCGATCCCCGCGCAAGGCAACGTGGCCCAGCAGATGTTCTGGTACACCGCCTTTACCGCAGCGACGGTTCTGCCTGATCTGCCCGTGATGAACGAGGATGGCACGCCGAAATGGCGGATGGCACCCTCGCCACATGGGGTCTACTGGAAAGAGGGCCAGAAGGTCGGCTATCAGGACGTGGGCTCGTGGACGTTGATGAAATCCACCCCGGTGGATCGTGCCAAGGCCGCGTGGCTCTATGCACAATTCGTCACCTCCAAGACGGTTGACCTGAAGAAAGCGGACGTTGGCCTGACCTTCATCCGGTCCTCCACAATCGAGTCCGATCACTTCAGCGAGCGGGCGGATAAGCTGGGCGGTCTGGTGGAATTCTACCGTTCGCCAGCCCGTGTGGCATGGTCTCCGACAGGCACCAACGTGCCGGACTATCCCAAGCTGGCACAGCTGTGGTGGCAGAACATCGGCGACGCGATGTCCGGTGCAAAGACACCCCAGGAAGCGCTTGATGCCCTGTGTGAAGCACAGGAAAAGGTCATGGAGCGGATCGAACGGGCGGGCATTCAGGGCGATATCGGCCCGAAAATGAACGAGCCGCAAGATGCCGAGTACTGGTATGCGCAGCCGGGTTCGCCCGTTGCGAAACTGGACAACGAGGACGAAGAGCCTCAGACCATCGCCTATGATGAACTGATCAAGTCCTGGGAGTAAGCCGGGCGCGCCGGGGCCTTCGGGCCCCGGTGTATTTCGTTTTTTCATTTGACATTCAGGCGCTGGCAGTCCGGAATTTGCCGGGCGTTTTCGGGGAGGAAACAGATGGCGTTCATTCTGGCGATAGATCAGGGCACAACATCCAGCCGCGCGATCCTGTTCGATCAGAATCTGAAGATCGCGACCGTCGCACAGGAAGAATTCCCTCAGCATTTTCCGGCCAGCGGCTGGGTCGAACATGATTGCAATGATCTTTGGACCACGACCGTTTCCACCTGCCGGACGGCCATGGAGAAGATCGGCGCGACAGCGGCGGACATCGCCGCGATCGGGATTACCAACCAACGGGAAACCACCGTTGTCTGGGACCGCACGACGGGCAAGGCGATCCACAACGCGATTGTCTGGCAGGATCGACGTACCTCTGAGATCTGTCAGCGTCTCAAGGCTGACGGGCACGAGGCCACGGCAAATGAACGGACCGGGCTATTGCTCGACCCGTATTTCAGCGGGACCAAAGTGGCGTGGATACTGGACAATGTGGAGGGTGCCCGGCAGCGGGCCGAGGC
This sequence comes from Sedimentitalea todarodis, assembly GCF_032595355.1. NCBI lineage: Bacteria > Pseudomonadati > Pseudomonadota > Alphaproteobacteria > Rhodobacterales > Paracoccaceae > Sedimentitalea > Sedimentitalea todarodis. Next base: position 14,255 of record NZ_JASMWN010000032.1, on the reverse strand, counting down.
AGGCGAACTGGCCTTTGGCACAGTGGACAGCTGGCTGATCTGGAACTTGACGGGCGGTATGGTTCACGCGACCGACGCCACCAACGCGGCGCGCACCCTGCTCTATGACATACGCAAGGGGCGCTGGTCTCAAACCATGTGCGACATGCTCCGTGTGCCGATGGATATGCTGCCCGAGGTGCGCGATTGCGCTGCTGATTTCGGTCACACGCAGGCGGATCTGTTGGGCGCGGAAATCCCGATCCTCGGCGTTGCTGGCGATCAGCAGGCGGCGACCATCGGACAGGCCTGTTTCAAGGCCGGGATGATGAAATCCACCTATGGGACGGGGTGCTTCGCGCTTTTGAACACCGGGGAAACGCCGGTTGTGTCGCAAAACCGACTGCTCACCACCATCGCCTATCAACTGGATGGCAAGCCGACCTACGCGCTGGAAGGTTCGATATTCGTTGCCGGTGCGGTCGTGCAATGGCTGCGCGATGGGCTGAAGATCATCGACGCCGCAGGTGAAACACACGCTCTGGCGCAACAGGCGGACGTGGCGCAGAACGTGGTGCTGGTGCCCGCCTTCACCGGGCTGGGCGCACCCTATTGGAACGCCGATTGCCGGGGGGCGATATTCGGCCTCAGCCGCAATTCCGGCCCGGCGGAATTCGCACGCGCGGCATTGGAAAGCGTCGGATACCAGACCCGCGACCTGCTCGAAGCGATGCAGGCCGATTGGGGCACGGCGGGTGACACAGCCCTGCGAGTCGATGGCGGAATGAGCGCGTCGGACTGGGCGATGCAGTTCCTGGCCGATATTCTCGACGCACAGGTTGACCGGCCCGATGTTCTTGAGACAACCGCCATGGGTGCCGCTTGGCTGGCGGGTCAGCGCGCGGGCCTCTATCCGGATATGGAGGGCTTTGCCAAGACCTGGGCATTGGAGCGAAGCTTTGCCCCGGCAATGGCCGAAGACCTGCGCACAAGGAAATACGCCGCGTGGAAGCGCGCGGTCGCGGCGGCGCAGAGTTTCTAGACCAAAGCATGATTGTCTACAGTGCGCCGGGCCTGTCCAAAGCATGATGGGCATGAAACGTGCCGGGGATATTGTCGGTGGACCAAAGCCAAATGGCTGTTCCCGAAAACGAAGGTGACCGATCCTTTCGTCCCGATCTGCAGTCGGCAACACGTCATTCATTCTTCTTTCGTTCACCGGCTTGCCCTCGTCGCCTTTCGCTGAAATTTTGCGCGAAATCAGAACGGGGCACGACGCTTGGATATTTTTCGCGCACTTGGACCCGCTGTCGCTCATGTGTCACCACTCGAAGCCGTGCGTGCAGGTGTCGGCGCGCTCGTCGGCCTCGGCCTGACCGGCCTCTTTCTGCTTTCTCCGAACATCGACCTTGATCTGGGCCTTTATCTGGTCGCCCCTTTCGGCGCGAGTTCGGTGCTCTTGTTCGCAGTGCCCAACAGCCCGCTCGCACAGCCATGGTCGGCCATTGTCGGCAATACCGTGGCCGCGTTGGTCGGCGTTGCGGTCTGCATGTTGATCTCGGACCCCGTTTTTAGGATTGCACTGGCCGTTGGCCTCGCCCTCACCGCGACGATGCTCTGCCGTGCGGTACACCCTCCGGCCGGGGCTGTTGCGATGACCGCCGCGATGAACCCGGAGGCAATCGATCTTCTGGGGTTCTGGTTCGCGCTGGCACCGATCGCTTTGGGCACAGTGGCCCTTGTCGCGCTGGCTGCGCTCTATGCGTTTTTTACTGGCCGCCGCTATCCGTTCCGCCAGTTCGATGACCCCAGCAGTCACGGGACAGCAGACCGCGAACCGGCCGAGCGACTTGGCCTGTCCGAGGATGAACTGACGCAGATTCTGGAACGCTATCGCCAGTCATTCAATCTCGGCGTTGAAGACCTTGCGCGATTGATCGGAGCCGCGGAACTTCAGGCAGCCGCGCACAGCGCCGGCCCTCTCACGGCCGATAACATCATGTCTCGCGATCCGGTTTCGGTTCGCCCCGAAGCAAGGCTATCAGAAGTCGCGGAGCTGTTTAGACGTCACAGGTTCACATCGCTGCCGGTGGTTGGAGACGACGCCGAATATCTGGGCGTCATTTTCCAGATTCACCTCATCAACCAGGCCAAGGACGACGCCCTCCGTCTAGGGAATGGCTTCACATCCGCCTTGAAGCAGTTGCTGGATCGCCAAATACGCCGTCCTGTCAGAGCGGGTGATATCATGGCTGCCGCCGGGCCGCGTGCCGTCAAGAAAACCCCGGTTGGTGCCTTGCTGGCCATGATGGCCGATGATGACGTCGATGCCGTGCCAGTCCTGGAGCACGGACGTGTCACCGGTATCGTCACGCGCACCGATCTTATTGCCGCGATGGCACGAAAGGCGGTGCGCGGAGAGTGAGCTGCTGCCTCGCTGATATCAATGGTGCCACCGCAGGCGTGACAGCGCGCCGCTAGAGGGTCTTTGCCCTACATGCGCTCTATCGCGATGGCCGTCCCTTCTCCACCGCCGATGCAGATGGCCGCGACACCGCGTTTGAGATCACGCTTTTCCAAAGCGTTCAGCAAGGTGACCATGATCCGCGCGCCGGAGGCTCCGATCGGGTGGCCCAACGCGCAAGCCCCGCCGTTGACGTTCACGATGTCGCGCGGCAGGCCCATTTCATGCATGAAGGCCATGGGAACAACGGCGAAGGCTTCGTTCACCTCCCACAGATCGACGTCGCCTTTTTCCCAACCCAGCCGGTCGAGCAGCTTTTGCGCCGCCGGCACCGGGGCCGTCGGAAAGAGGGACGGTGCCTGCGCATGCGAGGCGTGGCTCAGGATGCGGGCGCGAATGGTCAGGCCATTGGCTTCGGCATGCGCGCGCGATGACAGGACCAGCGCCGCCGCGCCATCCGAAATCGATGAGCTGTTCGCCGCCGTCACCGTGCCATCCTTGCGAAAGGCCGGTTTCAACATCGGGATCTTTTCAGGCCGTGCCTTGGCGGGTTGCTCATCACGCGTGATGACCTCTTCGCCGGTGCGGGCATGCACGGTATAGGGCGCGATTTCATCGTCAAACGCGCCGCTTCGTTCCGCGGCCAGCGCGCTGTCCAGTGATCCGATGGCGTATTGATCCTGCGCCTCGCGGGTGAACTGGAACGCCTCGGCACAGTCTTCGGCAAAGGTGCCCATCAGGCGACCCTTGGCATAGGCATCTTCAAGCCCGTCGAGGAACATGTGATCCACCACTTCCGCGTGGCCAATGCGTGCGCCGCCGCGCATCTTGGGCAGGATGTAAGGCGCCTGCGACATGCTCTCCATGCCGCCGACCGCCATGATCCTGGTATGTCCCAACGCAATCTGGTCAAAGCCGATCATCGCCGCCTTCATTCCCGATCCACACATCTTGTTGAGCGTGGTGGCGGGCACATCTTCGCCAAGACCGGCTGCAAAGCCCGCCTGACGTGCGGGCGCCTGGCCCTGACCGGCAGGCAGAACACAGCCCATCAGCAGCTCCTCGACCGTACCGACACCTGCGCCCTTCAGGGCCGCCCTGATCGCTGCCCCACCCAGATCAGCCGCCCGAACACTGTCAAATATGCCCTGAAACCCACCCATCGGTGTGCGCGCTGCGCCGCTGATGACAACCTCGTTCATGATAATCCCTCCAATGTCTGTTGGTTGCATACCGAATGGTAAGGATTGCCGTCTAGCGTTACTTGCACGTTTTCCGCCCCCGAAATGGAGTATTCCGGTGAGCCTGACCAGTACAGCAACCGATACCGCCAAGATAATTACCGTCAACGCCGCACGCATCGATGCGGTGATGGCCATTCAATTCAAAGACGACATGCGTGAACAGGCCGGCGACGGCCCCGCACGCGTCATTCTCGACCTGTCGGCGGTCGAGTTCATCGATTCAAGCGGGCTTGGGGCGATCGTCGCGGCAATGAAACAACTTGGCAGCGAGCGCAAGCTGGACCTGGCTGGTCTGACCCCATCCGTTGAAAAGGTGTTTCGGTTGACCCGCATGGATACGGTGTTCAACCTGTTCGGCTCGCTCGACGATGCCATTTCGACCGAGGCGGCTGACCCATCGGAGTGATCTGAGGTGAGCGGGAAGCACACAGGCTTTACACACGGATTTGCAGCAACCGAGCATGATACGCGGGGTGCACTTGCCGAAATCATGATGCGGCTGCGGATAATCGGCGTTCCCGATGAACAGGCGGGCGGCGTGGAAATTGCCGTAACAGAGGCGGTGAACAACATCGTAGAACACGCATATCGCGATGTCGATCGGGGTTCCATCATGATCCGGGCAGGCGTGACCGGCAATGTGCTGCGGGTGCTGTTGGTCGATGAGGGTGCCGAATTGCCCGGTGCCGAATTGCCCGCGGGAAGGCCTGCAAACATTGACACCGCGCTAGATGATCTTCCCGAGGGTGGTTTTGGTTGGTTCATGATCCGGACCCTTACCCGTGACATCCGGTACAGGCGCTGGCGCGGGCGCAATCATCTGCGGTTGCAGTTCGACCTGATCCCGACCGTGGGATAGCCGCTTAGACCACGACCGGTCGCGGCAAGATTGCGCTCCGGTCGTCTCGTTGCGAACATGGTTTGGCAAACGATAAAACTCCGTCGCCCCAAAATGGCCCAAATACCACCCAACCTCCGACCAAAACGACCTGCAAAAGGAAAGGGTAGCTGCATATAGCTTCCCTTGGTGCCACGTGTCATAGCCCCCACCCAGTACGTGGCACCAAGGAATTTGCAGCCAACTCCCCGCCCCATATTGGCATTCTCCGTGCCGCCATCTAGGTGTTTGATCCCACGGTTTGATGGTGCGATCCTTTCTCAGGATTGGAAGGAAGCATTATGGGACAAGTTCGTCACGGGAGCGCCGCGCACTGTTAGAGTGACAGCGAGATTCGGCAAGGGCTACGCCGCTCAACTGATGGCGTTCAACATCAGGAAGCAGCGCATCGTCGATCCTTGCAATGTGGAGTTTGACGAAGACCTGTTCGACGAGGCCAGGGACTACAGTTCTTGGAACCGCGCATTGAATGGCAAGGAGGTCTGGGAGGGTATCGTCGATGCCTTGCATGACCTGTGGGGTGACCAAGTATCTCATCCAGGAAAATGCCTGCCTAACGACGTCCCGCCTGATGATGGGTTGCAGGGCTGCATGAAGCAGATCGCGACAGCACCTTGGTGGCTCGACGTGTTGCCGGTGTCGGCGTTGCAGAGCGCCTTCAACGCATGGTTCTCAGGAAGACCGATGGGCAAGGCGAAGGTGGCCGAGGTCAAGGCCGCTGTCGATGACTGTTGAGCGCGACTGATGCAAGTGGTGGACAGCGCTGAATACGCGTCGCTCGCGGTTGAACTGCTGGGTGCGAAAGGTCAAAGGACGGCACGCAGCATCGACTCCTACTTCTACACTAAGGTCGTCGAACAAGGCATGGCGGTCGCAAGCGGCGGCTGGAGGGCACCGGGGTTTCAGCTTGACGGCTGGAACTTCCAGGGGAGCAGGTCGTCGATGCGATTTTCGGGTGGCCCGCGGCGATGGCTTTGCGTGTTGATTTCAGGTCGGCAAACGGCTCCACGCCGTTGATCTTACATGTCTGGATGAGCGTGGCGATGCGGCCCTATGCTTTGCCGCCTTCATCGTGACCCGCTATCTGAGATTTCGACACCCAGACGTTTGAGAAACTCTCTCGTACAATCCATGGAGAAACTCACCTCCTGTTATCCAACAGGACCTGAGTCTCAAATTAGATCGAACGCGGTAAGGTGCGCTTGCGAAGCCGCTTATGGACCAGCGAACTCGCCGCCTGGAACTGGCAGCAAACTTGATTGTCACCGCCAGTCACGCCGGACGGGTACCTTGGTGACAAGACGCCGCAAGAGATTGCAGATATGCGCAAGATCCACGACGCAGGTGTCAACATGATACGGCAGGCGAATGATGGTCTGACGCACGTGTTTTCTGACAAGGTCAGGAAAGCCGAGGATATTGAAGCCGGAGCGATAGAGCCGCCCGCGCAGATCAGAAAGCCAGTGGTTGAAAACGATTTTTTTGCCGCAAGGGTTGGAGCGATGAGCCTGAGCGAACGCAAATCTATGGTCAAACGGGATCGCCCCGATCTGAGCCGGACCAAGCTTTGCGCATTGCCTGGAGCATACAGTTGCTAGAATTCCGCAAAACCGGACAGGTCCATTACGCTCATTTGCATCATCAAATAGGCAATGAGATCCTCTGTTGGCAAATTCTCGACCAACTCTGGGCCAAACACCGCATAGCCAAGCACCTCATTCTCCGAAATCGTCACGGACAAATTGACATCGACAGGACTTCCGGAAACTTTTTCTATGCCAGCAAAGAACCCAGCCCCGTTGGCCCACTTCCATTCGTCATTGGCCTCGACATACAACTCATTCGGCGATGTTTCCCAGTCGATGTAGTCATGGAACGTACTCACAAAGTAGTCTTTGCCAATCTCCTTGGCTTCGGTGAACGACTGAAAACTGAGAATAGCGACAGACATGGCGACCTGGAGACTTTGCGTTTCGGCGTGTAACAGGCCGATTTCTTCGTCCCAAATGGGTTCAAGGCCAGCAGGGATACCAAGGGTCGCGCCGGTTACCGGGTCTTCGTAGACATGGAAAGACAGCTGATCAAAATGGTCCGGTGTTTCCGAAATCTCCCGGATGAACTGAATATTGCTGTCCTCCTGGCCTTTCTCAATCAAGATCTCCTCGAACACGCTGAGCGGGATGGTGCGCACATGTCTTAACGAGCCCAAGGCTTGAGAAGTCGGCTCTGTCAATGCGGTTTGCGGCTCCCCCGCGTCGACAGGTGCCGGGGTGACCTTGCTGTACAGAGCAGCCCAGACCGAACGGTCCTGCGGGATCGGATCGTCGGAGTAGGGCAATCCATCAAGATATTTGAAGGCCGGAATACTCCAGTTTATGCCTTTGAATCCACCGAGCAAACCGCCATCGGCGATGGCGACCACCAACCCCTGATCATTAATGATCGGAGCGCCGGACTGCCCCGGTTGCAATGTCGATGTTACGCGCAGGATGGAGGTATCTTTTCGGGGATAGTGTTGGCCCTTGAAAAGCCCCTCAAGTTGCTCGACACCTCTTAGAGCCAGCAATGTCGTCAGTCCGCCCTTCTGTCCGCTCGCAAAGTGAGTCTGCGCACCAAAAGACTCCAGTATTCCATGAGGATAGCCCCAAGTGAAATAGTCACCACGTGTGGTCGTCAATTCGGAAACGACTTCTGCGGGCTGCAGACCAATATCATTATTCAGTTTCAGATAGGCCAAATCGGCGACAAGGCTGACGCTTTCTATATCTGCTGTGGTCAGCTTTCCGTTCTCTTTCTTGACAAGCCTCTCTTCACATCCGGCAACCGCATGAAGTGCTGTGACAACATGCATCTTGTCGTTCCATGCAAAGCCGGTCGCCGCCATTTCGCTGCCGTCGTCAAATGTGCAGCGAATGCGAACCAGTGAAGAGATTGCTGTTTCACGATCCGCATCGGCAGCAGCGCCGATAGGGTACATCAGGACAAGCCCTGCGCAGAAAGCTATCATTTTTCTCAGTTTTTTCATTTCTGAGCCTCCCGTTCCTGTTCTGCGTTCAATTCACAAAATGTCGTGTGAACGATGGTGAGCGCAGATAGTTGCTGAGACGGAGGCAGGTCGCGCACCTGTGCGGCGATGGAGACAAGCACCGGCTCACTTGGAATGTCATAGGCTGTCAGCAGAATTTCCGGGTCGTTGGAATACTGCGCCGGATCCAAATCTCTGCATAGGTTCGACCTCTGCAATACGCCGAACAGGCCACCTCGGCGTGCTTTGGCCTGATCCACATTGACTGTCGCCTCTACGGCCGCATCTGGGTCAAAGTACCAAACCGATGGCTCCACCCCCAACCGTTCGTACAGCATCGCCTGGCTGGCTAGGACCGGATTGTCGGGGAATGCCCGGGTCCAACGTTCGGACTCGACCATGGGATCTTCCGAAAACGGGTTTGCGATCCGCAGGTAGATACCCAGAATGAGCCCAATCGCCGCGGCAAGTCCAAAGCTGCCGATCCGTGCATGGTTTGATTGCAATTTCTGGGGCTCGATCTCGGAGGAGTCACCACCCGCCTTGATGCCGAGAAACACCGCCAGAAGACCGGTCAGGACTGTAATGACCCCCATGACCACCGGCGTTTGCGACAGTCCGACGATGACGCCCAGGAGCAGGCCAAACCCACCACCGGCAGACAGATTGGCGAACGTTCGGCTGATCGAAACCTTTGTGTCGTTCATCTGTTTCGCCTTTCTGGTCGATACGATTGAGACATTCTACAGAGCACGGACAGACTTTGCGTCGGTTCGCTGCCTCGGGTCGATGACGACGAGGTATCCCATGCCCCTGACCTGAAAGTTCATTGCGGAAGCGGCCAAAAGCAAGCGCAAACTTGGATTGCATCGCAAGTCAAGAAAACAGGTTGTGGTGGAAAACGCTAGGCTCTTGATCAACTTCCCGTTACTAAATCGGGGATGACGTGTGATTCGCGCCTCTGGCCCGGAATGACGGATTTCAAGAATTTTCTTCCTATTTTCAGGTGATTATCCATGCGTTTGATCCTCCTTGCCCTGTCTTTTTGGTCGCTGCTTTTCATCTATTTTCCGGCTGCGGCATCTGACTGGCCCGAAGACGCCCAGACAATATCCAACTTCTGGAAACGCGATCTGCATTTGGTGGACAAGACCGGCGAAGTGACGGCGGACCCAAACGCGACCGGTTGGATCATCGAACCGATCGATGGGCAGGATGCAGTCCGCCTGAGATCAGATCGCGGCACGCAAGGCTATCTGACATTGCAAGACGGGAACGCAGTCGTCTTGCCGAGCCTGCCTTCGGACAATGCCTCTTGGTGGGTGATCGAAGCCGTGCCAAATACACCGTCCTATCGTATCCGAACCGTTCTTGATGACACTCTCTATCTGAATGTCGAACAGGGACCACTGACAGTTTCCGATGTTCATTTCGGGGCCTGGAGCGGCTGGTGGTTGCTGCTTCCTGCTCCGGAGGTGATCGAAGAACCCGCTGTCGAGAGCGCATCACTTTGGCCTGCGGAACCGCAGGCTTTGCAGAACTACTGGAAACGTGATCTGCATCTCTCGTTTGAGAATGGAGCAACGGCCGCTATTTCGGACCCAACCGGCTGGGCCATCGAACCGGTTGATGGTCAAAACGCGGTTCGCCTGCGCTCGGACCGGGGCACCAGAGGCTACCTGATGCTCGACAATGGTCATCTCACCACCGTTCCGGCCGCATTTAATGATATGGCATCCTGGTGGGTAGCGGAGCCTGTCGCAAACACCGAAGCCTATCGCTTTCGGCACTACATTTTCAAAAACCGGTACCTGAACATCGAACACGGCCCGGCCCTGGCGTCCGACATTCATTTCGGTGCCTGGAGTAGCTGGTGGTTTCTTCAACCAGCCCCACCGGATCCAGCCAATGCCAACCGTCAGTCACGAAAAATACCAGCTGCGAATGAGGCCGCCGTCCTTGACATGTTCGGCCTTCAGGAAACCGAACTGCCTATCCTGCGGCAAGCCGCCAGAGCCAGCCTCGGTGCAGACAGCAACCGGACGGCCATCGCGGCGCTGATCGATCAGCTTGCCACGGACGGACCGGCGCGCGCCGAATTTCTGCCGTTTATCGTCGAAGCTGGCTATCGCGCGCTTGATGCAACCTCGCCCAACGCGGCGCAGACTTCGTTCAGAGAACGCTTCAGGTGGTTTTTCGCTCGCGAGCAGCAGCGAAAGGCGCAGGGAACGCTTGTTCAGTGGCTCGCATACACCAAACAGTCGTATCAGGGCGTTCTCTCGACGATACCAAACCCGACTGTGGCGGTTCGCTCCCTGGTCGGCCCGGCCGATCCAGAGGCCGCTTTGGCTCTTGTGGACGGCTTGACCCACGGGCAGGAACTCTTGATTGTCATTGATACCACAACGCCGATCGGGGATGAGCCAACATACCAACCGCCGACCCTCTCGGTCCTCGCCGACACCGGCCCGAAACTCTCGAACTTCCGTCCTAACGAAGCCAACCCACTGCTTTTGGGCCACGAGGGCAAGACGGCCATCGAGCTGCTTTTGACAGATACCGTTGCCCGAAATCAGGGTTTGATGCTGGATTTGCAGTCACTTGGCGATCCGACTCTGACCGCAGATGTCGAGCGCCCCAGTGAACTCGAACAGGTTCTGACGCGACTGGGCTTTGGGGCCGGTGCTGGCGTTGCCGTGGTCGGGCTTTCCGGGGGGCCGGTAATCTGGAATACCATTGCCACCGCGAAATTCACGATCACGGAAGGGGCAAAAATCGCCGCGAAGCAAACGGGCGAGGATGTCGCCGGTTTTGTCGCCAGAAGAATTGCCGAACGACTTCCGGCGCAATTGGCCCGGACTCTGGGCCCCGCAATAGCCCGCCTTGCGTCCGGAATAACCACAATGATCCCGGCGCTGGTTGATGTCGCCATGGCAATCGCAGAAGCCATCGAAACCGAGAACTTCGACCGCGCCATAAAGCTCACGGCCATGGGGCCTCTGAAACTGCCCGATCTGAACCTGCTGCTCAGGCCCCGCCACCAGTACGACTCGGGTCTTTGCTACGATTGGTGTGCAGGAGATGGTGAATCAGCCTTTGGAACCGAATGTCTCGAAGCCTGTCCGGCGCCCCATGTCGACCCCGGAGCAGCGCCCAGCTGCGGACCCATCGCGAAACCATCTTACGGGCGCGGTGTCGGCACACCGCTGATTTGCCCGCCCGGCACCGATGCCAATGGCGCGCTTTGCTATCAGCAGTGCCAGGCAGGCTTCACAGGCGTTGGCCCTGCCTGCTGGAGAAATTGCCCCGCGGGTTTTGCAGATGATGGTGCCATTTGCCGCAAGAATGTCACGATTCAAACCAAGGCCAGCTACAATCGAGGTGCCGGAACGCCTCTGGTCTGCCCGCAAGGCACGCAACAAGGCGGTGCCTTGTGCTACCCGAACTGTCGCGCGGGGTTCAATGGTGTGGGGCCGGTCTGTTGGGGGCCATCGGCCCAAAGCTATGGCCGAGGCGCAGGAGTGCCGCTCTCAGCCTGTCGGCCGGGCGAAGAGCGCAATGGCGCGTTGTGCTATCCGGAGTGTTCGTCGGGCTTTGTGGGCAACGGCCCGTTCTGCTGGGCTTCTTGTCCGGATGGATTCACTGATGATGGCCTGACCTGCCGTAGACCGGAACAACTCATCGCAAAAGCCACCTATGGTCGTGGCGCGGGCAGTCCCGTCACCGCCTGCCCCGACGGCAAAGTCGCACAGAATGGCGCCTGCTATGAGCCCTGTCAGGCGGGCACGTCGGGTATCGGAACCGTTTGCTGGGGAACTTGCCCTGAAGGGTATGCTGATGCCGGAGGCATTTGCCACATTGATCTGATTGCACGGGTCTCCCGCAGCCGCGGTGCGGGCATGGTACCGGATGGTGTTTCGCAATGCGTGTCCATCGAAGATCGCAACCTCAACCGGATGACGATTTTTGCCTACGTTGCAAAGATGATGATCGGTGATCCGGCAGATCAGGGAAAGTTGAAGTTCTGACGTGGCGGCGATCCGAAAGGCCGGAAAACCAACAAAGGCCTTGTTGCGAAAACACCAGGCGGGCGTATCTCATGAAGCCAGCGTCGTTGTTCGTTTGCAGGGCCAAGCGAGCGCCGCCGAATGACAGGAGCTACAACTGGCCAGCCTGCGGCAATGCGATGACGTCGCGCCAGTCGGCCGTCAAACAGTCCCAGGTCTAACCCGCAATCAACTTGACAAAGTCACTGTAAACCCACCCTGACTTGCAGGCACCAGAATAGGGCACTGGCGGATCGATCGGCGTGCTGACACCACATTCTTTGGCGTCTTTCGCATAAACCACCGCATACCACTGCCCCTTCTGCCCGCAGATGAAAAGCAGTTGCGCCGTCGGCACCAAATCGACCCGTCGATAGCTGGTGTCTGGTCCCACGCGGACCGAGAGGACATTGCTCCCCTCGGAATTCAGGCCCGATACCGAACCGATTGCGCCACAGGCATCTTCCGTCGGGCCCGTTCCCACAATGACGGGTTGGAACGGTTCATCTGATTTCATCTCCTGCGCATCCAGTGGCAGCGCAGCGATGAGGCCAAGCAATGCACATCGGATGGCCAAAGGCACGGGTGCTCTGGTGAGGTTCACGTTCCCCTGGTCAGAATTCATTCTCGGACAGCTCCCAATCCGACGCATCGGTTATAACCCGTCTCGCGTAGGGCCCGCCCACCAATGGGAGCCGCGCGCCGAGCAATCGTTCTTTCCGCAGGCTCGTCACGCTTACTGAATTTGACTGATTTCCGCCCAGAACGTGATAGGTGTCGGCGTCTTCGGAATAGTAAAAGCCGACATGACCGCTGGTTCCGCTACGCTTTTTGCGCCAGAACACCAAGACAGACCCAAAACAAGGGTCGACGGTTTGCCCGAATTTCAACCAATTCCGCGCCAGATACGGATTGCCGGGTAGTACCGCATTCGTCATCGTCACCGCGATGCAGGTCTCGACGAAGTCTCCGCACCACGGCAATTGCGCTGGATCGCCAAGAGTCTTGCCATCCGACTTCAGAAACTCACGAAGTTCCGGGTTATCCCGTCCCTCATGCATCCCACGCTTTCTCAGCGCCAGCGACATCCAGGGCATCATGTCAAGCAGGTCCCGTGCCGGAGCATCGGACGCGGGCGACTTTGCAAAGGCTGATGCAGGCGCCGCTGGCAAAGTGCTGGCGCCCAAGGCGTCGATTGTCGCCTTGTTCAGCACTCCCTCGGCGGGCAGGTTTCGCGACCGCTGAAAGGCAAGCGTCGCATTGAGTGTGTTTCGCCCCCAGATTCCATCCGCGGTCCCCGGATTGAAACCATGTGAAATGAGACGTTTTTGTATCCATTCGATGAAGTTCATTTGACGTACCTATCTGTGTCCAGTGCTCTGAAAAAGAAAATGCGGTCAATCATAATACCGTGAAAACACGTCCAGTAAGGTGCATGGCAATCGCTCAGTCAAGTATTCTTGGTTGTCCTGCCCGGCTGCAATACGCAATTCATCTGGACGCCGGACGCGAAGTTCGCGCCGAGAGCAGAAACCAAAGGTACGTCATCACGATCAGGCGCGTGTTGCCGGGCAGCTGTCAAACTGCTTGAAAGTGTCGTTTGTGAAAGATGCAGGGCAAGTATTCAGTACCCCCAACTTCGACAGTTCGCCGTGGATTTGAGCCTGATGTGGCGATGCGGATTTCAATGAAACAAGGGGTTCCGGTGTGCAGAGAGCCGGATTCTGGCGAAGATGCTGTTGTGGCACGCCAAGTCCATCTGAGATATTGATACATCGATCAATCTTCCATGATGTTGCGACATGTACACTGACCTGCCCCCCCCCGAAACTTCCTTCGTTCTGATGTAGAGTTTGCTCAACCTTTCGAAGGAGCAAACAGATGCGAAAGAGCCGTTTCACCGAGGCGCAGATCATCGGGATGATCAAGGAACAGGAAGCCGGGATGCCGACGGCGGAGGTGTGCCGCAAGCATGGCCTCAGCCAGGGTACGTTCTACAAGTTCAAATCCAAATATGGCGGCATGGAGGTATCTGATACCGCCAAGCTGAGAACGCTTGAGGACGAGAATGCCAAGCTCAAGCGGCTGCTGGCGGACACGATGCTGGATAACGTCGTGCTGAAGGATCTGCTGGGAAATAACTGACGACGCCGAATGAGCGGCGAGAGGCAGCGCTCAGGGCGATGCGTGACCATGATATCTCGCCACGTCCCGCTGCCCGGCAGGCGATTTGCACAGCAAATCTGCCGAGAGGGGGCCTGCCGACTTGTCCACTGCCCGACAGGGTATTGCGAAGCAATGTCCCGAGAGGGGGTGTCGATCCGAAGACGGTCAGGCGTGAACGCCCGCCTGACAATCCAGAGATCAGAGAAGAGATGAAAGCCGTCGCTGCCAAGCGGCGCCGGTTCGGCTATCGGCGGGTCGGCGTGATGCTGGAGCGCAAAGGAATGATCATGAACCACAAGAAGCTGTATCGTCTGTACACGGATGAGAAGTTGGGCGTCAGGCGACGACGGGGCCGCAAACGGGCCCGTGGCTCGCGCTCACCGATGCCAGAAGCACTGGGACCGGGTGAACGCTGGTCGCTGGACTTCCTGTC
>NZ_JASMWN010000031.1:0-32956 GCF_032595355.1 Sedimentitalea todarodis | reverse complement strand
GCAACCGTCGATGCCCGCTAACTGAGACTTCGACACCCAGACCTTTGAGAAACTCTCTCGTAGTCTCCATTGAGAAACTCACCTCCTGTCATCCAACAGGCCTTGAACCTCAAATCACACCAAACTCAGGAAGGTGGGCTTCAGACACCGCATACTTTAATATTCTGCAAAGTCACCAATGTTATCAATTTTTGGTTGATGCTGATCAAGGCGTTCACGACATTGCGATGCGGGATTTGTGATTTGATCGCCGGACATGGCCGTATCAAATCTCGGGGCGCAGATCAGCGCCGACGCGACTGCATCGAGTTCTGGGCACCTGTCACGATCACCTGCTTGATGCCGGCCAGCTCCTGACGGGTGACCGATATCGCATCGGTCACCTTTCGCGACTGTTCCGGCCCGATAGCCGTGTTGTAGACTGGATAGGCCACTCGGAAATCCAGACGAAGAATGCCGTCCTCTGGCGTCAAGGTGCCGCCGGGAGGAGTCAGCACAGCGGCGTAGGCACCCTGTCGGCTGGCGATGCCCTCGGCCAGGATAATCGCCCCGGTGGGAGTCCGGTCTATCTGCAGCTTAGAGATCTTTGCGATCAGGACCGACGTATCAACCGCCTCGGGGCGGCGGAACAGACCCGGACGTTCGGCTGGAATCAGCGGGTTTGTCGCTTCTATTGGTGTCAGATCCCCCCGAGGCGGGGCGTCGCGGCCGCCAAACCAGCTGCGCCACCCGCAACCGGACAGGATCAGGCTGGCTGCCAGTAGGACTGTGAGGGTCTTTGTCATAGGATGCGCCGTTTGTGTTGTCTCGCATCGGGTTACCGCATCGGAGGGCCGATGAAAAGGTGCAACGCGGGGGTGGACAGATCGGGAGGCGCGGCATACCTCGGATGCAAGCAGACCTGAGGACACAAGAGATGGCCAGCCCCGCCTTTGAAGATATTGTCGAGGATTTCGAATTTCTGGAGGATTGGGAAGACCGATATCGCTATGTGATCGAACAGGGCAAGGCCATGGAACCCTTGCCGGATGCTTTGAAGGTGCCGGCGACCAAGGTCGATGGATGTGCCAGCCAGGTCTGGCTGCACCCGGTCATTGAAGGTGGAATTTTTCGGTTTGATGGCGAGAGCGACGCGATGATCGTGCGCGGATTGATCGCGGTCCTGCGGGCGCTCTACAACGATCTGCCGGTGGCCGAGGTGCCAGCAATTGATGCACGGGCCGAATTGGCGCGGCTGGGATTGAACGATCACCTGTCCGCGCAACGGTCCAACGGGCTGCGCGCCATGATCGAGCGGATTCGCATGGTTGCTGCAGCGCAGGTCTGACCCATTATTCGCGAACAGGCGTGAGTCGGTATTTCTCGGCCAACACCTCTTGCTGCGGATGCCAGTCATAGCGTTTGTCTTCCTTGATCTTTGACCAGAACAAGCGGCCGCCGTTGCGCCACGGGTCCAGCACGATTCCGCTCTGCATCGGCTGTCCCCGGGCGGTGATCAAAGCGGTGGAATGGTCGATGCGCAGCGGGTTGTCTGCGTTGGAGATGGCCCGGCGAATATCGAGCGTCCTGAAATTCTCGGCCAAGAGCCGTTTTTCCATGTCCTCGGCCCAATGCCAGCAGAGCCCGCGCGGTTTGAGCCCCATGTTGACCTTGGTGTTGTGCACCAAGGGCGGATCGGTGATTTCGTAAGATATCGCGAGGTCGCGGGCGTGCGCATAGGAAATCTGCGCCGCACGTCTCGCTTCGTCGGGATCGATGTCCGGATCGAGCGCAACGATGGCGCGGGCGAGGGCGGGGGTGTCATCGGGCGACGCCGTGGTCGTGGCAGAGCAGGCGATCAACACCAAGAACAGCAGAGCCGGGCAGAGTTTTGTGAAATGTCTCCAGAGCACCTGCCGCCGTCCGCGTTGTTTGGGCCGATTCCATCGCTAGCGCGCGAACCAAGGATTGTCGAGCCTAGCGGTCGGCCCAGGATTTCAGCGTGGTTTCCAGATCGCCATAGCCGGTGGCGCGGAACTCATAGGCAAGCCCCAGGCGTTTGGCGCAGTCTTCTGCCTTGGCGCGCAGGGCAGGGTCGTCAGTCTGCGCCTGATAGACCAGTTTGGTATAGTTGCCAAAGATCATGTCGCGCAGTTCCGGATGCCGGTGGAGCCCCATGGGTTTCCACACAAAGGCGTCGAACTGGCGGACCAGAAAATCGGTCAGGTAGAAGGCGCTGATCTCGTCTTCGGCGCGGGCCATGAATGCCGTGTTGCCTTCGAAGAAGGAATAGCAGTGAGGCCCCTTGACCATCTGTACGCCAAGTTCGTCACATCTTGTCTGAAGCTGCCCGCCAGTGCCGCAGTCGGCATAGACGACATAGATTTCGTGATAATTCTTGCGATGCTTCGCGACCGTCTCGGTCACGGCCTCGGTGATCTTGTCCGGGTAGAGGTGCAGTTTTGCGGGAAGGCAGGTCAGGTCGAGATGATCCCAGCGGTTCTGCGTCTTGAGATCGAGTATCTCGCGCGCCAGCGCCCCGCATGCAATCAGCAGGATGCGCCCGGTGCCGGTTGCGGGCAGGCCGCTGTCGGTCAGGGTGCTGTCGCTGATCTGGTCCATCTTTGGTCCTGACGAAAAAGGCCCGCCATAGAGGCGGGCCGGTGTGCCTGGCAAGGCGGCCCGCTCAGGCGCTGAGCCGGTTGTGTTTGCGACCCATCCAGTCCTTGGCGGTTTCCACCGCAACGGCCGCGTCGCGGCAATAGGCGTCGGCGCCAATCGCCTTGCTGAACTCCTCGTTCAGGGGTGCACCGCCGACCAGAACGATGTAGTCTTCGCGCTTGCCCTGTTCGATGAGCGTGTCGATCACGACCTTCATGTAGGGCATGGTGGTGGTCAGAAGCGCGGACATGCCCAGAATGTCGGCGTCTTCGCGGTCCAGCGCTTCGAGATAGTTTTCGACCGGGTTGTTGATCCCCAGATCGACGATTTCAAACCCGGCGCCTTCCATCATCATGCCGACGAGGTTCTTGCCGATGTCGTGGATGTCGCCCTTGACCGTACCAATGACCATCTTGCCAACGCGCGGCGCTCCGGTTTCGGCCAGCAACGGCTTGAGAATCGCCATGCCGCCCTTCATCGCGTTCGCGGCGAGCAGCACTTCGGGGACGAACAGGATACCGTCGCGGAAATCGGCGCCCACGATGGTCATGCCACCAACAAGGGCTTCGGTCAGAATCTTGTAGGGTTCCCATTTGCGTTCAAGCAGGATGTTGACCCCTTCTTCGATCTCTTCACGGAGACCGTCGTAGAGATCGTCAAACATCTGTTGAACAAGTTCCTCGTCGTCCAATTCCGACAGGATGATGTCTTCTTCTTCCGACATACGCACATTTCCTTGCTGGAGGGGACGCACCCCATGACCCGATGTGTTCGTTATTGCCATTTGGTCGCAGTGGCACTCGATTGATTGCGACATTGGTGGCGCTGCAACCGACTTTTACCGTCGAATCCGACGGATTGATAATGAAGTTTACACATGGAGATCATGGGGATCTTGCGAATGTTCTTCTAATGTTCTAAATCTGTCGTATGGGTGAAACGATTGGCAAAGGGCTGCTGCAGCGACGCGGGCGTGGTGCGCTCGGCAATGCCAGCGGGCGCTATGATCTGGCGCGCGAAGATGTGCATGACGGTTGGGACAGCGGGGATGAACCGCAGGTGCTGCGCACCGAGGTTACAACGGAATCACCGCGCCGGATCATCAGTTGGAACAGGTCGCCCGATCTGCCGTTTGACCGCTCGATCAATCCCTATCGCGGATGCGAGCATGGTTGTGTGTATTGCTTTGCGCGCCCCACGCATGCCTATCTGGGGCTGTCGCCGGGGCTGGATTTCGAAACCCGGTTGGTGGCCAAGCCGGACGCGGCAAAGGTGCTGGAGCGCGAATTGCGGGCGAAACGCTATCGGGTCGCGCCGATTGCCATAGGCACCAATACCGATCCCTACCAGCCGATCGAGCGGGACCATGGCATCATGCGCGCCTGTCTGGAGGTTCTGGCGGCGTTTCGCCATCCCGTGGCGATTGTTACCAAGGGCGCGCTGATCGAGCGCGATATCGACATTCTGGCCCCGATGGCGGCGCAAGGACTGGCGCGTGTCGGCATATCGCTGACCACGCTGGATGCCGGGCTGAGCCGACGGATGGAGCCGCGTGCGCCGGCGCCAGGCCGCAGGTTGCAGACCATTGCACGGCTGACAGGGGCCGGCATCCCGGTACGGGTCATGACTTCGCCGATCGTGCCGGGACTGACCGACCACGAAGTCGAGTCGCTGCTCGAGGCGGGCCGGGATGCGGGCGCCGACGCGGCGAGCTGGATCATGCTGCGCTTGCCGATGGAAGTGTCGGGGCTCTGGCAGGACTGGCTGGCCGCTTACGAGCCGGGACGCGCCGAGAAGATCATGGCCCGGCTGCGCGAAATGCACGGCGGCAAGTCCTATGAAGCCCGATGGGGTCGGCGGATGCGGGGCGAAGGCACTTATGCGCAGATGGTGGCGCAGCGGTTCGCTGCCGCGGCACGGCGATTGGGTCTGGATAGGCAAACGGCCCCCTTGCGGTGCGATCTGTTTCGGATACCCAGGCAGGCAGGCGATCAATTGTCGCTGTTCTGAGACAGGATGGCAAACGGCGTGGAGAGAGTGATGACGACAGACAACAGCATGTGGGGCGGCGGCCCACCAAATTCTTAAGCGCGGCGGCGGCCGCGACGAACGCGAGGTTTGGGCGTGTCATCACCGGTCCCATCTCCGGCCGAGGAGAATGCCCCCAGTGCGGCCGTGATCTGATCAAGCGTCGGCGCGTCGCCACGCGGGCGGGTATCAAGCGCGTCGCGCATGTGGCGCAGGTGATCGGGCATGGTGCCACAGCAGCCGCCGATGATCTTTGCGCCGCAATCGCGCGCCATCACGGCATAATCGCCCATCAATTCGGGCGTACCGTCATAGTGGATGTGCCCGTCCACGTATTTGGGAATGCCGGCATTGCCCTTTGCAATCACCGGACGTTCGGTTCCTTGCGAGGCAAAGCCAAGCACGGTGCGCAGCAGATCGGATGCGCCGGTGCCGCAGTTTGCGCCAAACCCCAGCGGTGCGTTTTCAAGGCCATCGACCATAGCCACCATGTCCGCAGAGGTCATACCCATCATGGTGCGACCAGCGGTGTCAAAGCTCATCGTGCCGCACCAGGGCATGCCGGCCAGTGCAAAGGCTTCGGCGGCGGCGCGGTATTCTTCGGGGGCGGAAATGGTCTCGAGCCACAGGACGTCAGCGCCACCTTCTTTCAAACCATCGGCCTGTTCATGGAACATCTCGACTGCAAGTGCGTGTGACAGCGTGCCGACAGGCTCCATGATTTCACCTGTGGGGCCGACCGATCCCGCAACGATCACGGGGCGGCCCGCAGTGTCGGCCACTTCGCGCCCAAGCTCGGCACCGACGCGAGACAGTTCGCGCACCCGGTTCTGGGCGTTGTGCAGCTTGAGCCGGGCCGAGGTGCCTCCAAATGTGTTGGTCAGAAACAAGTCGCTGCCCGCATCGACTGCCCCCTTGTAGAGCGCGATGATCTTCCTGGGCTCGTCTACATTCCACAGTTCCGGTGCTTCTCCCGACATCAGTCCCATGTTGAACAGGTTGGTGCCGGTCGCACCATCGGCAAGAAGGACGTCGTGGCTGTTGAGCATGGATTGCAGGGAATTGGTCATTGGGGGAGCTATCCTGTTTCTTAGGTCACGTTCCGGCGGGCGCAGGTAGGGCGTTGCCTGCCTGTCGCACGAAAGGGGCATTTCAGGCAAACCGGAAATTCTCATTTAGATTATGAGTTGAAGAGCCATCCGGGTCGGGCCAGAACAATTCTGGCCCGACGCAATAGAACTCAAGCGTGCAGGGCATCTCCCGCGCACTCGGCCACGGTCTTGCGCCGTTCATCACCGCGTTGACCGCGTTTTGTGACGGCCCCGAGTACAAGAGCCGGTCAGCTAAGTGCCTTACTTGATCTCTTTCATGATCTGGCCTTTGGCGACCAGCATCATTTCATCCATCTTGGCCCGGATGGTATCGGCATCGGCTTTGCTGCCAAGATCGGCAACCAGCTTGCGCACGACATCTTCGTGGCCGGCTTCTTCAAAGTCGGCGATCACCACGGTCTTGGCATAGGCATCAGCATCAGCACCGGACTTGCCCAGAAGCTCTGCGGCCCAAAGACCGGTCAGCTTGTTTCGGCGTGCCTCTGCCTTGAACTGCATTTCCTCGTCATGGGCGAACTTGTTTTCAAACGCGCTTTCGCGCTCATCGAATGTAGACATGGGCGGACCCCTCCGGTTTCAGCTTTCCACATTGATATGCCGCTGCAAGCGCTGAGGTGCAAGGGGCGGTGCGCCGCTTGCGACACTGCGGCCCTTGCACTATAGCGGCGCTCAAGGGTCCGATATTGAGTCCGGGCCGGACAACCCCGAAAGGCTGCTTATGGCGCGTCGCAAGAAAATCTACGAGGGCAAGGCCAAGATTCTGTATGAAGGCCCCGAACCCGGTACCATCGTTCAGTATTTCAAGGACGATGCCACAGCGTTCAATGCCCAGAAGAAGGACGTCATCGAAGGCAAGGGGGTTCTGAACAACCG
Source organism: Sedimentitalea todarodis (assembly GCF_032595355.1). Lineage (NCBI taxonomy): Bacteria > Pseudomonadati > Pseudomonadota > Alphaproteobacteria > Rhodobacterales > Paracoccaceae > Sedimentitalea > Sedimentitalea todarodis. The sequence continues at coordinate 26,303 of NZ_JASMWN010000031.1, read as the reverse complement.
TCTCAGCGAGTTCTTCATGACCGGGTTGAACACCATCGGAGTCCCGACTCACTTTATCCGGCGTCTGAACATGCGTGAACAGTTGGTCCGCAACTGCGAAATCGTGCCGCTTGAAATCATCGTGCGCAATTTTTCGGCTGGTTCGATGTCGACCCGCCTGGGCATCGAGGAAGGCACCCAGTTGCCGCGTCCGATTGTCGAATATTGCTACAAGGATGACGATCTGGGTGATCCGCTCGTCACCGAGGAACATATCGCCGCCTTCGGCTGGGCCAGCCAGCAGGACATGGACGATATCCTGAGCCTGGCGCTGCGGGTGAATGATTTCCTCTCCGGCGTCATGCTGGCGGTCGGTATCCGGCTGGTGGATTTCAAGATCGAGATCGGCCGGGTCTATGACGGCGATTTCCAGCGTCTGATCATCGCGGACGAAATCAGCCCCGACAGCTGCCGTTTGTGGGATATCGAAACCGGTCAAAAGCTCGACAAGGATGTGTTCCGCCGCGATCTGGGCAGCCTGACGGATGCCTATTCCGAAGTGGCGCGGCGTTTGGGCGTGATGCCAAAGAATTCCGGCCCGATCACCAAGCCGACGCTGATCAACTGAGACACAAGCGCGGATCACCTCCGCCCACAAGGTACAAAGGATGACATCATGAAGGCACGCGTGCATGTGATGCTGAAAAACGGAGTACTGGACCCGCAGGGCGAGGCCGTGCGCCACGCCTTGGGTGCCATGGGGTTTGACGGGGTCGCAGGCGTGCGGCAGGGCAAGGTGATCGAGCTTGACCTGGAGGACGGGACAAGCGAAGCCGACGTGACGGCCATGTGCGAAAAGCTGCTCGCGAACACGGTCATCGAATCCTACACGGTAGAGATGTCCTGATGCGCGCCGCGGTTGTCGTTTTTCCCGGCTCGAATTGCGATCGAGACCTGGCCGTGGCCTTTCGCAATGCGGGCGCGGATGTGACGATGGTCTGGCACAAGGACACGTCGCTGCCCGAGGGCATCGACATTGTCGGCGTTCCCGGCGGGTTTTCCTATGGCGACTATCTGCGGTGCGGAGCCATCGCCGCGCAATCTCCGATTTGCCGCGAAGTCAAGACGCATGCGGATCGTGGTGGCTATGTGATCGGCGTTTGCAATGGCTTTCAGGTCCTGACCGAAACCGGTATCTTGCCTGGTGCCCTGTTGCGCAATGCGGGGTTGAAGTACATCTGCAAAACGGTTGATCTTAAAGTGGAAACCAGCAACAGCGCCTTTACCGAGGCATATAACGCCGGTGAGGTGATCGGTATCCCGATCGCGCATCATGACGGCAACTATTTTGCTGACGAGGCGACGCGCGCGATGCTGCGCGATGGCGACCGGATCGCCTTTACCTATGGCGACAATCCAAATGGGTCCATTGATGACATTGCGGGCATCCTTTCCGCGAACCGCCGGGTGCTGGGCATGATGCCGCATCCCGAGCGGGCCGCAGATGCAGGGCATGGCGGCACCGATGGGCTGGCGATGTTTCGCGGGCTAACCGGCGCAATGACGTCGGTATGACTTGAGCCACAGGCATGACAGGCGTAGCCTGTCACAATGAAAGCTCCAGTCCAGAAACGGCAACTGATTTCAGGCTGGCCGCGCTCCGATAACATTGGGTGGCTGGTGCGCCTTGCCCTTGTGCTGCTTTTGGTGATCGCCGCAGCGACGATCTGGGTGACCAACCGCCTGATGACCGACCGCTTTACCGAAAGCACGCGCAACCGGGCCGAATTGCGGCTCGCGCTTTATAGTGGCAACCTCGTCAGCGAATTGCGCGGCAACCGCAACATGCCGCAAGTCCTGGCGCGCGACTCGATCCTGATCGGGGCATTGAATTCAAATGACTACAGCCAATCTACACAGCGGTTGATATCCCATCTTGACGATATGGATGCGGCGTCGCTGTTGCTGCTTGATCTGGATGGGCGCATCGTTGCCACGACAGACCGCAACCAGTTGGGTGCACAAAGGGGCAGCGAGTCGTACTTTGTCGATGCGATCCGGTCCAATGCGACGATCTTTTCCGTAAAAGAGCTTGAGACTGGAAGCTACAAGTTCTTTTACGCGCGCCGGGTCGAAAGTGGTGCCAATGTACTCGGCGTTATCGTGGTCGAGGTCGATCTGCAGAAATTCGAACGCGCCTGGGGTGGCATATCGGATGCGGTGATGGTCGCCGACAGCACCGGTACCATCATCCTGTCGACCGAGACACGATGGCGCGGGCTGACGGAGGACGAGGCGCTGCAGCGGGAGACCCCGCACAGCGCGATCGAGCGGGCGATCCGCGCGACGTCGGACTGGGCGGCTGTGCCGGCCGAGGCCTACCTGGCGGGCGAAGCGGTCATGCGAATGGAATTGAGGATGCCGGTCTATGGCTGGCGGATGACCTCGTTCACCACATATGCGTCGATCCGTGAACGGGTGAACGGCATCCTGGCGCTCGAAATCATGGGATTCGCGATACTGTTGGCGCTGGTCTTCTATGCGCTCAGCCGTCGCACGGCCTTGCGCATGGCATTGTTCCAGCGCGAGTCGGCAGAGCTTCGCGCACTGAACGCGAGGTTGCAGCGGGAAATCGCCGAACGCAAACGGGTGCAGAAGACCTTGGCCGTGACCGAACAATCGCTGGCCCAGTCAAGCAAGCTGGCCGCCCTGGGCGAAATGTCGGCAGCCGTGAGCCACGAGCTGAATCAGCCGTTGGCGGCGATGAAAACCTATCTCGCCGGCGCACGGCTGTTGCTGCGCCGGAACCGCCCCGAAGAAGCGGTCTCGTCCTTCGGGCGTATTGACGATCTGATCGAGCGCATGGGCGCGATCACACGCCAGCTCAAATCCTATGCCCGCAAAGGCGGCGATACGTTGGCCCCGGTAAACATGGGCGATGCGCTGGCCTCGTCCTTGTCGATGATGGAACCGCAGCTGCGTCATCGCCAGGTGCAGATCACCCGCATCCTGCCAGACAAGGATGTCTGGGTGATGGGGGACCGGATGCGGATCGAGCAAGTGATGGTGAACCTCTTGCGCAATGCGCTGGACGCCACCAAATCGGTATCCGAGCCGGAAGTGGAGATCATTCTGGCGGCAGGCGAGACGGCGACGCTGACCGTGCGGGACAACGGAACCGGTATCGAAGAACTGGAGTCGTTGTTTGAGCCGTTCTACACTACCAAGCAGCCCGGCGATGGGGTCGGCTTGGGGCTTGCCATTTCGTCGGGGATCGTGAACGACCTCGGCGGAAGATTGATCGCACGGAACGCACGAGAACGCGGTGCGGTATTCGAGATGCAGTTGCCGATCCTCGAGGACGATGTCGAGGCGGCGGAATGACAAGGGACGAATGATGGCACAGGCGATGAAGATTGCGATCGTGGATGACGAACAGGACATGCGCCAGTCGATCAGCCAGTGGTTGGCATTGTCCGGCTACGATACCGAGACCTTTGCCAGCGCAGAGGAAGCCCTCAAGATCCTGGGGCCGGAATATCCGGGGATCGTGATTTCCGACATCAAGATGCCGGGCATGGACGGAATGCAGTTCCTGAAGAAACTGATGGGCAGTGACAGCGCCCTGCCGGTGATCATGATCACCGGCCACGGGGATGTGCCGATGGCGGTCGAGGCGATGCGGGTCGGGGCATTCGATTTCCTGGAGAAACCGTTCAACCCGGACCGCATGTCGCAACTTGCCAAGCGCGCGGCGGGTGCGCGGCGGCTGACGCTGGACAACCGTGCCCTGCGCCGTGAACTCAGCGATGGCACGCAGCTGATGAACAAGCTCATCGGGGGCAGCCCGGTGATGGAGCGCCTGAAAGAGGACGTGCTCGATCTGGGGCAGGCCGATGGTCATGTGCTGATCGACGGAGAGACCGGCACTGGCAAGACTTTGGTCGCCCATGCGCTGCATGCGGTCGGCAGCCGGGCGGGCAAGAAATTTGTCCTGGTCAATTGTGCGGCGCTCGAGGAAGACGCGCTGGCCAAGCGGCTTTTTGGTCCGATGCTGCCCGAGGACGAGCAACTCCCGGCGATGGAGGAAGCGCGCGGTGGTACGCTGGTTCTGGAAGACATCGAAGCGTTGAGCGAGAGCCTGCAGGCGCGACTGCTGAGTGTCATCAACGAGCAGGGCACCCCTGCGGAAACGCGTCTGATCTGTATCAGCAACCTTCAGGAAGTAGGCCGGACCTGCGAAGACTCCTTGCGCCCGGATCTGTTTTATCGCCTTGCCGCCCTGCGGATCACCGTGCCGCCGTTGCGGCAGCGCGGCGAGGATATCCTGTCGTTGTTTACCCGCCTTTCCGAGCAGTTTGCCGAGGAATATGGCTGTGAGGCCCCCAAGGTCACCGCGCAGGAAGCGGCACAATTGTTGCAGGCCCCCTGGCCGGGAAATGTACGTCAGCTGATCAACATTGCCGAGCGCGCGGTGCTGCAATCGCGGCGTGGCAGCGGCACCATTGCGTCGCTCCTGATGTCCGATCACGAGGAAATGCAGCCGGTGATGACCACCGAGGGCAAACCACTCAAGGAATACGTCGAAGCGTTCGAACGGATGCTGATTGACAACACCATGCGTCGGCACAAGGGATCGATTGCATCGGTGATGGATGAACTGTGCCTGCCGCGGCGGACGCTGAACGAGAAGATGGCCAAATACGGGTTGCAGCGTTCCGATTATCTTTGACGGTCTCCTTGGGTGCGGGATAACGGCACGCGGCGGACGGAATTCACCACCACTGCGCGAATATCCCATTGTAATTGTCGGCTGACTGCCATTATGTTGGGCGGACGGACGCTGCGCGTTACCGCGTGATCGCGTCCGCTTTAAAGTTTTTCTGTTTCAGGCGTTGGCGATACCGAACCGATTGACTGGACAGACCGCTTGTGCCCCACACGGGGCAGATACCTTCCTGTACCCGAAACCCGGGCAACGGGGATAAAATGGGCAGGCCGAGGATGCAATCCGGGTCTGTCGGAGAAGAACCGCGATGACGCGCGCGCGAACATTGAGACATGAGGCAGGGGGGCTGAGGCCCATACCTTGCCGCGCCGCGTCTGAAATCGCCCTGACAAGACACTCTCCCATGCGTGCCCGCCCGCCAGGACGGGCGCCAATGCGATTGTGCATCAAGGAAACATGGCAAAGAAAATGCTTATCGATGCCACCCACGCGGAAGAAACCCGCGTTGTGGTGGTCGACGGAAACAAGGTCGAGGAGTTCGACTTTGAATCCGAGAACAAACGCCAGCTCGCTGGCAACATATATCTCGCAAAGGTAACACGGGTAGAACCGTCGCTTCAGGCGGCCTTCGTTGATTACGGCGGAAACCGGCATGGTTTCCTGGCGTTTTCGGAGATACATCCCGATTATTACCAGATCCCCGTCGCCGACCGCGAGGCGTTGATGGAGGAAGAGCGCGCCTATGCCGAGGCAATGAAGGCGCGCGATGAAGAGGAAGAAAGCAAACCGACCCGGTCCCGCCGGTCGTCGCGGTCGCGGTCGCGCACCAAGGCAGCAGAGACCGTGTCCGAGGACGCGAAGACTTCCAAAGAGGTCGAGTCCGAGATCAACGGTATGGAAACCATTGATCTGACGGAGGACGACGCGCCCGAGGCGGCAGATGTCGAGACACCCGAAGGCACCTCTCCGATGGAGCTGGTGGCCGAAACTCCGGTTGAAGAACCGGAGCCGGATGCCTCTGACGATGATACCTCTGACGATGATGACGTCGTCGAGGAACTCGAGGCTGATGACACAGACAGCGACGATGACGAGCTGACCAGCAAAGGCAACGACCCCGCGGCGAAAGATGACAGCATCGAATCCGTTGCGGATGACGATGATGTCGAAGACATCCGGCCACCACGCAAACCGCGCCCCCGCCGGTACAAGATCCAGGAAGTGATCAAGGTGCGCCAGATCCTTCTGGTGCAGGTCGTCAAGGAAGAGCGTGGCAACAAGGGCGCGGCGCTGACCACATACCTCAGCCTTGCGGGGCGCTACTGTGTCTTGATGCCAAACACCGCGCGTGGTGGTGGCATCAGCCGCAAGATCACCAACGCTGCCGACCGCAAGAAACTCAAGGAAATCGCCTCCGAAATCGAAGTTCCGAAAGGCGCAGGGCTGATTGTGCGCACCGCCGGGGCCAAGCGCACCAAGACCGAGATCAAGCGCGACTATGATTACCTCAAGCGCCTGTGGGAGCAAATTCGCGAGTTGACGCTGAAATCGATCGCGCCGGCCAAGATCTATGAAGAGGGCGACCTGATCAAACGCTCGATCCGCGATCTTTACAATCGCGACATAGACGAGGTTTTTGTCGAAGGCGAACGCGGCTATCGGATCGCCAAGGACTTCATGAAGATGATCATGCCGTCCCACGCCAAGAACGTGAAACAGTACTCCGAACAGATGCCGCTATTTGCGCGCCATCAGGTGGAAAGCTATTTGGGCGCGATGTTCAATCCGACGGTCCAACTAAAATCGGGCGGGTACATCGTGATCGGCGTAACCGAAGCGCTGGTGGCGATCGACGTGAACTCGGGCCGGGCCACCAAGGAAGGCTCGATCGAGGATACCGCGACCAAGACCAATCTGGAGGCCGCCGAAGAGGTGGCGCGCCAGTTGCGCCTGCGCGACCTAGCCGGTCTGATTGTAATCGATTTCATCGACATGGATGAGCGCAAGAACAATGCAGCGGTCGAGAAGAAAATCAAGGACAAGCTCAAGAGCGACCGTGCGCGTATTCAGGTGGGCCGGATCTCCGGCTTCGGGCTGCTCGAGATGAGTCGCCAGCGCCTGCGGCCCGGCATGATCGAAGCGACAACCCAGCCCTGCGCGATTTGTCATGGGACCGGTCTGATCCGGTCCGACGACAACATGGCGCTGTCCATCCTTCGTCAAATCGAGGAAGAGGGCGTTCGCCGTCGTAGTCGTGAAGTTCTGGTCAAATGTCCTGTCAACATTGCGAACTTCCTGATGAACCAGAAGCGCGAGCACGTGGCGCAGATCGAAATGCGCTATGGCTTGTCGGTTCGGATCGAGGGTGATCCGCATTTGGTCAGCCCTGATTTCGCGATCGAGAAGTTCAAGACCGCAAGCCGAGTGGTGCCTGTTGCCGTTGCACCGGTGGTGTCGGTTGATACTTCGCTGATGGATCAGGTGGATTCGGACGAGGCCGAAGCGGAGGCAGAGATCGAGGAACCGGTGGCGGCCGAGGCCGAAGAGACCGAAACCAAGCCCAAGCGCAAGCGCCGTCGGCGTCGGCGGCGTAGCAAGTCGGGTAGCTATGCCAATGGTGCGGATGACGAGGTGCAGGCGGATACCGCCGGGGCCGAGGCTTCTGAAGAGAATGCGCCAGAACAGGCCGCAACCCAGGATGCCGAGGGCGTCGGCGATACGGAAAGCGACAGTGACGACAAGGCGGAAGACGCGCCAAAATCGAGCCGTGGCAAATCGTCGGGCCGGTCCAGATCGTCCCGGTCCAAGTCAAAGGCGTCTGTAGAGGCGGCGGATGCTCCGCAAGACGCGGCGGTTGCCGTGTCCGAACCCGAAAGCACGACGGATGAGGCCGCAGACGACAAGCCCAAGGCCAAGCCGACCCGGACCCGGTCAAGCCGAAGCAAGAGCAAACCCAAGGCAACAAGCGGCGCGGAAGCAGAGACAGTCGCGGTGGTCGCAACCAAAGCCGAGGACCCGGCACCTGAGCCGGCTGCCGAGAGTCTCGTGGCGACACCTCAACCGGTGGCGGAAGAGCCGACACCTGTACCTGAGCCTGTCGCGGCCGAAGCAACGCCCGAGGCGGTTGTCGACGAACCGGCACCAGCGCCAGAACCGGTTGCGCCCGTGCAAGCGCCCGAGCCGGTCGCCGTGAAACCCGAACCGGAAGAGTTGGCGACACAGGCCGAACCGGCCAAACCCAAGCGGCGAGGCTGGTGGTCACTGGGCAGCTAAGCCAGCCATTATCAAGACATAGGGGGCGTGCCTGCTGGCGCGCCCCTGCTGCGTTTCGGAGGTGGAATGCGGTATCAGCCGCCCTTGCGGATCAGATAGATCTGGTGCGGCCCATCATCGCTTTGCGAAAGCAGAGCGTGCCCGGCTTCGGCACAGAAATGCGGCACGTCGATCAAGGCCGCAGGATCGTCAGCACGCATTTGCAGGACAGCACCCGCAGGCAGGGATTTCAGGCGTTTGCGGGCCTTCAGGACGGGCAGCGGGCACAAAAGCCCGGTGGCGTCCAGGGTGTCGGAAATTTCGGTCATACGCGGCAATTAATGCTGATGTTTCATCCTGTCCACAGGGTTGTGACCGCGATCGCGCTTTTGCCCCCGTGACCTTGTACGTCCGATAGCCTATGGCGAGGTCATGTTCGGAATAGACATCTTTGATGCGGCCCTGTTGCCTGCGATGATCGTAGCACTGAGCGCGGGGATCATCAGTTTCCTGTCGCCTTGCGTCCTGCCGATCGTACCACCGTATCTGGCCTATATGAGCGGGGTATCGCTTCAGGACCTGGGCAGCGATTCAAACGCACGAAACAAGGCGATGTTGCCGGCGCTGTTCTTTGTGCTCGGCCTGTCGACAGTGTTCCTGCTCCTGGGGTTCACGGCCTCGGCGATCGGAACGATGTTCCTGCAATATCAGGGATGGTTCAACACGATCGCGGGCATCCTTGTCATGATTTTTGGGGCTCACTTTGTCGGGGTCTACCGGATCGGATTCCTGGATCGCGAAGCCCGCATCGATGCGGGCGACCGGGGCGGCAGCGCCTTTGGCGCCTATATTCTGGGGCTCGCCTTTGCATTCGGCTGGACCCCCTGTATCGGCCCGCAACTGGGGGCCATCCTGTCGCTGGCAGCGTCCGAAGCCTCGGTGGTGCGCGGCACGACGCTGTTGGGTGTCTATGCCGCCGGTCTCGGCATACCCTTCCTGCTGGTCGCTGCGTTCTTGCCGCGTCTGGGCGGCCTCATGGGGTGGATGAAGCGCCACATGGAACAGATCGAGCGCGTGATGGGTTTGCTGTTGTGGACCATCGGGCTGCTGATGCTGACCGGTGGATTTTCCAGTTTCTCCTACTGGCTGCTCGAACGCTTTCCAGCGTTGGCCACGCTTGGCTGACCTCTTACGCTGCTGTGCGCGACCCGCTAAGGTGACGCCAGAGGCAAGAGGATACAGATGAGCAGCGATCCAGAGCAGCGGGTTTATCGCCGCCGGGTGTTCTATGTACCCGGTTATGATCCAATCCATCCCCGCCGTTATCGCGAGTTGTATCGCAAGGAAAGTGCCCGTCAGGCCGAGATTTCTGGCTATGAGATCGCGCTCAGACCGGCGCCCGGTGACGGCCCGTTCGGATGGCACATCGACGCCACGATTGACGGGGCGACGGTCAAGACGCAGTTCAATGTGCTGGTCTGGTCCGATCTTGTGCGCGACAGCATGGCGGGGTCAATCCTGGCCACCTATGGCCACCTCCTGCGCACCGCCTGGACCTATATCACAACCGGGGCGCTTTGGCGGCTGATGCAGCTGCGCAAGGGGCCGGTGATCGCGGCGCTCTATCCCGTCGCCTTTCTTCTGCTGCAACTGCTTCTGGCTGGTGCAACAGGATGGGCCGTTGGTCATGCTGTGCAAAAAATTTCCACCTGGTTTGATCTTGGGTCCTGGGCTTTTGATCTTGCCGCCCTGGGTCTGGGTGCAGTTGCTGCATGGGGCGTTTTGCGTTGGTTCAGGGCGCGGGATGGTCGGTTCTACGCCTACTACCTGATGCACGACTATGCCTATTCCGCGCAAGCGAACGGGGCCTATCCCCCTCCGCTTGAGGCGCGGATAGCCGAATTCACAGACCTGCTGGCCGAGGCGGTACAGGGTGATGTGGACGAAATCTTGCTCGTCGCGCATTCCTCGGGCGTGCACCTCGGAGTTTCGCTGCTCACAGACCTGCTGTGCGCCGGACGGTTGCCAGAGGGTGGGCCCGCCCTTGGTTTTCTGTCGCTGGGTCAGGTGGTTCCGATGCAGTCCTTTCTGCCAGACGCGCATCGCCTGCGCGCCGATCTGCATGACCTGTCTCAGCGGCAGGAGATCACATGGGTCGACGTCACGGCGCCGGGTGATGGATGCGCCTTTGCGCTTTGCGATCCTGTCGCCGTCAGCGGAGTCGCTCCTGCCGCAAAGCGATGGCCATTGGTCCTGTCCGCTGCCTTTTCGAAAACCCTGTCACCTGACCGGTGGAACGCGCTGCGTTGGCGATTCTTCCGACTGCATTTCCAGTATCTCTGCGCATTTGATCACCCGAGGGACTACGACTATTTTCGCATCACGGCAGGGCCACTCACGCTTGCCGAGCGCTATTGCGGTCGGCAGGCATCGCCCTCGCGAATAGACAAAGCGGTGTCAAAATACACCGACCTGGCCAGACCATGAGGCCACCGAAACCACCGTCGCGCCCGGATCGGGTCTCGCTCTGGCGCTATGGCCGCCTGTTTCGCAAGGATATCCTGTCGGCCCAGCCCGCGCGACTCTACCGTGCGTGGATGGCCGAGTTTCGCACGCCGTTTTTCCGGTCTTTTCTGATAAATCAGCCCGACCTGCTGCAAATCATCTTGCGGGAGAGACCGGAGAATTTTCCAAAATCCAACCGGGTCAGCGAAGGCTTGCGTCCGCTTCTGGGAAATTCGGTCTTTCTGAGCAATGGGGAGACATGGAAACGGCAACGGCGCATTATCGACCCGGCATTTGAAGGCGGACGGTTGCGTGACACCTTTCCGGCCATGCAGGCCGCCGCCGAGGCTGCCGCCGTGCGGTTGCGACAAAGCGGCCCGGCGCCTGTCGATATCGAGCCGCTGGCAAGTCACCTGGCTGCGGACGTCATTTTCCGCAGCTTGTTCTCCATTCCCATCGAGGATGAGACAGCGGCGCAGGTCTATCGTCTGTTTCGCGACTATCAGCGGAGTCAGCCGATCCTGAACCTGGCGGCCATTGTTCCGATGCCCCGCTGGATGCCGCGGTTTTTCAACCGTCGCACCCGGCAGACGGCCAAGGCGATTCGGGCCCTGATCACCGATTTGACCCGTGCGCGGATGGCGCAGATCGAGGCAGGGACAGCCCCCGACGATCTTGCAACCAAGATCATGACCACCGCCGACCCGCAAACCGGCGAGCGTTTCAGCACCGAAGAGATGGTCGATCAGGTCGCGATCTTCTTTCTCGCAGGGCACGAAACCAGCGCATCGGCGCTGGCATGGGCGTTGTATCTGCTCGCGTTGTTCCCGGACCGGCAAGATCGGTTGGCCGAAGAGGCGCAGGCATGGGGCAGGGGGATGTTTTCGCAGATGGGCCAGCTGCGCCTGAGCCGGGACGTGTTTCGCGAGGCACTGCGGCTCTATCCGCCGGTGCCGATGATGGTGCGTGAGGCGCAGTGCCCGGAACAGTTTCGCAACCGTGACGTGCCCAAGGGAGCGCAACTCGTGCTGAGCCCCTGGCACCTGCATCGCCACGAGCGGCTGTGGGAGCGACCGGATGAATTTGACCCCGATCGCTGGAACACCGACAACGGTCGGAGCTGTCAGCGCAGCGCCTATTTTCCATTCTCTGCGGGTGCGCGGGTCTGCCCCGGCGCAGGGTTTGCAATGATCGAGGGACCTTTGATGTTGTCGACGCTGCTGCGGGAGGTGCATGTCGAACCGGTTGCACACCGGGTCCCTGTGCCGGTTGCGCATCTGACCGTTCGGGCAAAGGATGGCATCTGGCTACGCGTGCGCCCGCGGTAATTCTGAAAGACCGTCTGAATAGTCAGTATCAGAGTGAGATTTGCGGCGATGAGCCATCAATCCGTGACAACAGTTGATGCCACGCGCGGCGTCTGGCGGTCTTTTGCGTTTCGCGCCAAATCTGCATCACCAAAGCGGCCTGAAACTCTGGAATTCAACGCCCCCAGTGTTACCGGATCGCCCAAGTGGATCGCGAAGCGCTCCAGGTGCCGTTTGACAGCGAGGTTGCAACCTGCGGATCAGGGGGCATCCGTCGCGCTCTCTTCGTTTGCAAACGTCAGCGCTGCCGCCACAAATCCGGAGTAGATGGCGTCGGCGATTGACGTATCATAGTCTGATGTCCAGTCCGCCGAGGCTTCACGGTCAACGAAACCGATGAAGTCCTGCATCGCGGCACAGCCAAGGAACTCGTCGGGCAGATCATCGGACGCCAAGCGGGTCTCTGCGGTATCGAGCTTGGCAAAACGTCCTATTAGGTCGATATCGCGGGTATTGCAGGCCCATTGATGGAACCTCTTGCGCCCTTGGCGTTCGCGGATATCGTGCAATTTGCGATCATGGAGATCGGCAGCGAGTTCCAAATGCGCTTTCGCTTCGCGGGCCTGGGTCAGGATCTTCAGCACTGTCATACTCACGATTTCAGGGCAAAATGCCTATTCTCTGGTTGGTTGTCATACTCAGTGATCCATCCGCAGCTTTGCGTATGGCAGGCGTTCAGGTTCACAGTGTCGGAGAATGCTGGCCCAATTTGGGCACGAATTTGACATTCCTGATGCTCCTTCCCGCATTTGCGCGACACCTTGATGCTTGTGACAGCCATCCCGCCCAAGGTGCGCCTGACAAGCGTTGATCGACCGAGGGTCTTTTCTATCGGTATCATGGCACCTCTCTTCAAATCGTTAAGGCTCGATCGAATGCTTGGCAGAACAGCTTCAAGACGACATCTGGAGCGGGGATGGCATTGCCTCGCCCGGCCGGTACGGCTGCCTTTTCACATTGAAGGAGCGGCCACGTCTTGCCCTATGACCGGACGCGCATTATGGCGGGACCGGATTTCCGGAGAGCCCCATGCCCAACCCCAAACCGCAGCCTTCTTTTGTTCTTGTACGTCCACAGATGGGCGAGAACATCGGTGCCGCCGCTCGGGCGATGTGGAATTTCGGACTGGACAGAATGCGGATCGTTGCGCCGCGCGATGGCTGGCCGAATCCGGCGGCGGTCGCCTTGGCGAGTGGAGCAGGGCGGCTGCTGGACGAGGCGCAGCTGTGCGAGGACGTTGTCGGCGCGACCGGTGATTGCCATTTTGTCTTTGCAACGACGGCCCGGTCGCGGGACCTGACCAAACCGGTGGTCAGCCCGGAGCGCGCCATGCAGATGGCTGCTGAAAAGACCGCCCGTGGTGAAAAGGTGGCGGTCCTGTTCGGACCCGAGCGGGCAGGGCTGGAGAACGAGGATATCGCGCGAGCCAACGTGCTGATATCCGTACCGGTCAATCCGGATTTTCCGTCGCTCAACCTTGCGCAATGTGTGCTGCTGGTGGGATATGAATGGCGCCGTCAGACCGAGACCGTTGCGTCCGAAATCGACGCACCCGGAAAATCCGGTTGGGCGCAGGGGATAGAGGTGGAGAAGCTGGCACAGCATTACGAAGCGCGTCTGGACGAGGCCGGCTTCTTTTTCCCGGCAACCAAGGCCGACAGCATGAAGGTCAATCTGCGCAACCTGTGGTCACGCCTGCCGCTGACCCAGGCCGATGTGCAGATGCTGCACGGTATTTTGCGACAGATGGTGCGTTGGAAAGAGCGAGACCGGTGATGTCGCTGGACCTGCAGGGTGCACCGACCTAGGGTCTGGGCAAATCTTGAGTGAGGCGGAGATGAGCGAAAAACGTAGCATTTTCGAAGATGTATCCGATCAGGGCACGGCACGACCTGTGGCGCAGCCCGGATTGATCGACAAGGGGCGTGGAGGCGCGCGACGCGGCGTACGGCTGTGGCTCATGCTGTTGTTCGGGCTGGTCGTCGTGATGATCGCGGTCGGTGGGTTGACGCGGCTGACTGACAGCGGTCTGTCGATTACGGAATGGCGTCCGGTGACCGGCGCGCTGCCCCCGATGAGTGCAGCGGATTGGCAGGCAGAGTTCGACAGATACAAGCAGATTGACGAGTTTCGCGTGCAAAACCAGTGGATGGAACTCGCCGATTTCAAATCGATCTATTGGTGGGAATGGGGACACCGACAGCTTGGCCGCGTGATCGGATTGGTCTGGGCCATCGGCTTTGTCGGATTTTTCGTGGCGCGCAAGATACCCGCAGGCTGGACAGGGCGTCTGTTTCTGGTCGGAGCCCTTGGTGGTTTGCAGGGGGCGATTGGCTGGTGGATGGTTTCGTCCGGCGTAACGCAAGGCGAGGGCATGACCGATGTTGCCAGCTATCGGCTGGCGGTTCATCTGGGTCTGGCCTTTGTCATTCTGGGCGTGATTGGCTGGTATGTCTTTCTGCTTGGCCGGGAAGAGCGAGAATTGATGCAGGCACGGCGCGCGAAAGAGGGGCGGTTGTTCGGACTGTCGACCGGGCTCTTGCATTTCGCCTTTCTGCAAATTCTGATCGGGGCGCTGGTCGCGGGCATCGACGCGGGGCGCAACTATCCGGAATGGCCGCTCATGGATGGCCAGTTCATCCCAATGGATCCTTTTGAGATCAAGCCGATGTGGCGCAACTTTTTCGAGAATCCGGGATTGGTTCAGTTCATTCATCGGATCACCGGATACCTGCTGTTCGTATTTGCGATTGTTGTCTGGTTGCGCGGACGGCGCAGCGCGCACTCGGCCACGCGTTTCGCCTTCAATGCGGTGTTCGCGTCGCTGTCGTTGCAGGTCGTTGTGGGGATCGTGACGGTGCTCTACGGCGCGCCGTGGCAAATCGCCATTCTGCATCAGCTTGCGGCGGTGCTGGTCTGGACGCTCATCCTGCGCGCCCGGTTCCTGAGCGCCTATCCCATCGCGACATCGGTAAGAGGATAACCCCTATGACGGCATTTGACGCTTTGATGGCGTACCAACGTGAAACCTCTGCTTTGGCGCAGGTCGCTGGCCGGCTGGGCTGGGATCAGGAGACCATGATGCCGCGCGGCGCGGCGGGGCAACGAGGTTTGGAAATGGCCGCCATGGAGTCGATCCTGCATGCGCGCCGCTCGGCCCCTCAGGTGGGCGAGTGGCTGGAAACGGCAGCGGCGAACGACCCTGCGGACGCCGCGCAGATCAGGGAAATTCGTCGGGCTTTCGAGCGGGCAAACAAGGTTCCGGCGGATCTGGCCAAGCGGATTGCACAGGTCACGTCAGAGGCGCAGGGCAAGTGGGCTGCCGCGCGGGCGGCAGAGGATGTGGCTGCCTTTCTTCCGGTCTTGGACGAGGTCGTTGCCCTCAAGCGGGAAGAGGGCGCGGCGCTGGCGAAGGGTGGCGATCTCTATGACGCAATGCTCGACGACTACGAACCGGGTACAACAGGTGCGCAGATCGCGGCCATGTTTGACGCGATGCGCCCGCGCCTTGTCGCCCTGCGTGCCGCTGTTCTTGAAAGGCCGAAGGCCGAAGGCGTGAGCGGGCGTTTTGATGAGGCGGCGCAAATGATGCTGAGCCGCGACCTTGCGCAGACCTTTGGATATGACCTGAACCGGGGACGGGTGGACAAGGCTGTTCATCCCTTCAGTTCCGGCAGCGGATCGGACGTACGCATCACCACCCGGACCAGCCCGACCGACCCGTTCAACTGTATCTATTCGACGATCCACGAAGTCGGGCACGCCGCCTATGAACAGGGGATCGACCCCGCCTATGCGCTGACCCCGCTGGGACAGGGCGTGTCCATGGGTGTACATGAGAGCCAGAGCAGGATTTACGAGAACCAGATCGGCCGCTCGCGGGCGTTCGCCGGTTGGTTGTTTGGACGTATGAATGCGGTCTTCGGAGACATCGGCATTGCCGACGCCGATGCGTTTTATGCGGCGGTGAACAGCGTCGAGAACGGCTACATTCGGACCGAAGCGGATGAGGTACAATACAATCTGCACATCATGCTGCGGTTCGATCTGGAGCGGTCGCTGATGTCGGGCGATTTGCAGGTGCCTGACCTTGAAGCGGCCTGGAACGACCGCTTCGCGGCGGACTTCGGCTATGCGGTCGATCGACCGTCCAACGGGTGTTTGCAGGATGTGCATTGGTCGGTTGGTCTGTTCGGCTACTTCCCGACCTATTCGCTGGGCAATGTCTATGCAGGGTGTCTTAATCAGGCGCTGCGGGCCGCGGTGCCGGACCTGGACGCGCAATTGGCAGAGGGCGATACATCTGGCGCGACGGGGTGGCTGCGCGAAAATCTCCAACGTCACGGCGGGCTCTATGCACCTCGGGAGGTCATCAAACGGGCCAGCGGGATGGAGCCATCCGAGGCACCGTTGCTGGGCTACCTGGAAACCAAGTTCTCGGACATCTACAGCCTCTGAAGCGCGTCGCGTTGAACGCGTATCATCTGGTATCAAATAAAGCGTTGAAATCTATGATTTCAGGCAGTGTCAGGTGATTCAGGTTCAACGCGGAACGCCCTGGGTGATACCAGATGGCCCAGGTCAAACGCGAAACGTTCGCGTTCTCTCAGTCCCCGCGTGTGAGCACTGCGCCGTGATTTCCCTTGGCTCAGAAGATGAAGTCGTTTGCTCTCAGGTCCGCCTCGGAAAATCCAACGAGCGTCAGCGTATTTCCGGCGCCATCATCAATCACAAGATTGCCGCCGATGTCTTCGGTATGATTGTTCCTGAGGTCGTTGAAACCCGTGATCGAGGCAACACCCCGCAGGTCTATCTGGTCTCTTGACTGGAAATCACGAATTCGGTCATCGCCAGGCGAGAACACGAATGTATCCGACCCGAACCCACCGTACATGACATCGTTGCCTAAGCCGCCATCCAGCGTATCGCGACCGCCGTCGCCCCACATGCGATCATTGCCTTTGCCACCATTCAGTTGATCGTTTCCAGCTTCGCCCCGAATGATGTCCCTGCCGGCGTCCCCATAGGCAGTGTCATCGCCATCAGCACCCCTCAGCGTGTCACTTCCCTTGCCGCCTCTCATGGTGTCATCACCGGCACCGGCAAATATCTTGTCATCGTGATTGCCGCCGAACAGTTTGTCGTTCCCGGTCTTTCCGCGCAGCGTGTCGCTGCCGCTGTCACCGCGCAGCGTATCTCTGCCACCACCACCATTCAGAATGTCGTCGCCGCCCAGGCCTTCAACGAAATCTCTTCCTGCACCTGAACTGAAGGTATCATCGCCAGCGGTGCCTGTAATATTGTCATTCTCCGAGACGTCTGTCCCGAGGCTGTTCAGCGGGATATCGATGCCCGGTCTGTAAGGCCCCGAGTCAGGCACCTTGATATCGGTGATGCCTGATTCGAAGTTTTCCCAATCCGATATCGAGTTGATTGCAGGGAGCGGGGCGCCAGAGATCACGAAGATAAAGTCCGTTTCCTGAGTGCCACCGCCCAGGATCGGATCATTCTCGACATAGGCAACCAGAACCGTCGAGGTCCTGGTCACAGCGCCGTCTTGCCACTCGACTTCGAAGATGCTCATCTCGGGGTCGACAGGCCTGCCATCGCCGACCAGCGTGTCGTTGATGAGAAAATTGTAGTAATCCACCGCGATCTCCACGGTTTCGTCGCCGGGGTCTTCACCGGGTTGCAGTGGGTTCACGGTATAGCTCATGGATGTTTCGGAATCCGGGACGATCAGCTCAAACGTCGAGCTTGCGACGGCTGTGACGTCATCGCTGACCGGGTCGCGCACGATCGCGAAACCATCCGAAATTGTATATGTCGTCATGTGGAAAAGTCTCCCCAAATCGTTTTTCTGGTCAAATGTCCCGGTCAATACGCCGTAACAACAATAGTCTATCCAGGAGCCCGAAGGCCAAGCCGTACAAATTTGAAACCGCATGGCCCTGAAAGGGGCCATGCCGCTGTCACATCGCCCGCCCTTGCTTGCTGGACCCTGGCCGCCTCGTTCTGTGATCAAAGCCGCGTGAGAGCAATCCGAAATGGATTGAACCGGCAATCCTGGCGCCGCGCGACCCTATCAGCACGAGGCGATCCAAAGGGCTTGGGCTATGTGTCAGGCCAGTCTAGCACAAAATGTCTGGATGCGGCGACAGGCTTCTTTGAGCGCCTCGTCAGCGGTTGCGTAGCTGACCCGGAAATTCGGGCTCAGGCCAAACGCCGCGCCAAAGACCACGGCGACACCGACGTCTTCCAGCAACGCCTTGGCAAAGGTCTCGTCATCCTCGATCACCACGCCCGCTGGCGTCGTCTTGCCGATCAACCCGGCGATAGACGGATAGACATAGAATGCGCCTTCCGGTGTCGGGCAGGTGATACCGTCAATCTCCGACAGCATGGACACCACCAGATCGCGGCGGCGCTTGAATGTCTCGTTGTTCGGCCCCAGGAAATCCTGCGGACCGTTCAGCGCTTCGACCGCCGCCCACTGGCTGACCGAGCAGGGGTTCGAGGTGCTCTGGCTCTGGATCTTGCGCATCGCCGCAATCAACGGAACCGGGCCGGCCGCATATCCGATCCGCCAGCCGGTCATCGCATAGGCCTTGCTGACGCCGTTGCAGGTCAGGGTGCGCTCGTAGAGGCGGGGTTCGACCTCGGCAGGGGTGCAGAATTCGAACCCGTCGTAGGCAAGGTGTTCGTACATGTCATCGGTCATCACCCACACATGCGGGTGACGCATCAGAACATCCGTCAGCGCCTCCAGCTCGTCGCGGGAGTAACCTGCGCCGGTGGGGTTGGACGGCGAATTGAATATGAACCACTTGGTCTTTGGCGTGATTGCGGCTTCAAGCTGATCCGGGGTCAGTTTGAAGCGGGTCTGCAACGACGCTTCGGCAATCACCGGTGTGCCGCCCGCCAACAGAACCATGTCCGGATAGCTGACCCAGTAGGGGGCGGGGATCACCACTTCGTCACCGGGATTGAGGGTCGCCACCAGCGCGTTGTATAGGATCTGCTTGCCACCGGTTCCGACGCTCACCTGTTCGGGCGTATAGGTCAGTCCGTTGTCGCGCAGAAACTTGGCACAGATCGCCTGTTTCAGCTCTGCAATTCCGTCCACGGCTGTGTACTTCGTCCTGCCCTCTTCAATGGCGCGGATGCCGGCGGCCCTGATGTTGTCCGGCGTGTCGAAATCCGGCTCTCCCGCGCCGAGGCCGATGACATCTCGTCCGGCCGCCTTCAACTCTTGCGCCATGTTGCTCACGGCGATGGTCGGAGACGGTTTGACACGCGACAGTGTCGCAGACAGGAAACTCATATCAGCCTCGGTTTGTATGTTCGTCACGACTGTCATAGGTTGCCGCCGACAGCCGATCAAGCAGGTTTCAACGCGACCCACAGGAGAGCGAAAATGAACGATCAAGACACCGACTGGTACGGACCCGATGCCGCGACTTTCGGCGACCGTGTGGCAGGTGCACGCGAGGCTGCCAACATGACCCAGGCAGAACTCGCCCGGCGGTTGGGAATCAAGAAAACGACCCTGACCCACTGGGAAGATGACATATCCGAGCCGCGCGCCAACCGCCTTTCGATGCTCGCGGGATTGCTGAATGTGTCGATCAAATGGCTTCTGACCGGCGAAGGCGAAGGCCCGGCAGCGCCTGATGATTTGACCGTCGGCGAGGATTTTGCCGGCGTCCTGGCGGAACTCAGGGAAATCCGTGCCGTGATGCGCACCAATGCAGAGCACGCCGCGAGAGTAGAGAAGAAGCTGCGCCAACTGGTGCAGGATCGTCCGTGACCGAGCCGCGCGATACCCGGGTCAGGCGGCTCAGGATGCGGTCGATGCGGCGCGGGATCAAGGAAATGGATTTGATCCTGAGTGCCTTTGCCGATGCCAATCTCGCAAGCATGACCGCAGACGACCTTGATCTCTACGATGCACTTCTGGATGAGAATGACCAGGACCTCTACCAGTGGGTAACAGGGCAGGTTCCGACGCCCGCCCGCTTTGGTGCGTTGCTCGATGAAATCTCGCAAACATTTCAGAACTGAGGAAAATTCGGTTTAACCGATTCTTCGGGTTTTCCCGTCAGTCTCTGACCCGAGCAGATCGAGTCGGAGAGACGGATGAGTATGGAAATGCAAGTAGGCCCGGTTACCCAAAAAGGGTTCATGACCGGATATCTGGAATCGCTGGCGTTGGTGGAACGGCTGCACCGGCTGTTGCTTGACGTGATCAAGGATGAGTTTGAACGCGTTGGCGTTCTGGAAATCAACGCCGTTCAGGCGCTGTTGCTCTTCAATATCGGCGAGAACGAGGTCACGGCGGGAGAGTTGAAAACCCGCGGTTACTACCAGGGTAGCAATGTCAGCTACAATCTCAAGAAGTTGGTCGAGATGGGCTACATGCACCACCAGCGTTGCGAGATAGATCGCCGCTCTGTCCGGGTGAAGCTGACGCCGCGCGGGCGCGAAGTGCGCGATATCGTCGCCACGCTTTTTGCGCGCCATGCTGAAGGGCTGGAAGGGCGGGGAGTGATTGATGCCGAGGGGATCGAAGCCATCACGAGTTCGCTGAAGCGGGTCGAACGCTACTGGACCGACCAGATCCGTTACATCTACTAGGGCGCTCCGGGAGGCATCCGAGACTTCCGAGATCACCGATTTTCGCGAGCGCGCGCGGCGCGGAATGAGCATGGTGTCTCGGACCTGTCCGTCGGGCTAAGGGTTATGCAGGCGGCACCGGTGAAGACGGTGCGTCGCGCGTGGCTCGAAGGGCAATCGTCGGCTTGGGCCAGGTGGTCTTGTCGTCCCCGCGCCACCGGACGGGCCAGCGGCAAAATCAGAATTGGCGGGGTGCATCCCTGGGAGATTTTCGGGCGTGGTCGTTGCGAGCGTTCCGGCAGGGTGCGCGGCAACAAAAGGCCGCTGCATCTCGCGCGGGAGGGGCAGGCCACCGATCGTCTTCGGCAGCCATGCGAATTCTACCGGGTTTTCGGAATATGCGTGGTGCAAACGCCATAAGCCAAGTGTTTGACGCAAGGCGCAGCATCGGGTTGCGCCGTTGCAGGGCAGCATGTTGAGATCTCCCTCCCGACGCTTTGCGAATTTCACCGCCGCCCACTGGCACCCGCGACCGCTCTCCCCTAAGACGGGAGCAAGCAGGAGCTGTCGCAATGTCCCACATCACCCTCATACGTCACGGTCAGGCCAATACCAGCGCTCGGGATGAAACCGAGTACGATCGGCTCAGCGAATTGGGGCATCAACAGGCGGCATGGCTGGGCGATCATCTGCGGGCCACGGGCAGCCATCATCCTCGTGTCTTTTGTGGCACGCTGAGACGCCAGATCGATACCGCGGACAGTATGGCCGTGGGTGATGCCGTGCAGGATGACCGGCTAAACGAGCTCCAGTATTTTACCCTGGCACAGCTGCTGGATGAGCAACATGGAATCCCCATTCCACAGGAGCGTGAAGGCTTTATCACGCACTTACCCAGGGTGTTTGAAGCCTGGCAGAATGACGAACTCGAGGGGGCTCCCGAGAGTTTTTCCGCGTTCGAGACCCGGGTGAACGATGCGTTGAATGAAATTGCCACGGGCAGTGGCCCGGCATTGGTCGTCACCTCGGGCGGGCTGATCGCGATTGCGATGCGCCGGTTCATGGGTCTGAACATGTCGGCCACGGCGCGGGTCGCCCTTGCGATCATGAATACCTCGATGCATCGCCTGTTTCCCATCGGCGATCACCTCAGTCCGGTGTTGTTCAACGCCGTGCCGCATCTGGACACCCCCGAGCGGCAATTCGCCCAGACCCATTTCTAGGAGACCCACAGAATGCTGACGCTCCATTACGCGCCGGGCACGATCTCGATTGCCACCGCGATTGCGCTGTTCGATGCAGATCTGCCGTTCAAGGCTATCAAGGTCGATTTCGGCTCTGGCGAACAGACCCGGCCCGCCTATCACCGCATCAACCCCAAGGGACGCGTGCCCGCGCTTGAGACGGGGCAGGGCATCCTAACTGAAACCGGTGCGCTGTTGGAGTATGTCGCCGCCACCGCTCCAGAGGCGGGTCTGGTTCCTCAGAGTGTTGTCGAAGCGGCGCGGATGCGCGAGGTCATGTATTATCTCGCCTCCACCATGCATGTGAATCACGCCCACAGGATGCGCGGCAGCCGCTGGGCCACGCGACAGGAGTCGTTTGACGACATGGCCGCCAAAGTCCCCGAAACCATGGCCGAAAGCGCGGCCCATATCGAGGCCCACGGCCTTGCAGGCCCCTATGTTCTGGGCGACGCTTTCAGCATTGCCGATCCCTATCTGTTCGTGATCTGCAACTGGCTTGGCGGCGACGGCGTCGATACGTCTGCCTTTCCCAGAATTTCGGCGTTCATGGATGCGATGAACGCCAGAACCTCGGTGCAAAAGGCGCGCGCCAAGGGCATGATCTGAAGGAACACCACGATGACACATCTCTGGGTCCGGGCAGAACAGCGGGCAAACGAGGAGCGGGTTGGCTTGACCCCCGAAGGCGCGGCGCAGTTGATCGAGGCGGGGTTGCGCGTCACGGTTGAGCAAAGCTCGTTTCGTGCCATTCCCATTGCGGCCTATCGCGAGGCCGGTTGCGAGATTGCCGCCGAGAACAGTTGGCCAGATGCGCCTCTGGACGCGATCATCTTTGGTCTCAAGGAACTGCCCGAAGACGGCACACCGCTGACCCATCGGCACATCCTGTTCGGCCACGCCTACAAGGGGCAACCCGCCGGGCAAGTGCTGCTCAAGCGGTTCAAGGCTGGCGGCGGTACACTCTACGATCTGGAGTATCTCGTCGACGAAACCGGGCGGCGTGTGGCCGCGTTTGGTTATTGGGCCGGCTTCGCGGGGGCGGCGGTCGCTCTGAAATGCTGGGCTGCACAGCAACGCGACGAGATCATCGGCCCGGTGTCGACCTATGCAGGGTCAAAGGCGTTGCTGGACGAGCTATCCGCCGAACTCAACGCGATCGGAGCCCATCGGCCCACCGCCTTGGTGATCGGCGCACTTGGTCGTGTTGGCACCGGTGCCGCCGATCTTTGCGCCGCGATGGACGTGACGGTGACCAAATGGGACATGGAAGAGACAGCTCACGGCGGGCCATTCCCCGAGGTTCTGGACCACGACATCTTTCTGAACTGTATTCTTGCGCGTCCGGACACACCGGTCTTTGTTCCGGCCATCGCCAAGACGGCGCCGCGCAGGTTGACGGTGATCGGCGACATCGCGTGCGATCCGGACAGCGTGTTTTCTCCGGTCAAGGTCTATGACCGCACGACCACCTGGGACGAACCGGCACTGCGGGTTCAGGATGTGCCGCTGCTGGACGTCACCGCCATCGACAATTTACCTTCGATGTTGCCGGTAGAGAGTTCCGTGGATTACGGCGAACAATTGCTGCCATCCCTGCTGACACTCGGCGACCTGTCGCGCGGTGTATGGGGCCGTGCAAAGGCGACATTTGACGAACACATGAAGGGACTCTGAACGATGGCAATTCACTGGTGCGGCACCGGCCTTTCGGCCATTCCCGGTCTTCGCCGCCTGCTTGAAGCGGGCCATGATGTCACCGTCTGGAACCGGACAACCGGCAAAGCGCGCGACGCCGTTGGCGATCTGACCACCTGGATCGAGGCGTTTGAAATCGAAGCGCTTGCAGCACGACTGGACAAGGGTGACGTGATCGTATCCATGCTGCCCGGAGACTGGCACGTGCCGCTGGCGGAATTGGCCATCGCACAGGCGGCACATTTCGTCAGTTCCTCGTATATCGCTCCTCAAATGCGTGCACTTGATGCCTCTGCGCGTGCGGCCGGTGTCGCCTTGGTCAACGAGGTCGGGCTTGACCCCGGTATCGACCACCTGATGGCGCATGCGCTCATGGATGCGTATCGGGCGTCGCCTGCGTTCGATACGGCCAACCACATCAGTTTCATTTCCTACTGCGGTGGCGTGCCCAAGAAGGCGAATCCGTTTCGCTACAAGTTCAGCTGGTCACCTCTGGGCGTCCTCAAGGCGTTGCGCTCGCCCAGCCGGTCCATCCAGGCCTATTCCGAGTTGACGGTCGACCGCCCCTGGGATGCAATCAGCAGCTATGCCGCGCCTCTGCCGATGCCTGAGACTTTCGAAGTGTATCCCAATCGTGACAGTGTCCCCTTCATGGCGCAGTACGGGTTTGAGGACGGCTGGCCGATCAAGGAATTTGTGCGCGGCACATTGCGCCTGAACGGGTGGGCCCAGGCATGGAAGCATGTGTTTGACGAGGTTGAAACGCTGTCAGGCGTCGAAGGCGACGCCCGGCTCGGAGAGATGTCGGACCAGTTCTGGGCCGAACATGCCTATGAGGATGGTGAACCCGACAGGGTCGTGCTCTGCGTCAGCCTGAATGCCGAAAGGGATGGTGTGCCGGTCTGGCACAAGACATACGTGATGGACGCGTGGGGTGATGCCCGCGGCACGGCGATGGCGCGACTGGTGTCTATCCCGGTTTCGCTCGCCGTGGAATCCGTGCTCGATCACGAAATCGCCGCCGGGGTCCACGCCGCGCCCAGCGACCCCAGGCTGGTCGAGCGCTGGATGGGCGAAATCGACAAACTGGCGCAACACCTGCAAATCGTGGACCATCTGGCCTAGGGGCCGGGCCGGGGCCTACATCAGGTCGTCTTCGGCCTCGGTCGCGGAAATTCCCAGGGCGTCCAGACCATTTTCAAGATGGTCGGACATGTGGGGAGTGCCGAGCAGATAGTCGGCGCAGGGCACCGAAGCCTCCGCCTTGGCGGTCGCAATCGCATCACCAAGATCATCCGCATCAAAACTGTCGCGCCCGACCCACATGATGGCAACCAATTCGGCCTGCTCATCTTCGCTCAGCCGGTCGATAAAGGCGCGCAGTTCGCCTTCGGCACGGTGCAGTTCGCGTGACATCAGGATCACCTGTGCCACCTTTCGCGGGGAAATCTCGAGCATGACCTTGTCTCCTGTTCGCAGTCCTTGGTTCCTTACTGGCACGCCAGGTTTGCGAACGTCCTTGATCTTGCGCAAACTGCGGGAGTCCCGATTGCGCCAGGTTTCCGTACGACTCCGCAGATTTGCAAGCTGCCGTGATGGAGCGTCCCTTCTGCAAGAGGACCACACGCGCTTGCGCGCGCCGCTGGGCCTTTGACCCCAGCGAATCCTGTGCCTATTCGAAATACTCCGAGTGTTTCAAATGGATTTCGGTGATCGTGTCGTCGAGCCGTCCCAGATGCCTGCGGACAACGTCCGCTGCCTTGTCCGCGTCACGCGCATCGAGTGCTTGGGCCAGGTCACGATGATCCTGATACAGCGTCGCGATTTCGCTTTGCCTTCCAAGGCTGAGAACACACAATCGGTCGGTTTTTTGCTTGCAGTCCTGTATGGTCTCGAATGCCATCCGGTGCCCTCCGAGTTCGCAGATCCGTTTGTGAAAATCATAGTCCAGCCTGTGAAAGATATCCGGTTGAGCCAGCTCCGATGCCTTTTTCTGGTCAGCAAGGTTTTCCGCAAGGATTTCAGAGTGGTCCGGCTGCCAGTTTGCACAGGCGCATCGAACCACCTCCATTTCGACGGCAAGTCGCACGAACCGTACGTGTGCGATGCGTTCCATAGAAAACCCGCGCACTTCGGTTGCCTTTTGCGGCCGTATGAGCAGCAGATCCTGCGACTTGAGCTTGTTGAACGCATCGCGCACGGGTTGGCGCGAAACACCGAACCGCCTGGCGATTTCCGCCTCCGAAAGCTTGGTGCCGGGCAGCAAGGTCAATGACAGGATGTCCTTGTATAGCCTATCAAACACCAGGTCCGTTGTGGTCCGGCGTTTCGGTAGCTCCGATATTAACTGCATTCAGCACCTTTGCTGGTCCAATTGCTCCATGAACGGGGGGCGTTCAACACCCCGCGTTTGGCTGCCTGTTTGCTTCGTCAACGCCAAACGTCTCGGCGCTGACGGCAACCACGCGCAGCAGTCCGATACTTCTGGTATGCTAGTCGCCTAATGGCCGTAGCGCAATATACTCTTCCGTCCGATCAGTGCCGCTGGTTCGCCTGTTCATTGCGTTGGCGTTTCCTCAGGACTCCAGCCTCCCAATGGTACGCCATGGCAACGTCACCGCACCCTTTCGCTCCACCGTAGTTCATTCGGGAACAGGCCCAGAATATCGGTGGGCAGCATGACGTTGCGGTCCTTGCGGCCTTTGGACTGCACGATGCGGATGATCTCTTGTTCTCCGTCAATGTCGCCGACCCGCAGCCGAACGACTTCGCCCGCGCGCATCCCACACCCATAGGCCAGCGACAGCATCACCCGCGCCTTCAGGCTTGGAGCCATAAGCAGGATGCGCTTGATCTCGTTGCGGCTCAGCACCAGCGGGATCTTGACGGGCTCCTTCAGGCTAAAGATCTCCG
>NZ_JASMWN010000030.1:0-33057 GCF_032595355.1 Sedimentitalea todarodis | reverse complement strand
GACGCCCAGTTTTGGCGTTGGAAACGGCTTGCTTGCGAGGGGTGGGTTTGTTGCTGCTCATGACTGCAACCGCTACAAAATCTCACATCACACCAAAAGACGGCCCTCGCCGGAGGCGTACTGTTCGGCAGCCAGACCGGCCATCATCCGGGCGAAGATGCCCTTATCGCTCCAGCGCTTCCAGCGGTTATAGAGCGTCTTATGTGGGCCATAGACCGACGGAGCGTCGCGCCAGCGTAAGCCATTGCGGTTGATGAAGATAATCCCGCTCAAAACTCGCCTGTCATCGACGCGGGGTTTGCCGTGGGACTTTGGGAAGAAGGGCTCAAGACGCGCCATCTGCGCATCCGTCAGCCAGAAATGATTAGACATCTTCACCGCTCGTTTTCGAAAGATGAATCACGCCGCTAGGCGGAAATCAATGGGTCCTGACCCTAGTCACAACAAGAGTATTGATTGGTGTAGGGCCAGACCAAGCAAGACAACGCCGCAATAACTGTGCGTATCCGGCTCGGATATTGAGAGTTGGAAAACACAATGATCTCCCCTGTCGAAATCCATAGCATGACTTGGAACGTCACCTCCGACATCCTAGGTATCCTTGATTATCGCGGTGTCTTTTTCGAAATCAACCCAGCCTGGCAGCATACCCCTCAAGTGATCTGCCTTTCTGAGATTTCACCTCTCGTTTTGGTGAACTTAGCCGAGGTTCTACAGTGAAGAAGCCTTACCCGAAAACGCCCGATGGACGGTATTTCCTTGCAAAAGACCGATTGTGGCGGTGCACAGATCCAAGCCTATCAGATTCAGAGCGCCGACGTTTAGTGAAGGAGCTGATGCAGGCCCGCCTTGGAGTGAAATACGCGACGACTGATAAGGAGCGCAGTGCTGCAAGGCTGAAGGTCGATGCGGCCAAGGTGCAATTGGGTGAGCGTGGTCCGGTATGGTGGCAAGATGGCGCGCCGGATGTGAACCGGTATCACCCGAAAAACACCGTCTATGCCGATTGGTGGCGAGGTTTATCTGATGATCGAGAGGTTTAGATGGTTTTGACCTCCGACAATTTCAATCCGGTACACTCCGGCGAAATCATTTGGATCGACGGCCTCCCCCGGCTTTTCGATTTTTATGCTTCCGGCCTTTGCAAGTAAGATCGCTTCATCGCGCTTGGGTGCCATCAGGGGTCGCCACACCTTGGGATCAGCGCCGCCAACGGCACGCGCGATCTCTGACGGGCAAATTGTTTTTCCCGAGCCCCGCGTCGCCGCTAGCCTTAGGATTGCATCTCTGTTCTGAATTTGCTGGGCGCTCATGAAGGTTGCCTCACAATGCGTCCTCCGGCTTATTATCTGGCACGTAAATACTTACGATGTCCCTCGTCGCCCAGTCTTTTAGCCAATCGGTAGCACCGTCCCGTTTGCGGATGGCACGGTCGGATTTTGGCGGCACCCAGCCATAGATGGGCTGCTCCTGCCAGCTTGGTTTTGACATACCAAACACCCATCGCATATTGCCGTAGGTTGCGGGGTCTCGCCCGTCGAGCGCGAGCCGGTCGTTGAGGTAGCACGCTGTTTTCCATGCGATCTCGGGGTCACGCGTCCATTTGATGATTTGCTTGCCCCAATACATACGTAGATTGTTGTGCATGTATCCCGTTTCCAGCCACTGACGTTGAGCCGCGTTCCACGTCTCATCATCGGTGCGTCCATGCACAAGATCACAAAGCGTGTAGAGAACGGGCCTCTCGTCATAGGCATGTGCCAAAAGAGACAGACGTGGTTTTTCCGGGAGTGTCGCGAAGCTATCAGGGATCTCATGCTGATATGCTTGATAGTGAAAATATTCACGCCACGTCAGCAATTCATCCAGATATTTCCATTTGGCATTGGCGGGTACATCGCTTGCTCTTACGGCTGCGGTGATTGTACGCGGCCCGATCACGCCAAAATGCAGGTAGGGCGACAGCCGAGAGACGCCATCCTCTTCAGCCGGGTTGTTTCGCCGATAAGGGTAGATTTTGAGACGGTTGGCGACAAAGTCGTCCAAGGCGCAAAGCGCGGCTTTCGCGGTCGGGGTAAAGTCCAAAGCAGGGGGCAGACTGTGATCGATATCGCATTCAGCGATGATCGCCGCAATCTCATCATCTGTCTTTGCTCTAAGGCTCAGGTCTGCAAAACACAAATTGCCGTCATAGGACGGCACTTCAGCCGCAAAATTACATCGGTGCGCTTCATATTCTGAACGTAATGCACCACTGGCTTTGCGAAACGCAGGCGTCGTGTTCAGGCCAACGGGTAGCATCCGGGTCGGGACCAATCGTGCTGTATCAACCGCGAACATTGGCCGTTCACATTTCGCGGCAAAGCGGTTGGCCTGTGCGCGCGCAACAAACGTCGGATGATCATCAGTCAAAACCGCCACCGCACTTTCTGCGAGCCGATACACCAGACCTTTCTCACGGTGACCTTCGCGCTCAACATAGCTCACACAGCGCAGCCCGCGTTTTACACAGTTCTGTTGTAAATCCCGGCTGGCATGAATGAGGAAGTGATGCAGTCTGTCGGACGCATAAGGGTAATCCTCGCGTACGCCATGATAGACGAGAACCGGCAAACCCAACGTGTTCCCAAGTTCGATGGCTGCATCGATAAGCGGATTGTCCCACGCGCGCAGCGTTTGCTGAACCCAGCAGAGCACATATTTCGCCCCGCTCTTGGGCGACAACTCCACCGCATTTAAGGCACGCAAGCGATCTGCGATGTCATCCGACCAATCTATGTCCATGCAACCTTCGCTTTTGTCCTTTCGAGTTTCAAAATGTGAGCAAGCGGGTTGGTCATCACGTAATCGACGCCCGAACAGCGATGCCCGATCATACCGTACAAAAATGCGTATCCGCATCTTCAACGGGGTCGTTACCAAAATCAGATTGATCGGGAATGCGTCCGAAAGCAATCTTGGCTCCGAGGTAGCCACCCGGAACAGCATCCTGAACACCAAGGGTTATAGCCTCCGGGCCATGCTGCTGGCGCAGGCTGTCCATCAAATCGCTGACAGCTTCCCACTTCGCGGTGACGATTTGATCGGGCGCCGATGAGGTGCGGAACAGATCATCTGTCATCTGACCATCGCTTGTAAGACCATGCAACATCACGCTCACAGACCTTGGGGCAAAGCGCACGTCGCGCCGGGCCTTGTCCAAACCGTCAGATAGTGTCGTCAGAAACGTGTGATCATCCCGCGCCGGCAGAAAAGATCCCTCCCAAGTCCATCGCAAATTGTCCTTCTGGCTGCGCGTGCGACTTCTGTATCCTCCGCCCTTAAATCCAAGAGACATTTTCGTTGCGCGCAAATCAGCACGCCGCAAACGCCGCGCAGCCCCAAGCGTCAATTGCCGTGCGCACATCGCGACCTTCTCCGGGCTTCGCCAGTCAGCGGGCAGCATCCGGCTATGCCCAAACATACGCTTTTGCGTCGGCAACCGTTCTGCATGTTGCCCGTGCAGTTCGTTCCAGAACCGCTCTCCCTCGACGCTTCGCCAAATGGCGCGTGCCTGTTTCGGTGCGATGGCCCATAGCGACGTAAAATCGTCGATACCAGCCGCGTGCAGCCGCGCCTCCATACCCACTGAAATGCCGGGTAGATCGTTTAGCGGGATATGCGCAAGACGGCCCGGAAGGTCCGCGACATCAATCAGCACAAAGCCGTTTGGTTTATGCGCCTCCGCACCAATTTTCGCCAATAGCTCTGTCGGGGCCATGCCGATTGAACATGTCAGCACCGGACTGAACGCCGCCGCGAGCGCTTTTTTGATCTGGTCCGCCAAAGCGCGGCAGTCGCGCACCTCGCTTGGAAGCAAATGGCACACGACCTCGTCTATGGACCTTACATGCGCAACAGGTACGACGGTGTTGATCACATCAATGATGCGGTTGTGCAGGCGGACATAGACATCATGGCGCGCGACGACCAATATCATGTCGGGCACGATGCGGCGCGCCTCGGCTATGCTGGCCATGGATTTGACGCCAAGCGATTTCGCCTCACGGCTTATGGCAATGCAGCCCGTATTGGGACTGTCCAAGGGAACCACGCCCACAGGCAACCCACGAAGTGCAGGATTGAAATGCTGCTCCGCTGTCGCGAAAAAACTGTCGAAGTCCAGATAAAGGCGTGAGATCGGATTTGCGGGACGCGTATGCATGGGAATCACAGAACAGAAAGGGGAGTTGGAACATAACAGGAACAACCCATCAGTGCAAAGGATGGCAAGCTGTGTTCAAGCGTTATTCAAATGGTCTGGATCAACTGAGATCGAATTTTTCGGACAACGGATGCGAAAACTCAGCCGTCAGGGGACATCAGTTGTCGCCCACGTTTGATGAAAAGTCTGGCAAGAGTGAACACAAACGCGAATGCTATCAGCCCAAGGTAGCGTTCATAAATCCCGTCAATCCAATCCGGTAGGAAAAAGAAGACAGGGGCGGAGAGTGTCCACACAACTGAGATGCAAATCAAGATGGTTCCGTAGTGCTTACCCGCACGCCGAGCGCCGTCCGACATGAACCAGGGAATGAGCGCCATGATGAGGCCCAGCCCATATACGAGGTAGATGTGGATCACGACACCTTCGCTGTCATTGTCGCCATATTCATTTCTCGCTCCAATAAGGAAAACGATAAGCCCCATCAGTGCAAATCCGACAATCCCTAGGCTCCACCCCCAACCCCCCATATGTACATGTGCGGACAGCAACGCGATAGAAATCAGTGCGCCGGAAAAAGCATAGATGCCGATATCAACAATAAATTCATAACGACCCGCGCCCAGGTCGCTGATCGTATCCGCAATCCAATCGTGATCCGGGACGACAAAATCCGCCACCAAAATGGCCAGCGCAAAGATGATGCAGCCAGCGATTGCCGACCAACCTAAGGCGAGCATGAGGCGCGGTTCGTCCTCTACCTTTGGCGCGGTAGTTTCGTCGTTCATGTCAGCGAGCCCCTTCTAGCTTTTGAGTTATCTAACCCGCGGGTTCTGACCCTCGAGTATCAAACCAAGGGACTTCTGCGCGCCCCTTGACGGTGTCGAGAGATTACGGCGAAAGATCAGTTCCACCAACCTTCATCAACCGACTCCATCTCTCCGAGTTGTTCCTCGGTTTTACGCGTGACGATGACATAGGTTTTGTCATCGACCGGGGTCAGGCGGATATCTTCGACCGGGATCAGGACATGCTTGTCCCCAATATCGAGAAATCCGCCGATCTCGGCCACGATGCCGATTATTTGCCCGTTGCGGTCAAGAATGATGTCCTCGATTTCGCCAATATCGTTCCAGTCTGGACCGACGCCGTCGGCCTCCCAGTTGCCCCAGGTATCTTCGTCCATGGGACCGTTGAGTGTGTAGATATCTCCGCCGGTGATATCACGGGTTCGGATAAGGTTTTCGGTGTCCATGTGGCTTTCCGCCAGTGCGGGACCAGCTGCCATACCGGCAGCGAGCAATAGGGTTGCAAAGCGTTTCATGCTGTCTCCTTTGCATGCAGTGAAAGCGTCCGACCGTAGGGCGGCGCTCATGCCTGAAGAAACCATGTCGTGTCTTGTGACACTTGGCCAGTGGCGCGATGCGACGATCGCTCGAAACACTAAACCAAAACAACCTTTCCCGTTCTTAGAGACTTACAAACTGCAGCTTCAGCAGTACTCTTGATGCAGCCAAACCCAATGATCGAACCGCAGCGTTCGTTTTTTAGAGGTTTGGCCAGACGTACTGTTTTGAGAACATGGGCAACGAGACCGGGGCAGTCGCTTCTGGAAAAGGTAGAAAAACGGAAGGGTTTCTAGGATATGGCGCAACCGAAGTCGAATTCTCAGTTAAATCTGAATCATAGCCTCAAAAACTGGGTAGGATGTGTCGCAGATGCCTGAATGGATCGATGTCGGGCTCACTCAACCGGATTGGCTGCTGAAGTTGTTATTTGCGCTCGCATCGGGCGCCATTCTGGGATTAGACCGTGAGGTGCGACGGCGCCGCGTGGGTATTCGGACCTATATGATGGTTTCCCTCGGCTCAGCAATCTTCACGATAGCCGCGGTCGAGATGTCATTGCGCATGGGCGACATAGAGCTCGCGGCAGACCCGACGCGCGTTATTCAGGGACTGATCGGAGGATTGGGTTTTCTTGGCGCCGGCGCGATCATCCAGGGCGACGAGCGTGTGGGAGGCATGGCCACGGCCGCGAGTCTCTGGGTTGCGGGTGCGCTTGGACTCGCCGCGGGAGCTGGGTTTGGATTGTTCTCGATCACATGCGCGGTCCTTGCGGCATCCCTGCTTGCCGCTAGCCGCTTTATGGAAAACCGGGGCGCAGATGATCGACCCGATGGATGATGAATATGTTGGCTCCGCGGACAGGGCAGTGGGTCCCATTCAAGAAAAAGGTGCCAAGCGGAGGGGTGAAGGCACTCCACCGCACAGCCGCAGTCTAGCATCTAGGATTTCAACCGCGCCCAGAATCTGAGCGCTGAGCACATATGCAGGAAAGCATCTGCACCCTCTGTAGAAATCTCTGGCATACCGTTGTCGATTTTGCCTGCAATTCCGACAGCCTCGAAGAGTGGCTGTGCTGCTTCAGTCCAGGCGATAAATTTCGCATGCGCGTAAGCATCGCTCACGAAATCCTGTGCTGGTTTGTTGATGGCCAGTTCCTCTCCAACGTCTTCTGAAAACACCAGCGCTACTGCATCGAACAGCACCGACGGCCCACCATCGATTTTTTCGTCCGCTGGCTTGATGTCCCCATTCGACAATTCGACCCCTGCTATATGTGGCGCGACAATGGCAACTGTGGCACCTGCATCGGTGAACGCGCTCTCGATACTTTGAACCAAATCTGCGTCCGCGCCATCTGACAGGAAAAGCGCCAGTTTGCGGCCAGCAAAGCTGTCGGGCCCGTTCTTGAGGATGCTCAACGCATCTGACGCAGGCAAATCAGTGACCGGCTCTCGTGCTGGTGTCGCCGCGTCAGGCATGTCTTCGACCCCCAGTCCCTTGGCGACAGCACCCGCCAGATCATCATGCACATTCATCAGGTGTGATAACATCCGCAGACGAATGCGCTCATGTTCACATTTCGAGAGCTCAAACGTGTAAGCGGCTGCGATATGGTTCTGCTCAGTTTTGGTTTGACTGATCCAGAACTGCCGCGCCTGACTATAGTGATCTGCGAAAGTTTCTGACCGCGTGCGCTGCTTGTTACCCTGCACCGGGTTTGGGTGGCTGGTAAATCCGATCTCGGGATTTTCACGCGGTCCACCGTCTTCGCCCCAGCTGTTCGGCTCATAGTTGACCCGCCCCTTGGGATTTTGCATCGCCATATGACCGTCCTGTTGAAAGTGACGGACCGGGCATTTCGGCGCGTTGATCGGAATATGGGTGAAGTTTGGACCGCCCAAGCGTTTGGTCTGCGTATCCAGATAGGAAAAGTTTCGCCCCTGCAGCAGGGGGTCATTCGTAAAGTCGATGCCCCGCACGATGTTTTGCGTGCAGAAGGCCACTTGTTCTGTCTCGGCAAAGAAGTTCTCGACGTTGTTGTCCAGCGTCATGGTGCCAATGATCTGCACCGGCACCTGTTCTTCGGGAATGAGCTTGGTCGCGTCAAGGATGTCAAATTCGAACGCATCCGCGAAGTCGTCGTCGAACACCTGGATGCCCAGATCCCATTGCGGGTAATCGCCTGAATCGATGGCAGCCCACATATCGCGACGGTGAAAGTCGGGGTCGGCCCCATTGATCTTCAGCGCCTCGTTCCAGACGACCGATTGCAGGCCCTGTCTGGGTTTCCAGAGGAACTTCACATAGTGCGATGTACCCTCAGCATTGACCAATCGGAAGGTATGCACCCCAAACCCTTCCATAAAGCGCAAGGAGCGGGGGATGGCACGATCAGACATGGTCCAGAGCGACGTGTGAACGGCTTCCGGCGTGAGCGAAATGAAATCCCAGAAATTGTCATGCGCGCTTTGCGCCTGCGGGAAAGCACGATCGGGGGCAGGTTTGACGGAATGGATCAGGTCGGGAAACTTGATGGCATCCTGCACAAAGAAAACCGGAATGTTATTGCCGACAAGATCCCAGTTGCCCTCCTGAGTATAGAATTTCACCGCAAAGCCGCGCACATCGCGCGCTACGTCCGGCGATCCCTTGCTACCTGCAACGGTTGAGAACCGGGTGAACAGAGGCGTCTTTTCCCCTTCGCGCTGGAAGATATCAGCACATGACAGCTCCGGGATTGCTTTCGTAAGTTCGAAATGCCCATGCACGCCATAGCCCCGCGCATGCACGACACGTTCTGGAATGCGCTCGTGATCAAATGCAAAGATTTTCTCGCGCATGATGTGATCTTCCAGCAGGACCGGCCCGCGTGGACCTGCCGTTAGCGAATTCTGATTGTCCGAGATCGGCGCGCCCTGTGCTGTCGTCAGCGTCTCTTCACCGGCATCGGTTTGTTGATGCGGTGCACCACCCTTGTCTAAGTTCACGTCTTCCATGTCGTCTCCTCCCGGTTTTGATCCGCGCCCGCTCGGCACGATTGATTGTTCGAATTAGGTATTGTCGATGGCATCTACCCGCGCCAAGGCATTTGGGTCTGGCGTCACGAACACGTTCTTGGCTAAGGGGAACTGATGCGAGCGGCTTTCGAGAAAATGCATCAGATATCCAGCCGTATTGGGAAACACCATCAGATCACCGGGTCGCGCGCCTTGCGGAAAGGTCATCTTTCGACGGGTCAGCCATTCGCTTTCGGTGCAATAGGTGCCCGCGAGATACGCTTCGATTGCATCACCGCGCGGCTCCGGCCCGGGCACCATGAGGGGGTCTATCGCGAATTCGGCAAAGCCCGAGCGGGATTGTGTACGGTTCATCTGAACGCCAACGACGGGCGTGCCAACGCTGTCGGTCTTACAAAAGGCAATCCGCGCCACGGTGATCCCACAACCATCAAGCAGGGACCGACCGGGTTCACAGCGCAGCGTCACCTGTGCTGCGCGAAGTTGGTCGGCGATGGCCTTACCGTCTTGGCGCGCACTGAGAACTGTCCGCATCCAGTCGGTCTGAACCAATGACTGCGCCACGGGATAGCTGTCGATTGTGCCATCTCGGCCGAGCTTTCGTCCAAGCGGATCGTTGTGTTGCGTGATCGGTGCCCGGTCTCCAGAAAGAGCGGCGTCAAGTTCTCCCAACCACCCAACCCATTGCTTGGGATCGTCGAGGTAATTCATCGGAATGCCGCCGCCGATGTCCAAAAAGAAGTCACGTTGATCGGTAGGTTTGACCTGAGCAATGACAGGCAGCGACTGAGAGATCGCAGCGATACGATCCTCTGCGCTGTAGCCATTCAGATGAAAGTGCAAACCATCAAGGCGGATATGGGTCGATTGCGCAAGGCGCGCAGCCACACTGGATATCTCCCGCAGCGGAAACCCGAAGCGGGAATAGAGCGCCTGTCCTTCACAGCTGAAACCATTCATGCGCAGTCCTACGGACACAGGTGTTTTGATCTCCTGCGCGACGCGTTCCAACAGAGCGACCTCGTCCAAGTTATCCAGAATAATCGTCACGCCGTTGGTCACGCAAAGAACCATCAAGGCGCGATCCTTGACCGCCGCCGTGCAGACGATCCGCTCACCCGGCATGCCTTGGGCCAAGCACTGTTCGACCTCAACGTGGCTAGCCGTGTCGATGCCAATACCCATCTCGTGGGCAGTATTGACATAGGTGAGGCACTTGTTCGCCTTCCGGGCAAACATAGGCAGAAACGGGAGATCATATTCCGCCACACAGTCGTTCAGCGCTGTGATTTTGCGGCGAAATGGGGTGTCGCATTGGATATTGAGCGGAGCGCCATGTGCCTCCACCAAACCATGCAGGCGCTCAGGGTCGCTGAGCAGGGCCTTAATCCAGTCTTCCAACCTTGGGCGCAGGGGAGCGACACCCTCACAATAGGCGAAGACAGAAGCCTGATCTGTCATGCTGGCAGTTCCACTCTTTCAGGCACAAACACGCGGCCCGCCTTCGTGACACGGGAAGCCCATCGCTCGGGCAGATCGTGCAGATTGCGCGACAACGTATCGTTGCCCAAAACACTGCCTTCGGTTGCGCGACCTATTATTGACAGCCCGCTCGTGACGCCACCTTTCGTGAGCGCTTGTGCATCGTTGTCGACGCGTAGCCCCCCCAAAGAGCCGACGCTGACATGACCGTCATGCAAAAGCCCGGCAAGAGGCTTGGACAGTTCGGCACTGCCAGTTGCTGGGATGGTTGCGTTAATGGTGACGTCACAGCGGTGGTCGCCGGAGAGGTGATCGATGCTGACCAGTCCCATACGTTCAAGGCACAGAAGCTTGCCGACGTTTTGGGCAGGCGGGCCAAAAGCAAGCCGTTCCATTTCGGCAGCACTTTCGCGGAAGTGCGCAGCGTCCTTGGATAGAAGCTCTTGGTGGCTGATCCACGCAACAAGTGCAGGGTAGCAACGCCGCCACGCCTCCGCCAACGCCCAGAGGCTATCGGGGGCAGTCACACCTATTGCGATTTCATATCCCTTTGACAGCTCTGCACGGCATCTCTCCGCGGAGAAAACCTCTCCACGCCATTCGTCAAAGCACGTACGAGTTGAACCTTGCGGACGCTGCAACACCGCATCAGCAATGTGCTGCAACGCGGGCCAGACGGTATTGATGAATGAAACATCAGAGCGCTCCGATATCTCGGTTTCGAAAATGCAGATGTGATCTTGCCAGAACAACTCGCTCTGTGGTGGTACAAATCGATCCGAATCGACCTTAGCACGCATCGGACGTGCAGACCTGCTGTAGGGTGCGATCCATTTCGGTTCAGCCCCTGATGGCTGGTAATCGTAGCCTTGTGCCGACTGGGTAAAGACGCCTCCGCGGCCCTCAGTCAGCGCCAACATCGTGTCGATGAAGGTGAGAGCAAACCCTTTGCACGCGACAGAAGTGCTAGGCGGGACAGCATCGGTCGTCAGCGCGCAAGTGACGGGAAATGGCGAAGCGATCGCTTCAGTTTGGACTTTCTGTGTTCTACGGGTCCAATCCTGATGGCCGGTGGTCACCAGTACTTCATCGACCGAGATGTCACCGGGCTCCAAGAGCCATGAGCCTCCTTCCGGTCGTAGCGCCGAGATCTTCACAGGATAGACTGTGATCCTGATGTTAGACGGTGCCGATGATAAGACGACTTCGAAGCAATGGTGGAGGTATTCGCCAACACATGCGCGCGGCACATAGGTACCTGCCGTTACAGGAGTGCCAGCACACTTGAGCCAACTCCTCAGATTGGGACCGCGTCGCTCTGTCCAGGCATCAATCATATGCGCAGGGAAGTTCATCAGAAGGACGTCGGATTGATCGGGATTGTAGATCGGGCCAGCGCCGGGATGAGCAAACGGCTCAAAGATATGGACGTCAAACTGCTGTGCTGGAATGCCGCGTGCCGCTTCACACAGGCTGTCCAAAGCATAGAGCCCCTTGGGCCCACAGCCCACGATGCCAATTGATTTAGTGAGCTGCGTCACGTTGGTGGCGCTTCCAAGCCCGCGAGCCTAAGTACGTCCGCTTCGGATGCGCCCAGTTCGCGTTGAACCCAGTCAGCATCAAAGACCGTTCCCAGATATCGGGCCCCGGAGTCGTGGATGATCGCGACCGCCGTTTTTCCGCGCAGATCGTCCTGCATGCTGCGCACAGCTTCCAGCACACCGCCACCCGACCCGCCAACCAAGAACCCCTCACGCGCGACCGCCCGGCGGCATCCTGCAACGCAGGTGATGTCCGCAACACGGACCAATTCATCAAAACTCTGCCCCCGCGCCAATTCAGGCAAGCGGCCAGCGCCCATGCCCGAGATTTTACGGGGTCCCGCGACACCGTCGAAAAGCGTGCTGCCCATCGCGTCTACCGCGACCACTTTCGTGGCGCGGCCCATACGGCGTAAGTAGTCACGGCAGCCACGCGCTGTACCTGTGCTTGAGCAAGCAACAAAAAGGTAGTCGATCTGATCCGGCAATGCGGCATCGATCTCCGCAATCGTGCCGGCTTCATGCGACGCAGGGTTATCCGTGTGCGCATATTGGTTTGGCCAGAAACTGTTGGTAGATGCCCCGAGCAGTTCGGCGACGCGTTCCAACCGCGCGGCCAAGAAATCGCCATTGATCGCATCCTCTACAAGCTCGATTTGACCACCGAGGGCACGAATAATCGCGACATTTTGGGATTGCGCGTTGGGATCGACGACGCAGATAAATTTGAGGCCGTAATATGCGCAGGTTTGCGCAAGCCCGATGCCCATGTTGCCCGACGAAGACTCGACAACCGTATCGCCCGGTGACAAACGACCGTCTGCTAACGCCTGTTCAATCATGTATCGGGCCGGTCGGTCCTTGGCGCTACCGCCGGGGTTCAGGGCCTCTACTTTGGCAATCAGGTTCACGTCAGCGATATCAAGATACCGATCCAGTTGAACCATTGGTGTCTGACCCACTAGGTCCAGCAGGTTGCCCGCAATACGTGGGGCAGGAGAGAAAACCTGCCCAACATTTTCAGAGCCGTCATGCATGTTTCGCCCCTTCTAAATGAACGTCTGGAAACTTTTGCTGCGTCGTCCTGGCCGAAATCAAATGCGAAAACGGGAAGCGCATCGGGGGAATTTCCTGTTTCAAGACGTGGCGAGAGGTTTTGGGCGGTAATAACATTCCAGTCGCCGCCGCTGTTCGCACGGTTTGAGATGTCACATGCTCACCGGGCCGCCAGCTCGAAACTTCAACCTGTGATGCATCGTCATAGTCGATCAAGAAGCAGGGCAATAGATCGACCTCCAGTATGCGTAACGCGCTATATCGGTGGTGGCCGTCCAATAACGTTCGACAACTTCGGGCTACGATAAGCGGGCGCTCGACAACGCCGTCGGCGACAATCTCCTTCATGATCGCCAGAACATGCGGAAAGCTAACCTCTTCGTGTGGATGAACCTCGAACACGGGGAGTAAAATTAGGGTCATGCCACGTGCCTTTCTATTCTCGTGATATTAACTTGACTTGAGCCCTTTTTAGGCTGCAATGCCTTTCATCGGCCGCGCTAGCGCGCGTGAAGTCAGGAGCCACCTTTGGTCTAAATCAATACCCGTCAAAGGCATCGAACGGACCACAGTTCAGCAGCTCCAGAATAGATCAGCTCTCGTTCATGAAGTCGTCGACTTCCTGCTTCGCTTCTTCTTTGGTTTTGCCGTATTTGGCCTGGATTCTGCCTTCCAGCGCTTCGCGATCACCATTGACTTCGGCGATCTCGTCGTCGGTCAATTCGCCCCACTTGGCCTTGACGTTGCCGGTCATTTCTTTCCATTTGCCTTCGATCTGATCCCAGTTCATCGCATATCCTTTCAGGATTGATTGACCGGAGTAGCTGTCCGGTCGTTAGGTGGTGCCGATTGTTTCAATCGCTCTCGCTGACAACAATCGATGCAGCCCCCAAGGAAGAGCTCCACTGCAATAATAATCATGCGTCAGCGAGAAGCCGTGCTTGCGGCCCTACCCATAAATGGCGCTGCGGCACCGCATGAACCAGCCCACGGTCAGGTCAAATGTCTGGAAAGCTAAACCAGAATAGTCTTTTCCTCAGAGTATGCGGTTTGAAGCCGTTTTTGCTGAAGCACTGAAATTTACCTTGCATTGGGAAACCAAACATCCATATACCATCCACACAGATGGAGAACGGAATGACTAATGTAAGACAGCTGCGTGAAAAGCAGCCCGAGAACGAGAAGATCACAATCAATCTGGGCTTTGTCGATCTTGGCCGTATCGATTTGCTAGTGCAGGAAGGGTTCTATTCAAACCGAAGTGACCTTATCCGTACCGCGATCCGCAACCAGCTGGATACCCACACCAGCGTGGTCAGCCAGACGCTTGAACGGCATACGATGGAGTTGGGCCTGCGGGATTACTCAGTCACCGATCTTGAGTCCCTGAGGGACGCTGGCGAAATGCTGCATGTCAAGGTTGTGGGCCTTGCCCGGATCGATGCGGACGTCACCCCGGAGCTGGCGCTTCAAACCATAGGATCAATAACAGTGTTGGGCGCTTTGCAGGCCAGCGCCGATATCAAAAAGGCACTTGCCGACCGCATCAAGTAGGATGCGTAATCCCTAAAAGGAAACGACTATGAAACTTTTTAACGGGGGCGCGCTGCGCCCTGCGACCGATAGTGCACGCCTGAAGGCTGCCAATGATCTGGTGCAACGTACTTTGGCGCAACATGGACTCGTGTCGGACGCGGGATTGCCCGGCTCTGGTGGTTTATCCGCGATGGATAGCATACTGGCTGGGATGACACGTCCTCACATGGCAGGGGCTGCGATACAGGCGCTGCCGGACGGCGCGCGTTTCGATCAGGACACGTACACCTGCCCCGCAGGCAGTCGGATGCACCGGACGTATGTTCCGGCATCTACACGGGATGGCGCGACGGGCGTCGTTATGATGCTGCATGGCTGCACCCAAACGCCTGAGGATTTTGCAGCTGGCACAGGGATGAACGTGTTAGCCGAACAGCTTGGCTTTGTCGTCGTTTATCCAGCCCAGTCGCGTGGTGACAACGCGCAGTCCTGCTGGAATTGGTTCAGCCGTGGGGACCAGCGGCGGGGCAGGGGAGAGCCAGCCATTTTGGCGGGGTTGGCTCGGCAGATCGCAAGCGAACACGACATAGCCCGAGACCGCTCGTTTGTTGCAGGCCTGTCCGCTGGCGGTGCGATGGCGGCGATCCTGGGCGAGACATATCCGGATGTGTTCGCGGCAGTCGGCATACACTCGGGGTTGCCCATGGGTGCCGCAAAGGACGTCTCCACTGCGTTTGCGGCAATGGGCGGCACCATTCTGGCAGGGCCCGCGCGTTCAAATGGCGGTCCTACCGTCAGGACAATCGTGTTTCACGGCACGTCCGATGCGACGGTTCATCCCAAGAACGGTGAACGCATCGTCCAGCGCGCCATTGAAGCGGATACGGTCAAGCTCCATGAGACCACCGAGCAGGGCGAAGACAATGGTCGCAGCTATGAGCGTAGAATTGCATGTGACGACGCGGGCGCCGATCTTGTCGAATACTGGACAGTCGAAGGGCAAGGCCATGCCTGGTCGGGGGGGTCGGCCAAAGGGTCATATACTGATTCCAAGGGACCAGACGCAAGCGCGGAAATGGTCCGCTTTTTCTTCGACAGACCCAAAGAGGTAAACTGAAATGACACAGATGACTTTGACGTTCGATGCGATCAGCGAGGCGGCACCCGGCCCGAAATGGGCTGCGCGGTGGCAGCGGTCCTGGCCCGCTTACGAGGCATGGTTTGTGGCACGCGGAGGGGAGGATGGGCCGACACGTGCAGAGTGCGAAAATGCTCTTGAACAGTATATGCCAGAGCTCATGCCGGTCCATCGCAGGTTGGTTGAGCTGGCAGGAGGATCGGACCGCGCGGCGCGCTTTTTGTCCACATGGTGCCCGCCTTCCTATCTTGGAGGATGCTCGCTTGCCGCCGTTGCTGACCGCGACGAAGTGCGGCTGGTGCGCAACTACGATCTGTCTCCAGACCTGAACGAAGGGCTGCTGCTGCGCACGGAATGGACTGGACGCGCCGTTATGGGGATGGTTGAATTCCTGTGGGGGTTATCGGATGGGATCAACGATGCGGGGCTCAGCGTTGCCCTCGCCTATGGCGGTCGCTCGGAAACGGGTGAGGGTTTCGGCATCACCACGATCCTACGGCATG
This sequence comes from Sedimentitalea todarodis, assembly GCF_032595355.1. Taxonomy (NCBI): domain Bacteria; kingdom Pseudomonadati; phylum Pseudomonadota; class Alphaproteobacteria; order Rhodobacterales; family Paracoccaceae; genus Sedimentitalea; species Sedimentitalea todarodis. Next base: position 17,231 of record NZ_JASMWN010000030.1, on the reverse strand, counting down.
TGCTTGAAACTTGCGATTCCGTTGCGCAGGCTATCGCAGCACTGCGGCGGATCCCGTCCCACATGGCATATAATCTGGTTCTGGCTGATGCGACTGGCCAGACCGCAAGTGTGGAGCTTTCCCCCGGCGGCGGGGTAAGGCTGATGCCGAATGCGATAGCAACCAATCACCAAAGTGGCCCGGAGAGAGCGGAACGGCCCGCCTTTACGCGCAGCCATGAACGCCTGACGCATCTAGACGAACTTAGCGTTAAGCCATTAGATCTGAACCAGAAGTTTCTGAGCACACCGTTGATACAGGATCGATATGCCGAGGGGTTCGGGACTTTGTTTACGGCAGAATACGACCCCAAAAGAGGTGAGCTGGGTCTTACACTGGCGGGCGACCGCTGGGATCAGTCGTTGAACGACTTCACTGAAGGCCAACGTGTCGTGACATATGCCGAGAGCACGACCAACTGGACGAACCCCCTGCAATTGGACGGGACCGATTGGTCCGCTGCGGCAGGGATCGATTGGCAAAGGCTCGCTGAAGATTATGCGACCGGTAGGGGTTCGCCGATCAGCGCCTATCTGACGGCCTCGGGTGACGTGGATCAAGCGGCGTGACGATCCGAAAGCGGCGCATGTGATGTTTAGGTGCGAGATGGACCCTGCTGCGCGCCGACACTAATGGACGACCCGCTGCTTTGGCCGTGGCGGGTCGCTCCAGTGTCTGTCTTTCAGCAGTGCTTAGGTAAGACAATCGGTGCTGGATCAAAGCAAAGCGTTCAAATCTGTCGCCGCAAAGGCGGCGGGCAAACGATCAGTCACCTTTTGCCGGCGGACGCTGTGCAAGCTCATCCCGCAGGAGCGCGAAGTTCCGATTATTGGCTTTGAAGATCAGATCAAAAACATCGCTCAGCACAGGGATTGCTCCGACGAAGAAATCGAGGCCAGTATTCGCGGCCATCCTGCCGATTGTCCGCTTGCGCACGCCCAGCTTGTTCGCGCGGTATATGAGATATGCCGAGGGTCCCAGCGACGCGATATCACCGACGCCCGGAATCAAACCGATCAACGAGTCCCACCCAAATCGGACGGGTGTTCCCGGTATTCGGTACCGGCTATCGAGCAGTTTCGACAAGTCATCCAGCTTTTCTAATTCCGAGCGCGGCACCGCAGACCTACTTGCGTGCAACGATATAGACGGCATGAACGAGGCCCGGAATGTAACCAAGGATGGTCAACAGGATGTTCAGCCAGAAGTGCTTGCCAAGGCCGACTTGCAGAAACACGCCTAAGGGTGGGATAATGACAGACAGGATAATGCGGATAAGATCCATTATAGCGCTTTCTTTTGTGGTTCACATACATGCAGATACGTTCTGCGCCCCGCTGGCAAGACAATTGCGTTGGTTAAACTTAAGCTATATTAACGACATCCATGAATGATGACTATCAAAGCTGCCTTGTCAGCCGCCTCTCACGATTTGTACCGTTGACGAACGCGGAACGCGGATTCATCCAGGAAATGGAGAAAGACGAGCGCCCGCAGCGTAAAGGGCGTCCGGTGGTTAGCGTGGGGGACGTTACAGAGGGTATCACGGTGCTCAAGACCGGCTGGGCTGTTGTGAAGGCGGACAGCGCTGACGGGCGAAGCCAAATCCTGCGGGTATACTTGCCGGGAGAAGTGATGGGGCTTGCGGAGATTGGTTCGTCTCATGCCAACCATCGTATCATCATGCAGACTGACGGGAAGATTTGCCCTTTCCCGCGCAAGGGCCTCGCCCCGCTCTTTTCGGATTACCCACGGCTGGGGGCACTCCTGACCGCGCTAGGTAGCCTTGATCAGATCGCCCTGCGCCATCACGCCAGCAGTCTCGCGTCCATGGACGCAAGCAACAAACTCAAGTTCTGGCTGCTCCAACTGCGCTCGCGCCTCGAAGTGGCGAATGTCGGTCTGGGTAATCGTTTTCGCGTGCCGTTTAGCCAGGTCGAAATCGGTCAGGCGGTTGGCCTCACATCCATCTATGTGAACAAGTTGCTGCGTAGATTTGTTGACGAGGGTGATCTTGAGATAGACCGTCCCTACTTCCGCATTCTCAAGCGGGATGAATGGGAAAGGGACTGCGAATACGTTAACGCATTTCTTGACATGGATACGTCGTGGTTCCCAGCAGCCCATGGCGAAGGTTCAACAGGCGACGCTGATCTGTCCGCGCCGCGCAAGTCCTAGGACAACGCCTGCTCGTTGATGCCGCCTGTCGCCAGTTTTGTCATCGTGCGATCTCCATCGTAGGACGCATCGAGACAAGTTTTCAGCAAAGCGAGATCATCGTCCAGTTCCAGCCGGTCTGCAAAAGCCGCCAAGCAACCATAGCCAGCAATGGCATAGTGCGTGAGCCTTTGATATTGGGTAATGATCATAGCGTCTTTGGTCGCCTCTTCGCCGAATTCTTGCTCCAAAGCATGTGTTCGCGCTTCATTTGCCAAACCTTCCATGCCTTTGCATGTCTCGCCTTCGAGGCTTTCGTCATGGCGCTGCGCCATGCCCTTGAGCGATGAGATTCCGTCCACTATGCCGTCAGCGCCCGCATTCAATGCGCTTGCCAGATCTTGATCGGTTGCAGCTTTCGCCATCGCTTTCGTAACATCCAGCGCCTGAATATTTGCGCTGTAGATGTCCTTGAGTTGCTCAATATAGAGGTCTTCCAATGTGTCGATGCGCATCGTCAATCCTTTCAAGGTGCGGTTTGACGGTACTCCAAATTCTCAGACCCAATAGTCCTGATCGGCCTCGACGACCACCAAACTGGGAAAACGCTAATCCAGTTTAGTGTCTGCGTCCCACTCGCCGAGCTCTTCACCCTTACGTTACTGATAATCGCGGCGCTCATGCTGCGCTTGAAGCAACAAGGGGCATGAAATGCACAACGTATTCTACCTGATCGGAGTGATTGTCGTCGTACTCGCAATCCTCGGCTTTGTATTCTGAACCTGAAAAGGAGATTAAAGATGTCGACAGACAAAACACCTGCCGTCGGTCAGACCACACCGGCAACAACCCAAGCAAAGAACAAGGCTGAAGACCTCGCCAAGCAGGCCAAAGCAGCAGCGGGCAACCTCGCGCAGGATGCAACATCTGCGGCGGCAAGCCATGCCGATGCTGCCAAATCATCTGTGGCTGACGAAGTGTCCGGTGTTGCATCCGCTTTGCGGACCGCAGCCGAAGAAATGCGCAGCGGCTCACCGCAGGAGCGGACCTTCGGTCAGATCGCCGAAGGTCTCGCGGACGCCTCTGACGCCATGCGCGAGAAGGACCTGAGCGAGATGGTACAGGACGTCAGCGCGTTCGCTCGGAGAAACCCGTTGGTTTTCCTCGGTGGTGCCGCCCTGATTGGCTTTGCTGCCACACGTTTTGCCAAGGCGTCGAATGATACTTCAGCTGAATTGCCGCAAGCTCCCTACACTTCGACGACAGGGGATTTCTCATGAGCGACAACAACGCCAATAAGAGCGCGGGCAGCCTGTTGTCCGACGCCATGAGCAACGTAAGCGGTCTTGTACGCAACGAGGTCGATCTGGCCCGCGCGGAGATCAGTGAGAATGTCACCAAGGCGGGCGTGGCTGTCGGCCTGATCGCTGGTGCTGCCATCATTGCGCTTGTCGCTCTCAACGTGTTGGCCGCAGCTCTTGTTGCCGCGCTGACAGAAGCCGGAATTGACGCCGGCTGGTCCGCTTTGATCGTCGGCGTGCTGTTGGGCCTCTTGGCCTATGTGCTGATAAACAAAGGGGTCAATGATCTCAAACTCTCAAGCCTCGCGCCGACCAGGACAGTAAAGAACGTCCAGCGTGATGCAGAAGCCGTAAAGGATGTCTACGATGACAAATGATACCCGCAGCCCGAAAGAAATCGAACGCGAGATTGAAGAACAGCGCTCGGACCTGACGTCCAATCTCGAAGATTTGCAGGACAAGTTTTCAATCGATACGGTCGTGCGCCAAATCGGCGACCAGTTCCGCGAGCATGGCGGCGATATGGGCCGCTCGATCTCTGAACAGGTCAAAGCAAACCCGATCCCATTGGCGTTGACTGGCATTGGCCTGGCATGGATGATGTTCGGCAACGCGCAGAAACCTGCCACAAAGTCGCCTTCCTACGATGACGATGGCTATAGCAGCGTCGAGCGTGATTTCCGCCGTCGGCAGTTGGCAGAAGGTCGTCCTTACACGCCTCCAACTCGATACCCGTCGCAACACGACAACACACCGTCTTGGGCGCGCGATGATCACGAAGATGATGGTCCGTCGATGGGCGAGCGGATTTCGGCTGGCGTTGATTCCGTCAAAGACAAGGCCGCTCAGGCGTCTGACGCCGTGAAGTCTGGTGCATCGGCTACAGCCCATGGTGCATCCAGTGCAGGATCATCGATCGCTGAAGGGGCTGCACGCGCCGGCTCATCAGTTGCCGGTGCCGCTAGCTCTGCCGGCTCTTCCGTGGCGGGGGCCGCCAGTTCTGCGGGATCAACCATTGCCAGTGGTGCAAGGTCCGCACGCGATGGTATCGCTGCTGCTGGCAGCCGCATTGCCGAAGGCACAGAGACGATGTCCGAAGAGGCACGCAAGCGTGTGATCGCGGCGCGTTGGAAAGCCATCGAGATGCGCAACTCTGCGTCTCAGTCCATTGACCAAGGCACGGATGCTGTGGCTGATTTCTACGACCGCCAGCCTTTGGTTGTGGGCGCACTGGCGCTTGCGGTTGGTGCAGCACTTGGTGGTGCCATGCCCCGGACTAAGACCGAAGACGATATGATGGGTGCGCAGAGCGATAACCTGTTCGATCAGGCCGAACGCATATTCGAGGAAGAAAAGGCCAAGGCCATGTCCGTCGCCAAGTCCGTCAAGGACGAGGTCAAGGACATTGCTGCCGAGACCAAAGCTGATCTCGATTCCGGCGCACCGGGTGAGAAGTCTGCCGTCGAGGCGGTGGGCGACAAAGCCAAATCCGCTGCCAAGCGTGTCTCTGACAAGGCGCAGTCTACGGCAAAAGATGAAAACTTGGGCAAGCCCAAGACTTAAGTTGAAGCTGGATGGGGGACCGGCAACCGGTCCCCTTTTTCCTGAAATAGAACTGGATACACCATGGCACGTGGCCGCAAAGCCGATACACCGACGCAGGTTCCCGCCGCTGGCTGGAAGGACATCGCCTTTCGCCTGAAGGACGAGATCGGTGAGGATCGGGTGGGGCTAATCGCTGCTGGTGTTGCATTCTACGGTCTGCTTGCACTCTTTCCTGCGATTACCGCCCTGATTGCGATCAGTGGTCTGCTCGTGGAACCCAATATGGTTGTGGAACAGGTGCGCGCACTTTCTGGCATAGTCCCTGAAGAGGTCATTTCGATCATTACCACGCAGGCAACCGCCGTGGCTGGATCCCGTGAGGGCGGTCTAGGACTGGCCGCGCTGCTCGGTATTGTAGTCGCCCTTTATTCTGCGTCCAAAGGTATGGCGAGCCTGATGGAAGGCATCAATGTGGCCTATGATGAGCAAGAGGAACGCGGTTTCATCAAGCTCAAACTGGTGACGTTTGCGCTCACGATTTTTCTGATGATCGGCCTCCTGATTGCTTTGCTGTCTATGCTGGGTCTTCCGGCATTCCTCGCTTTTGTGGATTTGGGCAACGTCGTCGAGGCGCTCATCACGCTAGGGTTCTGGATCGGGCTCCTGGTGCTGACCATCCTCGGGCTTTCGGTGCTGTATCGCTATGCGCCATCCCGCGACGAGCCTGAGTGGAAATGGGCGTCGGTTGGAGCGGTTGTAGGGTGCGTGGTATGGTTGGTCGCGTCAGCTGGCTTTGCGTTCTATGTCAGCAATTTTGGCTCATACAATGAGAGTTTTGGCAGTCTGGCGGGGGTCATCGTGCTGCTTATGTGGTTCTGGATATCCGCTTTCATTATCTTGATGGGGGCAGAACTAAATGCCGAGCTTGAGGCACAGACCCGCATCGACACGACGCAGGGCAGGGACCAGCCCATGGGCCAGAGGGACGCAGAAAAGGCCGATACGCTAGGGGAGGCGGCGGGTAAGTGATTAAAAGGTTGAAGACATGGTAAACGCCGCTTTCTGGACGCTGGCGGCTATGGTAGTAATAACCACGCTGCTGCCACTAACAAATTCCGTGCAATGGTGGATACGGATGTGGGATTTTCCACGTCTGCACATTGCGATTGTTGCTCTCGCTCTTTTTTCCGTCGCCTTGCCCTTTGCGATCTCGCTCAAGCCTGTCTTACAAGGCCTGCTCGCTGCGGCATTCGTATATCAGGCCATTCAGATATTACCCTACACATCGCTGGCGCCGACTGAGGTCGAAATGGTGTCTGCACCTTCGCAAGACCAAGAAGTGCGTGTCTTGGCGGTTAACGTGTTGATGGAAAACACGCGCTACGATGATCTTATCCGGATCATCGCACGCGAAGACCCTGACGTTCTTCTGCTCATGGAAACGGATGCGGCGTGGGCTGAGGCGCTGGAGAGTGTTTTGGTGCGTTATCCGTCGGTCAAATCTCACATAGCTGACGATCATTACGGCCTCATTTTTGCGACGAAACTTGATGTTGTCAGCGCCGAATTTCTATGGCCGTCGGACGATGTTACGCCAGCGGTCAAGGCTGTTTTGCAGTCCCCAAACGGTCCTGAATTCAACTTCATCGGATTGCATCCACGCCCGCCTGTACCGGGCAACGATACAGAAACCCGCGACAGGCAGATCAAGGAAGCCGCCTTGATGACCTCGTCAGCTGATCGACCCACCATCTGCATGGGCGATTTCAACGATGTCGCGTGGTCGTGGACCACCAAGCGGTTCAAGCGGTACGGAGATTTCAGGGAGCCACGGGTAGGGCGCGGTATGATCTCCAGTTTCCACGCTGACTACCCCTTCATGCGTTTACCTATTGATCAGCTGTTCATCACTCAGAACGTTGGGTTGGTCTCATTCGCGCGGCTGGAAAACTTCGGCTCTGACCACTTTCCTATGGCCGCGACGGTGTTCTTTGCGGAAGGTGAGGCATCTGAGGATGGCTGATACGCATCAACCCGCGAATGGAATATCACCTGACCCCGCGGAACGTCGGTGGAAACGGTTAGAGTATCCGCTTGCAGGGATATTCGGCCTCTTGCTTTTGCAGGCTCTCGTAACGGCGAGTGATTTCCTTGTCCCGGTCGTGACCGCATTGCTGGGCTATTTTGTTCTTAACAGACCCCGCCGCTGGCTCGGCCAGATTGGTGTGCCGCCAGTGTTATCGGCCGGTCTCTTCACAACCTTACTCACCTTGCTCATCGTTATTTTGCTCGTTCAATTGAGCAGTCCAGCGGCTCAGTTCATCGAAGATCTTCCCTCATTGATGGAAGAGATCAAGCAAAAGCTAACCGCCTCCGGAGGCGCGTTAGAAGCCATAAATGAGGCCACTGATGCTGCTGAAGAAATCATAAGTGATCAGGATGCCGATACTGTCGCGGTTGAAGTTGTATCTAACAGCGGGTTCGCAGCGTCGATATTCAGCATGGCCCCCGGTTTCCTCAGCCGCATCGTATTTTCGCTGATCCTTCTGTTTTTTCTCGTAGCATCCGGCGATATGTTTCTCACCAAAACAGTGCAGAGCTTCAATCGGTTCAGCGACAAACGGCGCGCTGTAGAGGTGCTACACGCGATTGAAGACCGTTTGGGTTACTATCTTGGCGGCATTTCGATCATTAACGCGGGGTTGGGCGTCGCTGTCGCTATTGCGATGCATCTATGGGGCTTACCAAACGCGCTGATATTTGGTTTCATGGCATTCGGTCTGAACTTCGTGCCGTTCCTTGGGGGCCTGATGGGGGCATCAATTGCTGCGGCAGTGGCCTTTGTCAGCCTCGACGGAACATGGGCCGCAGCGGGAGTCTTTGTGACCTATGTTCTTCTGACATCAATCGAAGGACAATTTATCACCCCGCTGGTTATTTCGCGCCGGATGAAGTTGAACACGACAGTTGTTTTTCTGACGGTCGCATTCTTCGCGTGGATTTGGTCGGTGATGGGCATGGTCGTGGCATTGCCGATCCTGATCGTGATCAAGATCGTTTGCGACGAAACGAACACGCTTCCGACGCTCGCGCGTTTTCTCGGGGATCAAGACGACGTTGGCTCAAAAGAAGATGCCTAGCCATCGAAATGTGGCTGGCAATCCCTATCACCAGCCACCAGTTCAATCACGACTTATTGCGAATGAGACGTGCCGCATAGATCAATAGGCATGCACCGGCAGCAGCAACAATGAGTTGGCCAATCCACCCACCTAATGTGGTGCCGATGATCGCAATCAGCAACCAGTTGAGAACCAGTGCGCCGACAATGCCAAGGACGATATTCATCAACAGCCCTTGATCTGATTTCATAATCTGTTCTGCAATCCAGCCGGCAAGCGCGCCAAGGATGATCGAGCCGATCCAACCTATTCCGGTCATGTCTTTTCCTTCCATGAGACCCTAAGAGGGCAAAAAATGGGTGAAGCATCAAACACCGACGGACAGTCGGATCTGACGCTTCACCCTAAGATAGCGTAGCCGGGGACCGGCTACACCAAATTTCGCTAAGTCGAGGCCAAGCTGCTCGGCGAGACGCAGGCCAGGGTCCAGAACACGGACTTCGTTCTCGTTGTACTCCGGCATGTTCTCGAGCTGGGATTGCGTGAATTCTGGCAAGATCAACTCATCACCGCGCAGAATCAGCTTTTCAACCGGTACGGCGACTTCGTTTTCGCCCATACCGAGGAAGCCACCGACACCAACGATGGCCACAAGTGTTTGGCCCCGCATGCCGATGAAATCGACCTCGCCAACATCTTCGCCTGTTTCAGTCGCAACGCTACGGCCAATCAGGTCTTTGGCCTTACGGTCAAAGATCGGCAGCACGCGAACGGATTCCTGATAGCGTGCGCGGTCTTCGTCGGCCATATTGCCCTGCGCGTCGGCTTTGAAGTCTTCCATGACCACGCGGGCCTGCATTTGCTCAACCTCAACATCAGCTTCGCCACCATCCACGACGTTAACTTCGGCTTCTTCGCTGGTGACGGACACGTTGGCGCTGTTGCCTTGCTCTACGTTCACTTGCGCGTCTTCCTGCGTCACGTTCACGTCTGCAGCTTCTGAAGCGGTGACATTCACCTGAGCTTCACCTTGCTGAAATTCGATGCGCGGCTGCGCTTCCTGAATGGTGATCCATGGTTCAGGACGGATAAACCGCACAACCGGCTCTGGCTGGTCAAGATCGATGATCGGCTCACCGGTTTCCACGTTGTCACGTAGCAGTTAACACCAAGACTCTGATCTCAATGGTTTCAGAGTGATGGCTGTGCACTTAATAATGAGACTTAGCATTTAATCATAAGACTGGGCTTGGAATCTAGCAGTTAGTTTGAGACTGTGGCTCCTGTTCTCATCCGAGTCTGAGTTGCCATGTCCGATCCCTTACCCGAAGAAATTGATGATGCGCTCTGGCAAGAGGCGTGCCGCCGGGCGGATGCAATCCGCAAGGTCGTGAAGTCGAGCGACGACCAGACATCGGCGGCTGAAATTGCCGACCTCTCGAAGGGGCATTGCCAAGTTGTTTGTCGCGTTTGATTTGGCTATCGCCCTCTGATGAAAATTCCAACTGATATGTCGCGCCTAAAGGGCTTCCGCTATCCTCGTGAAGTCATTGCTTACGCGGTCTGGGCGTACCACCGGTTAGCCCTGAGCACGGCTGATGTTGAAGACCTCTTGGCAGCGCGGGGTGTGATTGTCAGCCGGGAAGCAGTCCGACTGTGGGTCAATCGCTTTGGTCAGCACTTTGCAGCTTGCATCCGTCGGGATCGACCGCGACCGAACGACAAGTGGCATATGGACGAAGTCGTGATCACGATCCGCGGCAAAAAGCACTGGCTGTGGCGCGCGATCGACGCGCGGGGAGACGTTCTTGATATTCTCGTACAAACGCGCCGGAATGCCAAAGCGGCAAGGCGGTTTTTCCAAAGACTGGTAGCCCGGTTCGGCGAACCCAGGGTCGTCATCACGGACAAGTTGCGCAGCTACATCAAACCGATCAAGACGCTGGCCCCGGACGCAGACCACCGCGCCCACAAAGGCTTAAACAACGCGATCGAGGTGTCGCACCGCCCGACCCGAAAACGAGAGAAAATAATGGGCCGGTTCAAATCCTACCGCCAGGCTCAGAGGTTTCTATCCGCGCATGACCAGATCAACCTGATCTTTCGCCCTCGTCGCTACCAACTCACAGCAACTTCATACCGCCACGCCCGCTCAGATGCGTTCAGCCTCTGGGCCGATTACACAGCCGAAATGGCGGCATGATCTACCCTTCGCCAATCCCTCACAATCTGTAGCCAACAACTTGGCAATACCCTTCGAACAGCTCCCGGCGCGAACGCCCGACCCGCCGCATGGTCCGGACATTGAGATCATCGAGCAGCTCGGCGATGGCCACGTTCAGCGCCTCGATGGAAAAGAACTGCCGGTTGCGCAGGCGCGCAAGGATCCAGCGTTCGACGATCAGCACCGCCCCTTCAACCTTGCCCTTGTCACGAGGTTTGCGCGGCCGGGTGGGCAGCACGGTCGTGTCGTAATGGGTGGCCATGTCGGAGAAGGTCTTGGTCAGCGACGGCTCGAACCAGAGCGGTTTGGCCACCGCGGCCTTGAGATTGTCGCAGACAATCGCCTTGGGCACCCCGCCGAAGAACTTGAGGGCGCGGACCTGAGCCTCGATCCAATCGGGCAGCTTTTGGCTGAGGCTGGCCCAGGCAAAGGTGTAATTGGACGCACCCAGAACCGCGACGAAGATCTGCGCGAGATATTGGGTGCCGGTGGCGGGGTCGATCACCGGGACCGTGTGCCCAGCGTAATCGGTCTGCATCACCGCTCCGGCCTCATGGCGGTTGCGATACCGGGGGCTGATGCGGTTCTCGAACGCGCGGTAGCGTGCGCAGAACCAGGTGTAGCCATAGCCATCAGGATGCGCCGCTCGGTATTCCTCCCAGAGCAGCACCAGCGTCACCCCCTTGCGCTTCACGGTCCTGATCTAGCGCCGGACATATCCAGTGGCGCTCAAACTCATGGCTGATGCCGTAGCGCCGCGACACGCGCCCCGGCGCAAACGCGCGCAGCGCCTGGGCGATAGGCATCGCGTCCTCATCGGGTGTCGCGCTGCCATCCGCAGTCGCACGCCAACCACTGCGCGCTTCATGGGCCTTCTCGGCCGTGTACGGTGTCGGGCCGAAGAACGTGCCGATCAGAATCTTACGCCGACCACGATCGGCTAGAGTGGCATCTAGTCGGCGGGCCTGGCTGTAGACCTCGGCAAACTGGTCCTTGAGCAACTCGTTTCGTGGATAGAGCGCGAGCACCTTGACCCAACGATCACCGACCGCGTCACGCTGGATAGCCTGACCAACTATGGGCGGCGATATCACAATGGTCTTCCGATCTCCTCGTCCCGCGCAGAAGGCTGCGTGGACGACATCGGCAACACACGTATGGGAAAACGCCGACGCTTGAGATGGTCACCAAAAGGCGCCCATCGCGTCGCCGTCGTGCGGGCAGCCGTTCTTGACGGAAGATTGACGAGCGCTTACCGCAGGACTGCAGCCTGACCACCAGGTTTTGCCCACTCCCCAGCCATGGTTCCTCCGACTGCTCAGCCCAAAGGCTTGATCGGTGCAAGGTTTGGGAGCATCATGTCCAGATCGTTGTTCGACATGGGAAAGTCAGACCTTACAACGAGCACTCGTTCGAATTCAAAATAGAGTATGAACTAAATGGCGAGCGAATTGACGCCCGATCAGGTGAACTTCCTGACACGATACCTAGGGATCAAGATGCCCGACACTGCCAAGAACGCAGGCTCGGGTCTGGTGAAAAAGCGCGGATTTTTGATCTCGCGCTGGCAGAAGATACCCGGGGAGTTGGCGGTTGAAATTGACACACTTGAATCGATTGTTCTGAAAGATCTTCCCCATGAGGATGCCGCCGGCTTTGCAAAAGCGCTCAGGCAGGCCCTCGACGACCTTGCGAGCGGTATGAAATCAAAGATTGATAGTGCGGTTGATGTTGCCGTCAATCTGGGTGATCCAAATTACGGGTCGGTCGCCACCGCAATCTCGGGCCTGCGAAACGAACTGGCGACGGATGCGGTCATTGTGGCACTGCGAAACAACGCGCTGGCCCCGGAAAACAACATCGAAGCCACAATTTCCTCGGCTCTTGATGAAGTCGAGGCAGCGTTGACCTCATAGTTCGCCGCCGCCGCGCAGACGGCTCACAATTGGGACAGCAACATGCTTGAGAAAATCAAAGCGCTCTTCGAAAGAGCAAAAAAAGGCGATCCGGTTCTGGCAAGGTTCAAGGGCCGTTTGATGATGTGCAAATCAAAGTTGCAGGCCGTTGAAGGATCAAAAGAAGAAGTTATGAAACCGGCCGAGGACGAGGCCCGCGCGCTTTGCAAAGAAATTGAAGAGGCACAGGCCTTCGCGGCCTCCTCTGGCAAGAAAGCGCAAGAGGGGTTCAATCTTCTGGCCAAGTCGGTCAACCACAAGCCCGTCGGCCTTGGGTCCTTGTTGATCAAAGAAGTGGACAAGGTCGAAAAGCAGGAGCTTTCACCAGAGGTCATTGAACGCAACAAACGGTATCTCGACGGCGACGAGTTGAAAGACGGGATTGTGGCGAATGATCTACACGCGCTGAGGAAAGGAGATCTGAAGTCGATCAAACAAACTTTCAGGGATCTGGATGGAAAGACCAGTCTCAGCAAGATACAGATAACTGAAATTCGGGAAGAGATCGTCAAGACAGTTCTGATGGTTCCCGATTGCTGCCGTGAACTGGCCAAAAATCCGAAACTGTGCGGTGAGATGATCGCCATGGCACAGGGCATGGGCATGCTGACCCCCGGCATTCTCAAAAGCCTGGGAGACCAGACCGAAGATGTCGCATGCAGCATCGTATTTCAACGCAGCAGTGTGAAGCTGGACCAAAAGGTCAGCAGTGGGGGCGGTAAGGGCTTCAGCGAAGCGGACCTAAACGAGTGGCTGATTGACATTATTCCTAAAGACACCTGGAACGACAAGAAAACAGGGTTGGGCGCCCGGGTGATCAACAATCTGTGGAATGCCGGAGATTTCGATTTGCTGTGCACCCTGATAACGAAAGATGTGGATCCATCTCTGCCATTCAGCCTGCCTCTGGTCACCTCACGCGGCACGCAGGAAGGCGTCTGGAGCGGATTTGTCCAACCAGTCGAGCATCTACTGGGCAACTACGTCAAGCTGGTTGCGCAGTTCAAGAAAGACCCAAAGCAGTTTGACCCCGAGATGCAAAAGAAACTCGCAGGGGCGCAAAAGGTTCTGGAAACGCTGGACGAACAGGGCACCAATATCTTGACGGATTTCGACGAGATTATGAAATGCGAAGCGATTGCCGCCTTTAAGAAACAACCCGGAACGGTCTGGGGGTTTGAGGATGTGCGCCTGCCATATGTTCAGGCGGCACGAGAATCCAAGAAGGGTGACGAACCGCTGCGAATGATCGAGCTTTGGACCGCGATAGAGGAGGTGCTGAAAGAAGAGGGATATGATCGGCTGTTGATTGATCCGGACAAGACCATCCCCGAAATCGTCGCGACCGGAGTTGCCGGTGCCAAGGAAAAGACTGCGGAAAAGAAAAAGGAGTATGAAGGCGCCGATTTGGATGAATTCCTGAAAAATTTCGAAGAGCAGGCCACAGCGTATCTGACACATCTCGCCAATCAGATCCCCAAGGGACAGTACGAAACCGCCGAGCAAAGCGGCATGGATATGGGCAAACTGATGGGGGGGTTGGCCTGCAACGCAGGGCTTTGGTGGGCGCTCGAGAATAAGAAGCCTGTCTACTATTGTCTCGATGGGCTCAACATGGATGAAGCGCTTGATTACAAGGCATTCAAGAATGCCCGCATCAAGGCGCATTTTGAAGGCGGACCAAAACATGCCGAGGTCATCACGCTAGGTGAAATTCGTGAGATCCTGAAGAACTGGTCGTCCATGAAAGACATTGTGTTCTTCATCGAACGCGGAAGTGTCATGAAGGATGTTTCAAGGGTCGAGAAATGGATCGAAACGATGAAGCGCAATGACGAGGAGGCCGGAAAGCGGCCAGCGCCGGTGTCAACTACCTTCAAGCCAAAACTGGACGACATCGGGGTCGAGGGCTTGTGGGAGGCGATTGAGGATCATCCGTACGAAGCGATGAAGGTCACGGTGAAATTCGTGACGCTAGAAAAGCGTGTGGCGAAGATGGCGAACCTAGACATCCTTCCGCTCTACCTGGAAAAGAAGTGCCAGTTTCTGATCGATTTCAAGATTATACCGGCGAACATGGCCGAGGTTTGCAAGGACTATCTAGAAAAAGTCAAAAGGAACGATGGGACTGAAAGTCAAAGTGACATGAATGCGGTGATCAAGGCACTGCCTGAAAGTCTGCAGGCTGAAATTTCCGGATGGCGCGTCCGCGTGGACAAATTTGCTGAACTTTAAGACGCATGAATTTCGAGGGCATCGTCAAGTTATCGACGTTTCTGGCGCGAAAGCCGGAATGCTAGATCTCAGGCTGTCAATCGGTATCCAATCGTGGGTCTGACTCAATGTTGAGACCGTTCAATTGACTGGGGTGCAATTTGCGATAGGCCATGGGAAGCTTCTACTTTCAGCGTAAAGTGGAAGTAGTGCCCCCGGGCGTTCTCTAATCGCCTTAGTCAAGTCTTGATCCTTTTCGCTGTCCATCATGCGTGCCGGGCTCTTCGGTTCTCTCCGCGGTCGCCGCGAGGACGCCGCATGTTTGCGTTCAGGGTTGGGTGGATCGAAGTGGTGTGCGCGGTCTGTCGGTGTTTGTCAAAGGAGTTGTCCGCCGATTTCATGCGGCGTCTCTGATTTCAGGGGCGCTGATTTCGTTTTCGGGGTTGAGCCAGACGGGTCCTGGGGGTTGCCAGTTTCGGGTTTTGCCTGACCAGCGTTCCGGTTTTTGCGCCCGTGCATTTGCATAGAGAATGGCGCGGTTGGCCAGCTTGGCGCGATCAAGGCCAGCATGGCGGGCATTTGGGGTGACAAATCGGGTCGCGCTGTGCAGGTGCTCGCCGTTATACCAATCGGCGAAGGACTTCACCCAGTCCTGTGCATCGGCCTTTGTGGCAAAACCCTTGGCCGGCCAGTTCGGGCGGTATTTGCAGGTTCGGAACAGGGCTTCTGAGAACGGGTTGTCGTTGCTGACGCGCGGACGACTATAGGAGGCCGTGATACCGAGCTTTTCCATTGTTACTTTCATCGTGGCACCCTTCATAGGGCTGCCATTGTCGGCGTGCAGCACCAGCGGGCGCGCGATACAGCCTTCGGCCAGCACCGCCTGCCGGATCAGGGCAGCTGCCAGGTCCGCATTCTCGCGCTCATGGACTTCCCAGCCGACAATCTTGCGGCTGAAGATGTCCACAATCAGATAGAGATAGAAGAACATGCCCGCGACCGGGCCTGGCTGTGACGTAGCAGTTAACTGTAAGACTGCGGCCGTTTTGCAAAATATTGGCCCTTAATGATGAGACTCCGATTTCTCATTTTTCAAATTAACTGCATCTGTTGGGGCGGTCCCCATTCGATCACCGGAGACACCAAGTGATCGGTCGCCTGGATGAACTTGTTCCTTGTTGGGCCGAATGTGTGCCATTGAAGCATCCTGAGCATTTCGGGCCCCGAGCGGTGAACAATGGCGACACCTGCCAGGAGAGCGGGACGAACATGGAGCGGCAGGATCGGATGCTTTGGCGAATGGTGGAATGACGTCAGCGTGGCGAGAATGGCATCGAACTCGGGAATGAGAACGCCAAGAACCCGGTAGCGCCAGAGATCGTCTTCACGCGGGAGCGGCCAGGATATCCGCCGGATTAGCAAAAGTCGTGCGAGTTCCATCGGTGAGCCCCAACTTGGGATTCCACCTTCAGCTTCGTCGTTCAGCAATTTTTCACCTTGAAGGGCTGCATCGCGATATGGTGCCAAGGCTTTGCTGTCGTCTGCGCGGGTTCCGTTATAGAGCCAGCCGCCGCAAATCGGGCAGGTGATCCGCCACCCTTGCAGCTGGCTTCGCCGGATCGGAACGGGTCCGGGCATGGATGGCGCTGCACGTCCCGGCACTGTCGTTTGGTGACCTTCTCAGATCAAGCGCCAGCGGTCGCGGGCCCTCGTGCACGTCGCACATCTCGTGTCTCACTGATTGTGCAGCATGTCGGTCACGCCGCGGGCGGTCGCCCGGCTGAGCGGTTGATGCATCGCTTGGGAATTCCGGTGAGCGACGACACGATCCTGCGCGCGCTGAAGCGCGACATTCACGCCAAAACCTCACAAGTTCGGGCCGTCGGCATCGATGACTGGAGTTGGCGCAAGAGCACGCGCTATGGCACGATCATGGTCGATCTTGAGCGGCACTGCGTTGTCGACGTGCTGGAGGACCGGAGCGTTGAGAGCTGTGCCGAATGGCTGCGCAACCATCCGTCCATTGAGATCGTAAGCCGCGACCGCTGCGGATTGTATAGCCGCGCCGCGCGCGATGGCGCGCCTCAGGCGCTGCAAGTGGCCGATCGGTTTCACCTTGTTCAAAACCTGCGTTCTGCCATTGAAGAGCAAATGAACATGTCCGGGCGCATGACAGGCCGCGCCCTTCTGTCGGATGCAGACAATGTCAGATCGGCGGCGCATCTTCAACGCGCGCGTCTGGCTCATCGGCGGTCACGCGAAGAGGTGTTCGCCACAACCCATGCACTGCGCGACGAGGGCCTGTCCTACAGCGAGATCGAACGTCGAACCGGCTTCAAGCGTCGTAGCGTGGCAAAGTGGCTGGCTTCCAAAACACCACCGGATCGGTGCCGCGCAACACCGACCCCGACATCGCCCTGGTATTTCGAAGAATATCTCGCGCGACGCTGGAAGGACGGACACCGGCATGGCCGACAGCTGTTTCACGACGTCAAGGAGAAGGGCTATGCAGGCAGCTATTCAAATCTCGAACGCCTATTGGGGGCGTGGCGCAGGGCCGAGAAGCCCGAGGCGAAAAATGCCCCACGCGTCCCACCCAAGCTCGAGCCAGTCAAAGACCCGCTGACCGGACACTTGATCTCACCGGTCATCGCGGCCGCGCTCTGCATCAAGC
>NZ_JASMWN010000029.1:0-38260 GCF_032595355.1 Sedimentitalea todarodis | reverse complement strand
CTTTAGATTGAAAGCGACTTGGTAGAGGATGCTTTGATGACAGGTTCCAGTTCCATACAGCTTTCAATCACCGGCATGAGCTGTGCGTCATGTGTCGGACGGGTCGAAAATGCCCTGAATGATGTGCCTGGTGTTTCGGGCGCAAGCGTGAACCTTGCCAAGGAGACGGTGCGGTTCCAAAGTGATTTTCCTGCTGCCACAGGTGCCGCAATCGAGGCCCTGTCAGCTGCTGGCTATCCGGCCAGAACGGCCCGGGTCACGTTGAATGTGGGGGCGATGTCCTGCGCATCCTGTGTGGGTCAGGTTGAACAGGCCCTAAAGGCCGCGCCGGGTATTTTAGACGTGGCGGTCAATCTCGCTGCCGAAACGGCGGCTGTCAGCTATCTGCCAGATGTCATCACACCTAAAGAAATCGCCGAGTCTAGCACGGCTGCAGGATACCCTGCCGAAGTTGCAGATACAGATGCGCAGGTCAGCCGATCAGAACGCAAGGCCGACGAGGCAAAGGTCCTGGCGCGCCGCGTCGTGTTTGCCGCTATTCTGACCGTTCCGGTGTTCATTCTGGAAATGGGCAAACACACGATCCCGGGCTTTGAGGAGTTGATTGAGCGTACAATCGGCATCCAGACTTCTTGGTTGATCCAGTTCGCGCTTGCGACGGTGGTTCTGTTTGGACCGGGTTGGGGCTTTTTTGCAAAAGGCATTCCGGCGCTGCTCAGACGTGTTCCGGATATGAACAGCCTTGTCGCACTCGGCACAGGTGCGGCATGGAGCTATTCAGTCGTGGCGACGTTTTTGCCCGACCTGCTGCCCGACGGCGTTCGAGCCGTTTATTTCGAAGCGGCTGCGGTCATTGTCGTGCTTATCCTGCTGGGGCGCTTTCTGGAAGCCCGCGCAAAGGGTAAGACCGGTGCCGCCATACAGGCGCTTTTGGGCTTGCAGGCAAGGACGGCGCGGGTTCTGCGCAACGGACAGGCCAGCGAGGTCGAGATCGAGGCACTTCGGATCGGGGATCTGGTCCTAGTGCGTCCCGGTGAAAGGGTGCCCGTCGATGGCGACGTGACAGACGGGTCAAGCAATGTCGATGAAAGCATGATCACTGGCGAACCCCTTGCCGTTCCGAAAACGGCGGGCAATCCAGTGACCGGCGGCACCGTGAACGGCACCGGTAGCCTGACCATCGCGGCCACTCGGGTCGGGGCCGATACCACGCTCGCCCAGATCATTCGTATGGTGGAAGAAGCGCAGGGCGCGAAGCTGCCGATCCAGGGGCTTGTCGATCGTGTCACCATGTGGTTCGTACCGGCCGTTCTGGTTCTGGCGCTCGTGACCGTGGCTGTCTGGCTTCTGGTTGGTCCTGATCCGGCCCTGACCTTTGCCCTGGTCGCAGGCGTGTCTGTTTTGATCATTGCGTGCCCTTGTGCCATGGGATTGGCCACGCCCACCTCAATCATGGTGGGCACGGGCCGCGCGGCCGAAATGGGGGTTTTCTTCCGCAAAGGGGATGCGCTGCAACATCTGGATGAAGTTGATATTGTTGCGCTCGACAAGACGGGAACCGTCACACAAGGTCAGCCAAGCCTGACCGATCTCATTACGACTGATGGCTTTGATCGTGCAGAGACACTCGCCCTCATCGCATCTGTCGAAGCGCAATCCGAGCATCCCGTGGCCGAAGCCATTGTGCAGTCTGCGGAAAACGAAGGCGTGTCCTGGCCGGATGCTACAGAGTTCCGTTCCGTGACGGGCTACGGCGTCGAAGCTCTGGTCCAGGGCCGCAAAGTACTTGTTGGCGCCGATCGCTTCATGGCGCAACGGGGCATCGACATTGGCCCGTTGGAAGATCGGGAACGGGCATTGGCTGACAAGGGACGTACCGCGCTCTTTGCCGCCGTTGATGGATCCCTTGCGGCAGTGATTGCTGTTTCTGACCCGGTGAAATCGTCCAGCGCCGATGTCATCCGTGCCCTGCATGATCGCGGGATCAAAGTCGCCATGATCACTGGCGACAAGAAGGCCACAGCAGACGCGATTGCCCGCGAGGTCGGGATCGACCACGTTGTGGCCGGGGTGCTGCCAGATGGAAAAGTTGCAGCGCTCCAGGAACTGAAGCAGGGCAATCGCAAGATCGCCTTTGTCGGCGATGGCATCAACGACGCACCAGCGCTGGCCCATGCCGATGTCGGCATCGCCATCGGAACCGGCACGGATGTGGCCATTGAAAGTGCCGACGTGGTGTTGATGTCCGGGGATTTGCGCGGCGTGGTGAACGCCATTGAAGTGGCTCGCACGACCATGCGCAACATCCGGCAGAACCTCATATGGGCCTTTGGATACAATGTGGCGTTGATTCCGGTCGCAGCGGGCGCACTCTATCCCGCCTTTGGGCTGCTGTTGTCACCCATCTTTGCCGCCGGGGCCATGGCGCTGTCTTCGGTATCGGTTCTGAGCAATGCGCTTCGTCTGCGCCGTATCAAACCGACGATGGCAGAAGGTGACGCGCCCCAGCAACCCGCAACGAAACTCACAACGCAGCCAGCAGAATAGGAGGCCAAGGTGAATATCGGCGAAGTATCAGAACGCGCGGGCTTGCCACCAAAGACAATCCGCTACTACGAGGATATTGGTCTTGTTCGACCTCTGCGCAGCGATAACGGGTACCGCGCCTTTCGGGAGAGCGACATTCACAAGCTGGCGTTCCTGGGCCGTGCTCGAACACTGGGTTTTTCGATTGAAGATTGCCGCACGCTTCTTGGTCTATATGAAGATGAGACGCGGGAAAGCGCGCAAGTAAAATCGGTCGCGAAAGAGCATCTTACGGCCATTGACAGCAAAATCGCCCAACTCAAGTCAATGCGAAAGACGCTATCGCACCTCGTCGAAGCGTGCCAAGGCGATCATCGGCCAGACTGTCCTATACTGGAGGACCTCGCCAAAGGATCCTGACCTTATTTGTCTACGGCGAGCGCGGCGGCGTCCAATGCGTTTAGAACAGCGTCAGATGTCAGGACTTCGGACAATATGATCCCGTCCGGCGCATTCGGCCCATAGACGATGTTAAAGGGTATCCCAAACCTGTTGTGGGCCTCCAGATATCGCGAAATATCGGGATTGGGCCGCGTCCAGTCGGCCTGCATTGCGACGACTTTTTCGTCTCGCAATCGGTCAACGACCGGCACTCGGTCCAGAACAAGCGTCTTGTTTGCCTTGCAGGTGAGGCACCAATCTGCGGTGACGTCGACAAAGACCGTCTGGCCCTGAGAGATCAGTCTTGGGATTTCGGAGCGGTCGAATGTGACCCAATCCTGACCAATCTCTTTTATCGTTGGCGGGGGGGCCATGGTACGAGGAAGTGCAAGGCTGAGAACGGCAACGGCAGCCAGCGCGGCAGGTCGCGTAAATCTCCCTGGCAGCCGGATGGTGGCAAAGAGAACGAAGAACACTGCAAGTACTAGAACCGAGACGGCAACCCGGACTCCCGACACGCCCATCAGGACCCAGAGCAGCCAGATCGCGGTGCCCGCCAAAAGACCGGCAAGCACCCACTTAACGACAAGCATCCATCGGCCGGGCTTGGGCAACAGTCGGACCATGCCGGGCTTCCAGGCAAACAGCAGATAGGGCAGGGACAGCCCAAGGCCCAAAGCCGTGAACACGATGATGACATCAATTGGGCGACCGGACAGGGCAAAGGCCACCGCCGTCCCAAGGAAGGGGGCTGAACAGGGCGTTGCCAGTACCGCAGCAAAGGCACCCGTCGCGAAATCCCCGATGTAACCGTCCCGACTGCTTGATCTGGCCAGCCGCGACTGTAACCCGGAAGGCAGCGAAATCTCGAATATCCCGAACAGATTGGCGGCAAAGACAGTCAGGACCAGAAACATGATTGTCAGGAAAACAGGGTTTTGGAATTGCAGACCCCATCCCACCGTGATCCCGACGGACTGCAAGACCAAAATTCCAGCGGACAGCACCCACATGAACACCAGCACGCCAAGCGCCGACATCAGGAATCCGTTCCGAACCTCGTGTGATGGTTTGTCTCCATGATTGAGAACCGATGTCAGTTTGATGGACAGGACGGGCAGAACGCAGGGCATGACATTCAGGATCAAACCACCGAGGAAAGCAAAGGCGGCGATCGCCAGTATCTGCGCCAGATCAGGCAGGTTCGCCACAAGCTCGAAAGGCGCATCCGGGACGGTATTTGACCACTCAGGCATGGCCGTCACGGCGCGTGACCCGTCTGTCACCGTAACTTGCAACAGTGGCAATTGTTCTTCACTGGCCAAGAGGGGCAATTTCGCCCAAAGTTCCGTTCCCGCGCTGTTCGTTCGGATGTCCGGCTTTCCGAAGGTAAATGTCGGTCCCATTTCCGGGAATACGTCCGGGTTCACAAAGGCGTTTGCACTGCGCGCTGTGACGTAGAGCGCGCCATCGGCGATTACAGCCGTCTCGACCTCGATGTCAGCCGCATCGGGACCAAGCGGCACCCGTTCGGCAAACTCGGAGATAAGCGCAGCGGAGGCCGCATCAATTCCAGCGCCAGCCGGGATCGTCAGAGCGAGGTTGAAATCATGGGGCACGCACACGGTCGAGCAGGTTAACAGCGTGACTCCCGCCTGAAGCTCGACCGCCTGTCCGGCTGTTTCAAGAACCGCCTGGATGGGAAGGACAACACGTTTGTTGTACCCGAAATTCTCGATCCCGAATGCTGTGAAACGCTCAGGCGCAGGCCAGAGAATCTGTGCCGTCGCCAGGTTTGTCGATCCATCCCACGAGATTTCAGGCGGCAGACCGACCTCGCCGGGTGAGCGCCAATAGGCTTTCCAGCCCTCGGCCAGCTTGATGTCGAGGCCGAGTGACAAAGTTCCGGAATTCGTCGCAACGCCATTTTCGACAGAGATAAGCCGCGCTGAAATCGCCGTGTTCTCGTAAGTATCAGTTGACGCTGCGACGCTCATGGATGCCCAGAGACACGCCATCAACGCCAAAACAAGACACCTCGGGGCTCGCAACATCATTTGGGGCGCTTTCGTCGTTGTTGCTCAAAAGCAGGCGCAGATCCCTGGGCCAACCTATTGGCGGCGGAATTTTTGCGACAGTTCCTAAGGCCCCAAAGGAGACGGGCATGGCAAATCCAATTAGGCTCTACACTGAAACACATACCACGCCCCAACCTTCTTCGCGCTCCAGTTCGACGATCTGTTCGATCATTTTGTCGCTGATCTGGCCTTGAACGACGGTACGACCAATCACAAGCGCAGGTGTGCCTACAAAGGCAAAGACCCGGGCAAGAGCCGCACTATTTTCCAGTTCT
Source organism: Sedimentitalea todarodis (assembly GCF_032595355.1). Taxonomy (NCBI): domain Bacteria; kingdom Pseudomonadati; phylum Pseudomonadota; class Alphaproteobacteria; order Rhodobacterales; family Paracoccaceae; genus Sedimentitalea; species Sedimentitalea todarodis. Next base: position 32,940 of record NZ_JASMWN010000029.1, on the reverse strand, counting down.
TGGGCAATCTCGGCGCTTTCCATGTCGGCAACCAATTTGGTGCCATCAACACCAAGATCATCCGACAGTCGACGGAGATACTCGGGCGTTGCTTGAAATGGGCTCTTCATCAACCTCTCATGGAACGCGACGTAGGCCCCTTGTCGTTTTGCCGCTAACGCGGCTTTGGCGGCCAGGTTCGAGCTATCTCCGAGCAGCGGAAGCTCATGCCATGCGACCACAACCTCGTCATCCATCTCTTGTGACATATCCGCCAGACGTTTGGTTTGCACTCGGCAGAAGGGACAGTAATAATCTGAGAACGAGGCCATCGGAATCTTCGATGCAGTCGTTTCAAGACCCCCATAGAGCGCACCACAAATATCTTCGGACACCCTCTTCAGGGCCGCGGCTTTCCGTGCTGTCGCCTCAGCACTGTCAACGTTGCCCAAACCTACGAATGGGTCAAATCCGCCTGAAGTCTCTCCCGCCACATATTTTCGAAAACCAATCGGAGTGTCGAGCGGCACGAGTTCGAGCCTTTCGGGCAGCAAAGAGGGCACCGTACGGAGGGCAGTGTAACCCGCTAAGATCGCACCGATCGTCAATAGCGTTGATCGCTTCTTGGTGTCCATCCTCAGCCGTAAATTGGGGTCGCATTGGCGGTCAGTCATACCGTCTCAACTTGCGACGCGTCAACTTTACAAACCGATACAATATTATTCGTGAAAACATGGCATTGCGGAGATATTCAGAGGATCGGAGGTCGGGTGCAAATGCATTTTCAACCTCTGGCAATATTGCTGTCATGAACGGATTAAAGCTTGAGCTATTCGGGAAAACAAATTGGTCTTCTCGCGGCTGCTGGGTCGGCGGCTTTGCTCTTTGCAGCTTTCGTCTTTCAGGCTTTGGGCTATGCGCCCTGCGCGATGTGCATTTGGCAGCGGTATCCGCATGTAGTTGCAATCGGCATGGGTCTGCTTTTGGCGATCGGACTACCGATTATTCCACTCTTGCTCATCGGCGCAGCTTCTGCGGCAACGACTGCGGCACTCGGCGTCTTCCACACGGGTGTCGAACGGGATTGGTGGGAAGGGCCTACATCCTGTACCGGGTCCGGGCTCGACATGAGCTCAATGTCGGCCGAGGACCTTTTGTCTACCGATGGGCCATCTAGCCTGGTCATGTGCGATCAGGTGGCATGGGAATTTCTAACTTTGTCGATGGCCAGTTGGAACGCAGTCTTCAGTCTTGTGTTTGCGGGGCTTTGGGTGTTCGCATTCGGGATGCGCCAGAGTAACAGCACGGGGCCAAGCCTCACTTCACCACCGACCCCTGAGGCTTAGTCGCCAAAAGACATCGTTCAAGTATCTCAAATTCAAATGACATTATAACCCTAATCGGACTCAACTCATTTAGAGCTAAGCCGGTCCGCCGGTTTCGCTCTCGAGCATGATGGCCTGCTGCTATCACATCCTGTTGCATTGGGTAAATCGCCTTCGACGCCGGTTTTCCCAACCACGCCCATATGACAGTCGTCATCCGCCGAGTTTTCGGTGTCACGCCCGCAGCGACGCGGGACTGAAGTTGTACGCATCTGGACGATGCTGATCTTTTATTTGATCTATCACATCGCAAAGCTTTTACCGGAAGTGTCCGAATGGTAGTTCCGTCCGCGCCTTTCTACCTTTGATGCACGCTCCGGAAAAAGCCCGCAGGCCAGCTTGCCCCACTACCGCTTTGCTGCAGAATTCGCTCTTGCAAAGAAATCGAAAATCTGGATCATCACGTCGCCGCCTACTTCTGGGATCTCAGTCAACACGTCATGCTTGGCGTTTCGGATCATGGAAAATTCGGCATTCGGCCATTTCTCCATACGCCGCTTGATTGAGGCGTTGTCGACGAGCTGATCAAGTTCGCCGCAAAAGGTGATGCAAGGAACACTGGGGGAGGGAACGGTTGAAAGCCTCCGGCACTCTGCGAGTGCTTCATGGAGCCACGACATTGTTGGTCCGCCGATCTGAAGCTCGGGCGCAGCTTGTGCTTGCTTGACCCAATAATCGTACATCGCATTATTGTGCGTAAGGTTATTGTTTTCGAATGGCGTTTCCAAAACATATATCGCGCCACTTTCCCCAGGTACGTATTTTTGGCCCATACCCAATTTTTGGAATGCCCACGAAAGAGGCCAAGCAGCGATGCGCTGAATTGTGGACATCTTGATGCCAAACATAGGAGAAATGAAAGCCGACGCTGCAACAGGAAGACCGTCAAGCATGGCGCGAAAGCCGATACAGGCACCCATGGACACGCCGACCAAAAAGTATGGCTTTGGCAACTGTAGTTCTTCAGCAGCCTTCAGGAACGCCGCAACATCTTTTTGATAGTCAGAAAAACTCACGATGTGTCCTGCTTGTGGATCAGGCGCCATTCGATCGGATAAACCCTGGCTACGCCAGTCTATGATCGCGGTTGAATAACCCTTCTCTGCAAACGTCTTTGCAACCCGTCCGTATCTCTCAACATAACCGAAGCGACCGAGCATGAGTAAGATCGTGCCCTTGGCCTCGGCTTCGGAATCGTAAGTGCCAACCCGAACACGGACGCCATCATCCGTTTCTATCCAGTAGGCGTTGCCTGATGCAGGGCCTTCTGCAATATCACCATAGAATTTTGCCTGTTCCATCACCCACCTAAAATGTTCGTAATCTTGGTCCGGATAGCACATGCAACGAAGCTAGCGTACTGGCTGCAACAAGAAGCGAAAATCCGGTGAATCTTCCCACAAGTACCAAGTTGAACGACAGCAACCCAATAACTGCAAGCATCTTTACGATTGCGACCCGATCGCGGGAAAACGGATAGTCGTCGTCGTAGACAGATAAGCGCTCAAAGACTGTCTGTATTTTCAGCGCGCACACCATGAAAATAGTGACGGTGACGACCATCATCATGAAGGTTGTGAAGTGGCTTATTGAAGTATTCTCCAACCAACCGTTGCGAATGCTGTTCGCCCCAAAAACGCTCAGCGCATCGGTGCTCAGCCAAGTTACGAAGTTTGGACTGTCAGAAGATAGATAAGTGATCTGTAGCTTGACCAGCGATGCCAGCCAGAGCGCAAAGACCGCTATGCGAAACCCGCCCCATACGATCTTCTGGCCTTCTTTCCTGATTTGGTTTGTATCCGCGGTGCTTCCTTCAAGGTCAGCGGTCGTACAGAGGTCATGATAGTCTAGGACGATGATGACCAGGAACAGCAATCCAAACATGAAGATCGCGATATAGGACGCCGTGTAGAGATAGCCAATGAATGACAAAGCCATTGCCTCTGCCACAGAAATGACCTCGGGACGCACCAATGTGACCAAGTATCTATCAATCTGAACGCCATTGGTGTCACCAGATAGATAGGCAGGCACATAGATGCCGGCCCACTGGAATCCAAAGACGAACAGGAAGCAGAACAAAGCAATCCCCCAGAAAGAGAACGAATAGTCGTTGACCTTCGCAAACCACGCTTCGTTGCTCCCGATTTTGACTGAAATCACGTCATGAGCCGTGCATTTGGTCCGACCGACACCCTTCCAGTAGGTGTTTAAGTCACTTACGTAAAAAATGAATGCTGGCAAAGCGATCAGAGGTAAAACTGTTAGTGTTGGCGCCCAGATGAAACCGACTTGCTTGTCCAGTCCATTGAATGGGCTGTATATGACGCTCAGAGTACCCAGAACATAATTCAACAAACCCAATCCACAGACAACCAGCCAATATGCGATCAACACGTTCATTGATCCTGAACCGCTGAGCATCCATTCGCACTTTTCCGCCAGGGATTTTGCTCTGCGTTCGCCGTCTTCAGTTGTGATTGCGGCGCTTGTGCTGACGATATAATTTAGTGGCTCAGACATCTGTGGCATCGCAAAACGCAATGGTTCGGCTTCTGGACTCACCGAACTGCAGACCTGACGTTTTTTCTCACGCCGTTGGTTTGTCAGGCGATCCTTAGATGCCTTCAGCTCAGCTTGCCATTTGCTTGCTTCTTCCGGGTCGCAGCATCCGAAGATCCGGGCGAGCCAGCGAATATTATCGTTGCTGATCCCGTTGTCGTTATCTTGAAACCAAGTCTGCACCGCGCGAAGCTCGATGCCATTCTCGTTGCCTTCTAACGAGGACACCGCTTCCGCAAGAGTTTCGGGCGTCCAAGGGCCATCAGCGAAGCCCTGCCGATCTACTGGACGGCCTGCCCCTTCTGCAGCTAGGCGGGCGAACAGCACTTTGAAGTTCTCTGAGCTTTTCTGCGCCGCAATAAAAAATCTACCGTTTTTAATCAATATCTTATACGCGAATTTTGCGCTCCTTTGCGCCCCTTTGCGTATCTTATCGTGCAATCGCAGCTTTCGTAACCACAACTGGGACGGGAAGCGGGGTGCTGCCGATGACGCTTCGGCGAGCATGGACTCTTACCCGCGTAAGGACCTGGAATTCTGGGGGAGCGACTATGGCGAGAATTGCCCAAACAAGAATGATATCGACTGGCCCGATTGTTCTGCGTCGCTCGTCCAAAATCCGAGCCGACAGCTCTCATTTGCCCGGTGCAGAACCCAAGCGGGTTCATGCACGGGCTGTCAAACGCATCTTTGATCGAGAGACTGGTGAGCTGGTGGGTTGGCTTTATGAGTGGAACACCGGGTCGTTGGTGCCGAGATGGAAATCAGACGCGCGTGAAGATGTCGTATACGATTGAATTACGTGCGAAACTGGAATCGTTAGGAAAACAAGGTCAGTAACACTGATATATTTAACATAACTAACCTTATGCGCCTAGAGACATTTCTACGGTGCGCGCTACTTTGAAGTGCGACTCCTATTAGAAAACAATGAGTTATCTAATAGGAGGAATATCGCATGGGAACCGTTTACACGCAACTTTCGTATCAAGAACGACGCAGGATCGAAGACTGGTGGCTCGCAAAGGTCCCTGTCGCTGAGATGGCGCGCGTTCTCAAACGTCACAAGTCCACGATCTTTCGAGAGATCAAACGCAACTTTTGGGCGGATGACTCTTTGCCCAAGAAGTACGCTGGATATTTTGGCATGGCAGCGCATCAGCGCACGCAGCAACGCCGTTCCACGCAACGCAAGATGATCCGACATCCTGAACTGTGCAGGCGCGTCATCGAGCGCATCAAACAAGGCTGGACACCCGAGCAGATCGGTAACCGGATGATCCATGAGGGTGACAAACAACGTGTCTGTCAGGAGACAATCTACCGCTACATCTATTCCAAAGAAGGCATGGCGCAGGAGTTGTGGTGGTACCTGCCTCTGCATCGAAAGAACCGGACACCGCGTCGTGCCCGCAAGCGTCAAAAGTCCAAGTTTGACCGTGATGTCAGCATCTTGTTCCGCCCAGACGATGTAGCCCATCGACGTCAGTTCGGCCATTGGGAGGGCGACTTAATGCTGTTTGAACAGAAGCTTGGCCAGACGAATGTGACGTCTCTTGTTGAACGGGTCAGCCGGTTCACTGTGATCCTGAAGAACCCGAACAAGCGCACCAAACCTGTCATGGGAAAGATCATGAAGGCGATCAAAGACCTGCCCCTGATCGCGCGTCGGTCGATTACTTTTGATCGTGGAAGCGAGTTCGTCAGCTGGCCCCACTTACAGGCCGAGATCGGAACGCAAACGTGGTTCTGTGATCCGTCCAGTCCCTGGCAGAAAGGCACTGTTGAGAACACCAATCGACGCGCAAGGCGCTGGCTACCCCGCAAGCGTGACATCAGGGCAATGACAGATGCCGACATTAAGCAGATTTGTGACCAGCTCAACAACACGCCACGCAAATGCTTGGGATGGAAAACGCCAGCAGAAGTGTTCCGTGGAAAGATGATGGAGGAAATGGGCCGAAGCCCCTACCCTCAAACCAATAGGAGTCGCAGTTCAGGTATCGCTCACAACTTTGCGCAGCCGGTGACATTTCTACTTGGTTGCAACAGGTGAGTAGTGCGTCGGACGCCCCTTTCATTCGCTGGTGATTTCCAAGAACCGGCCATACTCTTGGCTCACTTCGCGGGCTTCTTCGAACGCTCGCGCCCGTTCTTCTTCAAGACATCTGAAGTAACTTTGAATGTCCGCAATGTAGGTCTCGAAGTCGCGGCCAATCAAATCTCGATACTCCTGAACATCTTGCGGATCGCTTGGCACAAATGGTCTCTCCGGCGAGTAGCAGGTTTGACCGTGTGCCTGCCCGGCAAGCAAAACCAACAAAAATACGGGAGCGAGGGAGTCGCGGCATACACTTTTGATCATCTTCATGTTCCTTGAATACTTGAGGAATCTGCATCTGCGTGCGTAATACTGTGCGCGGGTTAAAGCACATTCAGGGTACAAAACAGTATCTTGCGCACATAACCGTATTATTGTAACTATGGCTCATCGAAGCAATAGCCTCGGTGCGCCCAAAGACAGAAAGAGCGCAACCGTGGACATGGACCTAGAAAAAGAAGCGCCTAATGTGGTTACAGAAGCCGGTTTCCGGGACCTCATTGAGTCCGGATATCACGTCGAAGTCGTCTGCAAGGAAGATGCGTCCCGAAAGAATTCGGTATGGCATGGCGTCTGGATTCTCAGGGCCGTCAATGATGACGGTGTTGAGAAACAGCTTGTCACAGCGCGCGCCCGTCGTGGTGGCGACTACATTAAAGTCAGGAAGTTCAAGACCGTCACGGGGCTTGTCTCGTTCCTCATCGACCTCGGCTTCACTGTTATCGCATTCCCCGTATTGGAAGGTCAGCGCTGGACCTTTACGCTATCTCAAGAAGAAGACGGCGACAGCAACAGCTAGCGCCTTCTTACTGCTGATTGCGCCTCACGTCGCATCAGCTCAAATGGTCTTTACGATGGAATCCGATGGCTCTCTGACGCCATCGCAACCTCAAGACCGCTTCGCACGAAATTACAATGACGGTGTTGGGCAAGGTGACGCAAACGCGCCCTTGAGCATCTTTGGCGACGGCGACGCCGCTGCGGATGGTGCGGACGCAACTGCGACAGAAGACGGATCGTTCCGGGTTGCTGCCGTTGCCCCTCGCGTCGCCGTCCCTCGCCCGGAAATCCTTGCTGCGATTGATGACATCGCCTTGCGGTATGGAAGCCATCGAGGCTTGCGTGCGGCTGGTCTCACTGTGACGGAATGGCGGTTGCTGTTCCGCTCAAACATCGAAATCGAAAGCGCCTACAACGTGAACGCCCGTTCGCATGTCGGCGCGATTGGCCTTGGTCAGCTCATGCCGGGAACCGCCGAAGACCTTGGCGTCGATCCCTTTGACTGGCGGGCAAATCTTGACGGCTCCGCGCGATACCTAGTCGCACAGCTTGAGACCTTTGGTGACGCGCGGATCGCTCTGGCTGCCTACAACGCCGGTCCCGATGCCGTCAGGCAATACGGGGGCATTCCGCCTTACCGTGAAACGCAAGACCACGTTCAGCGCGTGCTGGCCGTGTTCAACAGGCTAGAAGGAGAAAACTCATGAGGCCGCTACCACTACTGATGACCGTTCTCACGGTCTTCGTCGTCATGGCCGAACCGGCGATGGCACAATCTATTGACCTGTCCCCTATCCAAAACCTCTTGCAGGGCATCGTTGATGCCTTGACCGGCCCTCTTGGTGTCGTGATCGCCACGCTGGCGGTCATTGGCGTTTTCCTGAGCTGGTTCTTCAACATCATCGACCTGCGCCAAGCCCTCTGGGTTCTGGTGGGCATTGCAGGTGTCGCCGCTGCGCCGACGATCGTTGCAGCAGTCTTCGCTTAGGAGAGTGCGCCGTGGCTGAAAGATCACCTTTGTTCCTTGGCCTCGTGCGCCCTCCGAAGTTATTCGGTTTGCCGATCATGTATGCCGTTGTTTGGCTGTTCGGGACCGTGCTGCTTTTCGTCTGGATACAGAGCTTCCTCGTGCTTGGCATAGCGGTGGTTCTGTATCCGCTCCTTTGGAAGGCGGCGGATTGGGACCCTCGGTTCATCGACGTTGCGATGACCAGTCTTCAAGAAACGCCGCCCACCAGAAACAGGAAAATCCATGGCGGAGATAGCTATGCCCCGTGATGAGCTGGATGAACGCACGCTGATGCCAAAGTGGTTTCAGCACGAAAAGCAACTAGCGCACATGCTTCCGTATGTGAGCCTCGTTGATGATCGCACCGCGCGCACGCGGGTTAACGAGTTGTTTCAGTGCATCCGCATCACGGGGATCAATAGCTACACAACCGATGACGATTATCTTGACGGCATTCGGGCGAGCTTCGCCCGGATTGTTGCACAATTGGGAGAAGAATTCAGTTACTACGTCCACAAGGTATCGAAAGGGATCAGCGCTGATATCGAACCCATCGAAGGCGATAGTTTCGCCGCGATGGTCGATCAGAATTGGCGCAACAAGCTGGCAAATGGCGGGCTGCGTGACAAGACGCTCACGCTTACCGTCATACATCGCCCCCCCTCCAAGAGCTTCATGACGTTTATGCGGCGACCGTCCCCAGAGCGCTTGCGTGAGGAAACTGACAAACGGATGCGCCGCCTTAATGAAGCGGTCGGCATATTCCTGTCCGGCCTCGGGCATTTGAAACCGTCTGTTCTGTCCGCCGAAAAAGGCGAACTGGTCGGGTTTCTTGGTGCTCTGAACACCGGGCAGGAACTTCCGCTCTACCACACATCGAAATTTGGATTTCTGGCATCCTCTGCCTCCAACACCCGCGCCACTTTTTTCGGCGATCATTTTGAACTTAGCGAGGGCGTTGCTGGCCGCCGCTTTGGCAAAAGCTACAGCATCAAGGACTACTCTGAACAAACGAACTGCGTGATGTTCGACCAGCTCAACTTGCCCGTCGATATGATCGTCACACACTCGTTCACACCGGTGAACACCAACATGACCATTTCGCGGATTAAGCGGCAGGTGAAGCAGATGCAAGCCGCCGATGATGCCGCGGTCTCGCTGCGGGAAAATCTTCTGCTACTTGCCGATGATCTGGAAGCCAAGCGAGCCAGCATGGGCGATCACCACATGGTCGTGACGGTTTTTTCTGAGACCCGCGAAGAGCTCGAAAGCCTGGGCGCTGAAATCGTCAACGCAGCTGCGTCCGAAGGCGTGACGATGGTAAGTGACAGCTTTGGCGCGAACACCCACTATTTCAGTCAGCACCCCGGCAACCAGCCTAAGCGGCTGCGTGCCAGCACCGTCACCAACCGCAACTTTGCCGACTTCGCTGCTTTCCACCGGACCCAGCTTGGCAAGGCTGGCGCCGAAGTGCCGTGGGGCAAAGTTATCTCGATCTTCCCGACGCCGGAAAAGAGCGCCTATCGCTTTTCCTACCACGAGGCCGGTTCGCCTGAAAAAGAACCTACCAGTGGTCACACGCTGATCATGGGCCGTCCTGGCTCGGGCAAGTCGGTCTTCTCGGCCTTCCTCATGACACAAGCCGTGCGAGCCGGTGCGCGCGTGTTCGTCTTCGACTACCGGCAGGGCATGGAAATGGCCGTGCGGGCCAATGGGGGCCGCTACACGACGATCCAGGGCGGTATGCCCACGGGTCTTAATCCGCTTTGGACCGAAGTGGACAAACGCGGTGTCGCGTGGCTATCAGACTGGTTCGGCTCCCTGCTATACCGCGAAGACAAGCCGCTGACGCCTGCTCAGACTAACCGCATCATGGAATGCGTCCGTCAGAATGCGCAGGCGACCGACCCAGGCTTGCGGGATTGGCAGAACTTCGCCTCTCTCTTCATGTCGATGGACGATGACGGCGACCTGAACCAGCGCGTCCTTGAATGGGCGGAGAAAGGTCGGTTCGGCTGGATTTTCGGCCATAGCCTCGAAGACACGTTCTCGCTCGATGGCAACTTGGTAGGGTTCGATCTCACCGGGATACTCGACAGTGAAAGCGACAAGGAACGGATGGCGGTTCTTAGCTACCTGTTCCGCCGGATCGAGCGGAAAATCGAAGACCGCCGCCCCACTATCATCATCATTGATGAGGCGTGGAAGGCGCTCGACAACGAGTATTTCGCAGAGCGGCTTTCGCAATGGCTCGTGACAGCACGGAAACAGAACACCGTAGCTGTGATGATGACGCAATACGCCAGCCAGCTTGAGCGGACACGCACCGGTAAGACCATCGTAGAGGCCGTGCCGACGCAGGTTCTTCTTCCGAACATCCGCGCCAATGCGTCCGACTATCAGATGCTCAATCTTTACCAGAAAGAGCTGGATACGCTTCTCAGCACCGGCACGAATTCACGCTTGGCTCTCATTCGAGATGACCAAGGTTCGGTCGTCGTGGACGCAGACCTAAGCGCTCTTGGCGACAACCTGACCATCCTTGGCGGGATGGAGGCAGGTGAAAAACTCGTCGGCCCCGATTACCGGGATCGGCCAGACTTTTGGAGGCTCAAATAATGCGAAAACTTACCTGTTTCATTCTGCTGAGTGTGGTTGCTGGTTGCGCGGACTATCAAGAGCCACAGGCAAATTGCTTCAGCTTCGTGTCACGCGGCCCTGCGCCTATGGACTGCAATTTCGAGGCGCTGGTTGCCCCTAATTTGGAGGACGTAGCCAATGAATAAGCTCACCGTCGCTGCATTTCTGCTGATCGGGGTTTCTTCCAGCGCGCTCGCCCAGGGCGTGCCGGTTGTAGACTCTGGGCTAACAGCGCGCGACATCATCGAAACAGCGGATCGCGAGACTGATCTGGCGGTGCAGGAAGAAACCCAAACCGTCGAAGAACAGATCACAGCTATTGAGCAAGAACAGCTTCGGGTTCTGGATGCGATACTGGACGCGCAGACCAGTTTTGAAGCTGGCGGCGTCGCAATTTCGGGAATGGTCTCGGACCTCGAAGGGGGCAGCGGGAATGCCGATCGCTCTGTAGAGGCTGTCTACGGGACCGCTGACATCGACCCCAACCCGGCTGGCGACCAGCTGTTCGGCGACGCTGCTGAAAACATCGAACAGCTCATCATCCGGGTAGCGCAGGAAACCCATGGCAATCCTGGCATCTCAGCGGCGGGCCTTTCGGTCGTACAGTGGCGGGCGCTGATCCAAGCGTTGATCTGGCAGGAAAGCCGGTTTGTCATTCGCGCCGAAAGCCCTGTCGGGGCTTACGGCCTCACCCAGATCATGCCCGGTACAGCGGGTGATTTGGGCATCTTTCCCGAGTATCGCACCAGCCCTTACCTGCAAGTTGAGGGCGGAGCCCGTTATCTCGCCCAACAGCTCAATCGCTTCGATGGAAACATCATCTTTGCGCTTGCGGCCTACAACGCGGGACCAGGCCGCGTAATCGAATACAGCGGTGTCCCACCTTTCCGCGAGACGCAGCACTACGTCACCGTCATTCCGCAGAAATACAATGAATATCTGGCGCGGATCGGCGGGATTGAAGCGCTTGGCACAATCGACCCTGCCCTGCTGGCAAACTCAAACCTGTCGATGATGGGTGCCGGTGCCGCTTTCTACGGCAGCAACTCCCCGACTGCGATCCGACAGGCGGCACTCCGTATTCGCGATATCGTCAACCGCATTGGCTCTACCACCGATGTGCAAGAGGCCATGGCATTAAACACATACGCCCGCGCCGAACTCGTCCGTCTCATTGCAGCGCGAACAAGACTGCAAGCCGCACGGACCCAACCCCTAAGCGCTGAGCAACTGCGTCTCGCGGCTGCTCGGATGCAAGAACACGAATTCCTGAACTTCACCATTGAGGACTTAGATTAATGCGCACTTCAACGCTTCTCACCACCTACGTCCGCAAGACCCTTCGGACTTCCGCATTCGCACTGCTTCTGCCGCTCGGCGTCGCCGCACCGGTCACCATTATTACATCACCTGCCCTCGCGCAGGGTGTTCCCGTGGTGGACACGCAGAACATTGCCCAAAACATCCAACAGCTGCGCCAGATGATCGAAGATGAGCTTTTGCAAAACGAACAGCTCGTGCAGCTTCGTGAACAGCTCACCACGCTGACCGATCAACTAGCGCAGCTTCAGGAAACCTATGCAGCCCTTACCCGGCTTGCTGAATTGCCTGAGGTCATCGCCACAGAAATGGAAGACGAACTCAACGGGATCCTCGACCAGGAGTTTGGCGATATCCAATCCACCATCGCAGCGATCCGCACCGGCGACTTCTCTGGTCTCAGCGGCTCCGGCGCAAGCGAAATTGAAACCCAGATGGACCGCGTTCTCGCGGACCTGGGCTTTGATGAAGACACGCTCAGCGAAATGGCATCTAGCGGCAACGCCGGGGCTGAACGCATCGCGACACAAGCCACCACTGGTGCCCTCGTCTCGGCCGCTGCTCAAAACAGCTATGACGACGCGGGCCAGTCTCTTGAGCGCGTGGACCGACTCGTCGGCCTGATTGATGACATGGACGAGCTGAAAGAAAGCGTCGATCTGAACACCCGCGTGACGGCTGAACTGGCCATTGCATTGGTTGCAATGTGGCAGCTCGAAGCCGTGCAAACCGTGGGTGACGGCACAGGCGGTGTCATCGACGCAGCCACCATCGCCGAAGAACAGAACTTTATGGAGTTCACCATTCCTGACCTCGGCGATTAACAACTTAGGGGTAGAGATTTTGGACAACGAAAAAGAAATCATTGAGGAAGAACTGGTTTATGGTGCGCTGCGCCGCGAACGGTTGTGGCAGAAACTCGGTTTAACCGGTCTGGCATTTGGCGTGCTTGGTTGTCTAGGCGCCGTGGCGGTTGCCATCCTCGATGTAGACCCGGCACCGGTGGTCGTGCCCTACGATCCCGAGACGGGTTTCGCGTTGCCCGAAGTCTCTGTTGGCGCAAGTGCGATCACTGGCAATCAGGCTGTGATCGAGGCGGAAATCTATCGCTACGTAACGGATCGAGAGGTCTACAATCAGCTGGACAACGATGTACGCATAAATAGCGTTTTGCAACGGTCCGACGAACGGGCGGAAGCATCCGTACGAGCCCAATGGAACAGCGCAAATCCGCAATATCCTCCAACTGTCTATGGCAGCAATTCCAATCTGGATGTTGAAATCCTGAGTGTGAACCTGATCGGTGAGAACCGCGCGACCGTCCGGTTACGCAAGCGGCTTACCTCCATTCAAGGCGTCCAAGGTGGTCTGTTCACTGCAACCATGCTCTTCGAGTTTCGGCCCGAAGAAGCGCGCACAATTGATCAGGTGTGGACGAACCCTTTTGGCTTCACCGTGATCGAATATTCGATCCGTTCAGACAGATTGGAGAATTGAGATGCATCAATTTGGACTGGCATTGCTATGTCTGGTTTTCACAGCATCCACGGCATTTGCAGAGAATACCCCTCGACGCGGCCCGAATGATAGCCGTGTCCGTATTGCCACTTATGTCGATCAACAAGTCTATCGCCTGAACGTGTCACTGACCCATGTGACGACTGTTGAATTTGGCGAAGGCGAAACCATCCGCTCGATCCTTGCCGGTGACACGGAAGGGTTTGAGCTTGATGGTGTGCCTGGAGGCCAAGCCTTTGCCATTAAACCTCTGGCGCGTGGTGTTCATACCAACGTCACGGTCTACACAAATCGGCGCAGCTATTATTTCAACGTGCAGGAAGTCTCATCGCCCACCTTTTATGTGGTGCAGTTCCGTTATCCTGAAGACAACAGACGCCCGGAAAACGCGGTCGCATCCCAAGCGCCAAACTACAACTACGGGGCCAGCTCACGCGGAGAAATCACACCTACGCGCGTGTGGGACGACGGGACATTCACATATTTCCAGTTCGCGCGAAATGCGCCGATCCCAGCAATCTTCCGATATTCGAATGGGCGTGAGCGGACCGTCAACGCCCAGCAAACCGAACCGAGCGTGATCCGTGTTTCCGGCATCAACGCCCAATGGGTGCTGCGCCTTGGTGAAACCGTGGTCTGCATCCAAGAAAACACTCTGACCACAGGGGGCACGTCATGACCGATGATCCAAATCAAGCAGATGTCAGTGAAAGACTGGCCCGCCTCGAAGCTGGCAACGAAGGAAGCCCTGTACTGGCCTCACGTCGCTCGCCGCTCATGGCCCTGCTTATTGTCGCACTCATTGGTCTGGTGGGCTTTGTTTTCTACCTTCTCAACCAGCCCGAAGAGGAAATCGTTCTCCCGACAGCAACTCCGGACGAATTCCAGCCGGAGGGTGATGGGTTTGGAACAATCGAGCCGTTTGTTCCACCGGCCACGCCCGAACCGGAGGTGATCGAAGTCCCGGCATCTGTAGAACCGAACGCCGAGTTGCTTGAACAAATCGCGGCGCTCCAAGCGCAGATCGAAGCCATCCAGAACGCGCCTGCCCCGGCCGTAGAAGAGGATACGGCGGCGGCTGAGGCAATGAATGCACTGACAGCGCAGCTTGCCGAATTACAAAGGGCCTCTGAGGCGGCACAACAGAAATTTGCCGACGACTTGGCGGCGCGCGACCGTGAGCTTCAGGAACTTCGCATGGACCTCGATCTTGCGCGTCTGGAAGCTCAAACGCCCTCCCCTGCCCCGGCAGGTCCGTCTGATGAAGAATTGCGTCTGCAGGAAGAAGAGCGATTGCGCCGCGAAGAGGAAGCCCGACGCCTCGCTGAATTACAACAGCGGGCCGAAGAAGAGCGCGCGTTTCAAGAGCGTCGTATTCAGTCGCCTACCATCGCTTTTGGTGGTTCTTCTGGTGGGCTAGGTGGAGATGGCGCGGAGCTGGCTGAACGCACATTTGGTGATGTCACCGACTTCGTATTGAATGGCGCATTGCCGTCTACCGTAACGCAATCCGAAGTGATCGCGAACCCTGCGAATACGGTCATTCAAGGCACCGTCATCCAGGCGGCGCTTGAAACCGCAATTTCAAGCGAACTGGCGGGACAGGTCCGCGCAATCACATCCGAGAACGTCTATAGCTATGATGGCTCACGGCTGCTGATACCAGCCGGGTCTCGGCTCATTGGTCGATACCGCTCAGGTGTGGAAATCGCCCAAAGTCGCATCACAGTCGCATGGGACCGGATCATCTTGCCGACCAACCAGACAGTTCAAATCAGCTCTTTTGGTGCTGACGAACTTGGCCGATCTGGAACCACTGGCTTCGTAGACACTCGCTTTGCAGAGCGCTTCGGTTCGGCTGCTCTCATTTCGCTGATTTCGGCTGCGCCAACTGTTGCCGCCAATGAAACAGACGATGAGATTGCAGAGGATGTCCTTGAAGACATCGGTGATGATCTGGCCGATGCCACCGGCAGCGTGATTGGGGAATACCTGTCGATCGGGCCGGTTATCTATGTGGATCAGGGTGCGCGGATCACCGTCATGGTGGATCGGGATTTGGAGATTTTCTGAACTTATGTCCCTCAGCTACCTCCAAAACTCTATCGACGGCCTAGAAGACGCCAAACGGGATGATGTCATTGAAATTTGCATCAACCCGGACGGCACATGCTGGGGTGAGTTTCAGGGCGACCATTTCATGTCGCGCTTAAACCAAACTCTAACTGAGGATCAGATTAAGGACCTAGGCAATCAGATCGCATCGGACGCCTCCACACCTCTGTCAAAGGACAGGCCCATCGTGTCGGTCTCAATCATGTATCGAAACCGGCCGATCCGGGCGCAGGTCATCACTCCGCCTGCTGTGAACCGGGGCATGTCGATCAGCCTGCGCTTCTTCTCAAGCCTTCCGCTCGATTCAATCGAGTTGGGCTTTCTGTATGGGAAAGAACGCAAGCTTGAAGAACTAAGGCAGGAAAAAAACCGCCAACTCCGTGAGGTCGTCGCCAGTGGCGATATTGACGCCTCCATCCGACACTGCGTGGAAAACAAGCTCAACATGATCGTCTCCGGCGGGACGTCCACCGGCAAGACCGTCGCCGCTCGCAAGATCCTTTCCTATGTCAGCGACGAAGAAAGGATCCTCACCATTGAAGAGGCGTCGGAACTGCTCCCAACACAGCCGAATGCTGTCACGCTGATTTCGAACCGGGATGCCGCCCACCAAACGGCAGACATCCTGTTGACCGCGACCCTGCGAATGCGGCCTGACCGCATCATCCTGGGCGAGGTGCGTGGGAAAGAGGCCATGACCTTCCTTGAAGCCATCAACACCGGCCATGGCGGCTCGATGACAACTCTGCACGCTGAAACGCCTCAACTGGCGGTCCAGCGCTTAGCAATCGCGGCACTTAAGACTGAAGTGCCAATACCTTACAGAGATATGATAGACTACATCGAAAGCTCTATCGACGTGATTATCCAGGCGGGCCGTGAAGACGGCAAGCGTGGGATCACGGAATTTTATTTGCCCGGCACAGAATTAGGAAAGGAGGCCGACACATGAAGAGCTATGAGCCAAAAATACTGACGTTCACGCCAGACAAGAAATTCAGCTATCAGGAAATGGAGGACACAATTGCTTCCTATACCGTCGAGGGCTGGCAGATTGTCTCAATGACACATCTTCAAGGTATGCAAGCCTTCTACACGGTCCTGCTTCAACGCGAAATGCCGGAAGATGAAGCCGAAGAGCTTTTGGAGAAACGAGCATGAAAATAGCGAAAACCTGCCTTGCGACCTTAGCTCTGAGTCTTCCAACCAACTCTTGGTCGCAAGGCTTAGTGCCCACTATGGAACGCGAGTTTGAGTTCTGCGAGGAAAGGCCCGCTGAACCTGAATGGATGCAAAACCTGCATGTCCGCGAAGCTCAGAAACGCCTCACGGTTCAATACATCTATCGCTTTCAAAGCGCCGAGCGTGTGATTGAAGCTGGTGAATGCGCGTGCTCAACACGCTTTCCCGAATGGGAAACAGCAGTTCAGCATTTCAACGACAACTACCTTGGCGGTGATCGGAATGATCTTCGCGAAGCAACCGCCGATTTTCAGAGACGATACAACGAATTGCGCCCACAGGCTCGTGACATCTGCGAACGTGAGGGGCACTGGTAGAAAGGGCTGATTGATGAGCGTCACAAGATATCTGGTCGAGACTGCGGAAGGCTTCCTTGAGGACACCGCTGAAACTCAATTCGGTGCTGTTGCGGCAACTGTCGGGACCATCACAACTCTGGGTGTTACGCTTGTTCTCATCCTGATCGCTATCAACATGGTATTCCAATATCGCTCAATGGACGGGCGAACCGCGTTCTGGCTTGGAGTAAAGATCGCGCTCATCGGGTTATTCGCGCAAAACTGGGTGCAGTTTAACTCTTTCGCGACCGCCGTTCTAAATGGAATTGACAGCATTGCGGGTTCTCTGATCGCTTCCGTTGGCGGCGGGGCGCCAGGCCCCTCCGGTACCTATGCAGAAGAGTTCGATATAATGCTTGCTGCAATGGGCGAGTACCTAAACGCAGCCGGGGAAGAAATGAGTTGGTTCGCAGGCGCAATGCTGTCCGTTGTAGGAGTTTTGATCCTTGCCATTTTAGGCGGCATTGCTGCTTTCTTAGTCATTTTCTCAAAGATACTCATTGCCCTGCTTCTTGGCCTAGCGCCATTAATGATCTTCCTAACCCTCTTTGAAGTCACGAAAGACTACTTCGCCCGATGGCTGTCGGCTCTTGTCTCATTCGCAATGTATCCGATCATTCTGGCCGGGGTGTTTTCCATCATTACTGGTGTTTCTCAATCGCTCTTGACAGAATTAGGTGATCCCGCCGCTGCTCCAAATATTGGCGCACTGCTACCCTTCTTCATGATGATTTTGATGGCGAAAGGGTTCATTCTCGCGACACCGTTCATCGTAAGAGCAATCTCAGGCAATATAATGATGCCCGCCATGAGTGCAGGCATTGGCGGCTCCTACGCCTTTGGTCGCGCCGCATTCGGGTCACAGCAAGCTCAAAACCGATATCTAATGGGCTCTGCCAGTGGCGCTGAATATGCTGGTCTTCGCGCACGGGCGGCGGTCGGGGTTGCACCTATGCCCACGCGCCCTGGAGGGCCGCAACAGCCAGCGAACAGCTCGCCACCCGACTACCAAGCCCAGTTGGACCGGAACAAGCGCATCGGTCGATAGTTTGATCACTTACAAACAGACGGCCCGCAATTCGGGCCGTCTTTCCATATAGAGCCGCACCCCATGCACCAGATCATCGTTGATCAAAACCTTATTCTGCTTGATGGAAAGCCCTTAGCCCTCGTCACTCGGTCCGGCTTAGCTCAGTGGGAACAAGATGGCATCAGCTTCACATTCCGCTATGATCAGATCCTTGACGAAGGCGACAACTATGGAAAATTTCGCTGCCTATACGAAAGAGAAGGAACGCACGAAATCTTTGTCTTGGTTGAGTCGCCATCTTCGCCTGAAGGATTCCGCGTGATCCTGGTCGATCACCCGCCTCACACGCTGCATTGAAATGGCTGCGCTTATTCGCGCACGCCCCCTTCCCCATCGGAATCAACATTACGGGTGTCGTTGAACTCGCACAGCTCATGTAGATCGTCTTCCGTCATAAGACGCGAGACTGCTTTTGCTGGACCCGTTTGGGCCAGCGCCAACAAGAAGCGACGGGCGCAGGTCATTCATGCTTTGACGGCCGAGCCCTCATCGCGATAGCCCAAATTCTCTGTGCCCTCCCCAGTTGCGCGTTCCAACTCTCCGTCTTCGCCGCGCCGGACAAGTGCGGGACCGTTGGCAAGGTCCTCTGCAAATTGGCGCTCCTGCTCAGCAGCAAATGGCGGGACGGGATCAAGCTCGCCGTCTTTCTCGGCCACCTCTGGCATACTCTTCTTCAACTGTTCCAAGCCCTCCATCATACCGTTTAGCTCGACAACATCAGCTTCCGTTGGCGTCTCTAGGCTAAGCTCCACTTGCGTGGCGAGGTCCATTTCGATCTGCCGTTGCTGCTCCGCATCAACCGAAACAACTGCTTTTGCCCGTTTGCGCTTCGGCGTGACGATTGTGGGGCGTTGCGTATCTTCCATTGCCGCCCTTTGGATAGATTCACGTTTTACGACAGCCCGGTCAACTGGCTCGATAGGCAACTTACCTTGCTTTTTCGGTCGCGCCGGCATTGCAGCTGGCGACGGTGATGGTTGCATCGCAGCAGGTTCGGCAACTGGTTCGGACGCTTCAACTGCTGCACCAACTTCCGGTTTTTTGATTGCTTCGTTTTCGTCCGAGGCAGACAGCGAAGTCGCCACCTCTTTTTCTGGGAAAGGTAGATCCCCCGCTTGCTCCCCATGGATGCGCTTGAAATACGGATCGTTGAAATACTCGATACGTTTTGCACGAATAGGCATTTGCGCGTCGATCACCATGACGATATCTTCAAGCGGCAAACGCCTGGCTTCGTCCTCCGGAAGCAATGAAACTTCCTCCGTCCTCACCGATTGGCTGCGACCTTCAAACGGGTTCTTGCCGATTGCACGCGACCGTGTGACCACCTTCTTGGTCGTCTTACCAACGGCCTTGCTCAATTCCTCGACGGTCTTTTCATCCGATGGTGTAAGGTAGAGCTTCACTCCGGCGTTCCCCTGCAAGGCGCGTCGGGTGTTCTCACCATAGATTTCATCAAGCGCCGGGATTGTCTGGGTGACGATTGCAAGATGCCCGCGATACGAACGCAGCGTCTCAATGCTCTTGGAAACGATGGGCATTTTTCCAAGCTTGTTAAACTCATCGAGCATAATCATGACGGGCCACGGTTCATCAGGACCTGGCTCCTTGTCCTGCATCGACGCCAGAAGGTCGGAAAAGAACAACCGGATCAGTGGTGCCATTGGTTCAACCATGAGCGGCTGCACGATCAGATAGACACTGAACGGCTCTTTTCGGATGTTCCGAAAATCGAAGTCAGACGCTTGTGTCGCCGCGTCGATGGCCGGGTTTTGCCATTGGTCCAAGCCCGAAGTCATTAAGAGGGACACATAAGATGTCAGGGTGTCGTTGTTGGTTGATGCCAACCGCGTGAAAATTAGCTTTGCAGCCTCATTCTGGACCTCGACGCCTCGCGCCATGTATTCCTTCTGCTTGTTCCCACCCGATGCAGCGATGCGGTAGATTTCGCCAAGTGTCGGCTTCTTGCGCTGGAATGCCAAAAGACCGGCTGCAACGAACAAGTCGATACCACCTTTCAAGAGGCCCTGAACGCGCTCGTTCTCGTTCTGTAGGAAGAGCGAAGCGAGTAGCTGCAACTCCATCTGTTGCTGTGCCTGGTCCTTCAGCTCGGAAATCCGCAACAACGGATTGTAACGATGCGTTCTGCGGTCCTCGAAGTCGGTTGGCGCAAAGCGGAAGATCTTATCCCCTTGCTTGCGCCTGTGCCGGGCCGTCGCTTCGAAATTCTCGCCCTTCACGTCCAGCACAACGGCTGAACCTTCCCATGTTAAAAGGTTCGGGATCACGAAACCCGTAGTCTTACCTCGGCCTGTGGGCGCGACGATCAGAGCGTGTGGGAACTTCTTCGCGACAAGGTACTTACCGTTGCGCTTTGGCTTCGACATCTTTCCCAGGATAAACCCTGTACCCGGCTTGCCGAAAAAACCGCTCTTCGAAAGCTCGCCGGTTTTTTGCCAATGCGTAAGGCCGAACTTCGTCAACGCCGATCCGGACACTGCAATGCTCATCAACAGGCCAGCGATGCCGAAACCTACCATGATAAGATTCACTAGGCGGAAGTCATCAGGCCGATAGTCGCGCAGGTAAAAGTAGTTTTCAGCTAGATAGAAAAAGTCGATATCCGCCTGAAAGCCCAAATCCTTGAAGGTCAGGACAGCAGACGAAACAACATAGCCAATGGCGATAGCCAACAGCGTCAACAGAAACACTCCAAATGCAATGCGACCCTTACCCATGGACTGGCCCTCCTTCGCGCTCAGAGTCGACCAACCGGTCTTTCTGCAATTCGTATTGCTCCTCTGCAATCTCCTGTACGACCTCTCGATAGGCTTCCGAATTCGCCGTTGCAGAGTCTGATTGAAGATAGGCTTTCGCCGCGTAGAGCCTGTCTAGCCGGTCGTCGGACACGTTCTCCAAGGTGTCGCTGTCGCCGCCACGCAGGCGCTCGATCTGCTCGTCATCAAGCTCTTGCTCGATCTGCTCACGATAGATGAGACCCTGTTCGTCTGTTGCCAGCGACGGCGACACATCATCGGACCTCTCATGCTCGACAACGCGCCGAATTTCCTCATTCTCAATGCGTGTCCCCGCAACGTCACGGATAGCCTCCCTATCCCTCGCCTCATTCGCGATTTCATACGTCCGACCAAGACCACGGGCCAAATGGTCCGGCATGTCGGGGTAGCGTGCGCGAAAGTCATCGGCGACGGCTCTTGAAATGTCGCCACGGTTGTCACGATCAGCCATAACCCTGTCCACTTCGCGGCTGATCTGATCAACACGCTCGCGGTCCTCGATCTTCGCGCCAAAGGGAACGTCGGAATATGGAAGAACTCGTTCCGCTGCCAGCTCCGGTCTTTGACTGAGGTATTCCTCACGCTCTTGCAGAATGCGGGCGCGGGAGGTTTGCTCGATGGCTCCGCTCGCAGCCATAGCTTCAGCCCGCTCATACCGTTGATCGAAACTCTGCGTGTCGGCGTTCTCAGACATGATTTCGTCGCGGACCCGCGAACTCATACGGTCAAGGCTGGTCTGATCTATCTCCATTGCACGTAGATCACGCTCCGCCGTGACATCACCCCGAACACGGGCAAGGTCTGCATCGAACCGCTCCAAGCGCTCGGCCTCAAACCGATCTGCCATTGCACGCTCGCCCTCTGGGTCGTTTGTTTGCCAGTCTTGGAATTCACGGGTGTCCTCACGCACCAACCCGTCACGCATCTGGATGCCATAGCGATCCGCTGTGTCACGCAACAACACATCCGCGCGCTGCGCCTCATCGGCAGTAAGCTGGCCGCTCTGTCGGGCGGCGGATAATGCGGAAAACTCGGTCGCAAGGGACACGCGACGTTGAACACTTCCCTCTTTGGCTTCAAGCCGGTCGCGCTCGATCACCAGTTGCTCAAACCGATCATCGGTATAAGCACGGTCATCCTCACTCCAACCCTCTCGAACATTCGTCTCTATCTCTGACACCAGCTCCCGACGCTCTGCGACGGACATACCATCGGCTTCTGCCTGCGCGATTCCGTTGGCCAACCTGGTCGCTTCAAGCGCATGCTCTCGCACCGTTGCGATGTCAGCGGCTTCAAGCTCCGCTTCCCGCAACTCCTGCTCATTGTTCAAACGGAAGCTGGTCTCATAGGTATCGCCCAAGCCTCGGGTGACATGATCCGGCATGTCGGGGTAGCGATCCTTGAAATCAGACGCGACGGCTTCGGAGATCGACTGATTGGCAGGCGCACGGTCAAGAATGATCTCAATCTCCCGATCAAGCCGATCTGCAAGCTCCTGATCCGTGATCCGGCCCCTGCCCTCTTCGTCGGTGCGATAGACCGCGCCAGGATCAGAGAGGATTTCGGGCCGCGTTTCGAGATAGGATTGTTGCTCTGCCTCGATCCGGTCGAACGCGCGGTTTTCAATTTCGACGGCACGAGCCTCAAGCTGTGCTTCGTTGACCCCCTGCCCTCGCAACTCCTGCCGGATCGCACGCGTCGTCTCGTCAAACTGCTCTTGATCGAAGTGAAAACGAATTTCCCGCGCTTCCTCAATCACACCATCATCACGCAGCACCTCTGCACGTTCCAGCGTCACGCCTAATTCAACATGCACTTGGTTCAACCACTCTCGTGCCGCTTCGAGGTCATCTTTGCGCTCAAGGTTCAGCCCCTGAGCCTGTGCAACCTTGGAAAGATCATCTGCTACCCACTGCTGCTCAAGTGCAGCGTTTGGTGCGCCTGTTTCGATCCGGTTCACAACGGTTTCAGTATTGATCCCCGTGCCGCGCAGCGCATTGTCGATCTGTGCCCGCGTAGTTCCATCATTTAAACGGCCTGTAAGCTCGCTGTTGATATTCAACTCCGAGTAAATGCCGCCATCGGACGGCCTCTGTTCAAGTGTTGCAGACCGAAGGCCAAGAGGCTGCATTCGTCGCACACCCGCCTGAAGCTGGTTCAAGTCGCGCTGCTTTTGTGCCCGCTGACCTTCTGGCAAGCCAGCGATCCGCGCCTGAACTTCTTCAACTGTATCAGCATAGCGGCTTTTCAGTTCATCAAAGTCTTCAACAACTCCCATGTACACATCTCCATCTTGTTCGACTTGTGATCCGTTACCCAAAAGCTCGGCGGCTCTTTGGAGGGCTTGAGCAATTTCTTCTCGACTGTCTTGAGACGCCTCGGCAGCAAGCGAGTGATACACAATCCTGGTGCTTGCAATCTCAGCGAGGGTACGGGCCAAATCCTTGCCGACACGCTCGCGCGGAGCTGGCTCACGGATGATACCTTTTGCTGCATCCTCTTTGACCGCGTAGACTTCTCTCGTTCGGGGTGCGTAATGCACCACACCACGGTCTATTCGACGTGTCGCCTCTAGCTTGACGCCATACTTTTCGGCCTCTTCCACCATTGCGAGGCGAAAATCGTCGTAGTTAAAGCGGTGATCCCGGCCCAAGTAGAAAAACTCCCCCTCTTGGGAACGTCTATTAAGGACGATGTGAGCGTGGGGGTGATCCCGGTCCTTATGGACTGCGATTACGTAGTCAAAATGTCCCTCGTCGGTTTCAAAGAACCGCTCGCAAACATCCGAAGCGATATCGCGGACGTCCTCAGACCTAGTGCCTTTCGGAAAAGACATGAGCATGTGCGTTGTGTTGCCCATTTTGGGGCGGAAACCGCTATCCCACCGTTCTGCAAAACGATCCGTGAGTTTCTTGATGTCCTTCTCATCGAACTTGGTCTTCCCGTCGAACGTGCCCCGACTGTCAACGAAGTGAGAAAGCTTATTGTCACGCGTGATGTAGGATAGCTGATTACTGAGTTGGCCCTTTGTGTGGGTGCCGCCATTCTTGATCGCCTTGAACACCGCAGCTCGATGGCCCCGTGCAGCACGGTAGAGCTGGCCCGCTCTCTTGCTGTTCAATCCCTGCATGGAGCCGCGCACACGGTCCCAACCCTCGCGGAAAACCTCGCCGGTAACGGCCTCGACTGCGCTATTTCGTGCCAAGGGCAAACTCCCTCAATACATCATCAACAGTCACTGCCATTGCCGAGTTTCGACGCCTGACCAAAAGGTCGATCTGATCACCCATCTCCAAAATCGTGCCCGCTAGCGCGCGGATTTCCTCATACTGCCGGTTAGACCAAGGCGGAGGCAGTCCTCTTTTCTTCGCCTCATTCATTCGGCGGGCAATCTGCGTGATGTTGTTGCCGACGCGATTGAGCGCTGCACGGAAGCTCGCAAGCTCGCCGGAAAGATGTTCATCTGGCACGAAGATGCCGTTTGTCGCTTGCATCAAGGCCCGCAAACCGTCTGCACGACTATCGAAACCATGCTTTGCAAGCTCGGCGTCGAACGCTTCCATTTCATCTGGGGTCACAGTGACGCTGGCCGCAGCGGTTCGAATGCCCGTGTCACGGCGTCGGTCTTTTTCTCGTTTGATGGTGTAGTCGATTGTTCGCCTAGTCACACCAAACCGCTGTGCAAGCCTCGGCTTTCCTACGCCTTTTGCCGCTTCGCGGACAATCACGAGGCGTTCAGATTGAGTGAGGATGCGACCTTTGGGCATTAGAACAAAGAACCCCTATTTCCTGCCATCATCATAACTGATGTCATTACAATAATGCAGTCGTTGAGACCATACCCTATTATTGTAGTGTTATCAGTTATTCCGTTTCTCGCCGAGATTCACGGAATCGAGGCTGTCGAGCCGATGGCGAGACCGGCCCAAAAACCGAAGGTGACGGCCCCATTGGAGAAAACGGCTCGCTGAGGGCCGCAATTTGCTTTCAGCCGCCCTACCCTATAAAATCCAAAAGCAAGCCTGTGCGGCCCCTCAGCGCCGCCCTGTGAGCCGATTTTGCTCCCAACCGTCTCCCGAGTTTTCGGAGTGGGCTACAATGGTCGCTATTTCGTCTCCATCTCCGCCATCCACTGCGCACTATACACTGTGCACTATTCACTGCGCACTACTTCTTCCGCACTATACACTGGACATCTTACCTGCAACCCTATACCTTGAACACTGTGCCGCGATCACTGTGCAACCTACATACAGCACTGCGCCGCAGACCGCTGACACTGAACAAGCGACACTGATCACTGTACCGCCGACACCTACCACCCGACCACCGGCACTATTCACTAGGCATCGAACACTGAGCCTTATACCACCTTCCACCATCACTGCGCCTTAGTTCTTATGCACTACACCTGCATCACTGCACACTTGACACTGCACAGCGTTCCGCCGACAACGTACACTAAACAACCAACATTGAGGCGAAGCAGATGGCAAATGAAGACATGAAGGTCGTCGCCGTTATGAGTCGAAAAGGCGGTGCCGGCAAAACGACACTGATCCGCGCACTCGCAAGTGCGGCAATGCGCGACAAAAAGCGATGCATCATCTTTGACACCGACCCACAACAAGGAATGATGAACTGGGCCACGTCGCTCGGGATCAATGATCCTCTTTTGACAGTCGAACATTTGGAATTTTCAGACGAGCTTGGCACCAAAACGGACGAAGCCTATGAATCCGGTGACGTTGATTACATTTTTGTGGACACGATGGGCGCGGCGGGCGCTTGGGCCGATGATCTGGCAGCTGCCAGCGACGTTATCATCCTCCCCATGAAACTAAGTATGGACGACTGGAAGAGCACTAACGACACATTCGAATGGTATAAGGGCCTCGCCGACCGCGCCGAAAATCCAGAAGCTCTTCCTTCCTTTCACGTCGTCCTTTCTGATGTACCGGCCAAGCAGAGCAAGACCGAGCTCGAATTCGAAGACCGGGCCTTTGATGAATTCCCGGTTGTTTCCCATTTCTTCATGTCCCGCAAACAGCATCGCGAAGCATCGAAAGAAGGATTGCTACACACCATAGCCCAAGCGAAACGCTCCGGCATCAATCCGCTTGGACGAGTACACGCCAAATATTTTGATGAGGCCTTGGACGAAGCTGCTGCAATCCTCAAAGAAGTTACGGAGGCCGCATAATGCCCCGCAAACAGAGAACCGCTATCAAGGGCAGTGACCCGAAGTATCATTCAAACCTACCAAGAAAGTCAGATCAGACGCTGCAGCCAGCACTGGAACCCATTGCCTCCGAAGCCGCTCCAAGAAAGATCGCGAGCGACTCCGGGCCCAAACGGCGTGACAAACCCGTCGCTCCCGCACCTAGGCCAAAAGCCACGCCGAAGCCAAAGACAAAACCTCAAGTAACAGCATCTCCGGCGCCGTCTGACGCTACCCGTGAAGTTCATCTAACTGCTGCAATCACCCGTGTGCACGGTGCGGCCATAGACAATCTTGTTGCTAAGGGCATCGACCGCAAGGTTCCAATCCGCTTAGCAGGGCGCAAGGCCGTCCAGCTCTTCGATCCTAAACGCGAATTCATTGAAAAACCGGAGGCGGATCGCCTGCCTATCCGCGATGGTTATCAGACCACGAAGCGCGTCAACGCCGAACTGATCGACCATCTGCGCACCGAAAATGATCCTTACGGCTTATCATCTGATACCGCCATGCTGCGCGGGCAGTTCGAACCGCTGTTTTGGAAGTGCCTTGATGAGGTTCTGCAAGAGCTGGCACAGAAGTAGCCAAAGAAATACCGCGTGAAGCGCGGCATTGCATAGAACAAGAGACAACACGCCCTCCGCTTCGCTCTAGGCGCGTCGGCATCTATCTTAGCCTTAATCCGCCTGCCATCCGGCCCCGGCTCTCAACAGGGGTTGTGATGTCGCGCGAGCGCGCCAGCCTCCGGGCAAAAAATCGGCACCCCCACGCACTGCGCGGTCCCCCCAATTTTCCGCCCTACGGCCCCCTGTCTTCGAACCGTCTCCGGACGCAGGTCGGGCTACGCCCTCTCTGCTCTGTCCAGTCGAATGGCATGGGGCCATTCGGCTGGTCAGTTCAGCCGAGGCTTCGCCACCGGCGGAAGGGGGCTCAAACCCCAACCGCACCGCAAAAGGATTTGAACATGGTGCGAAAACGGAAGATTGAAGGAAAAGCCGTCGCCCGCATTCTCGATGCCAAAACGCGAGATATCGTCGGATATCTCTATGAATGGAACACAGGGGCGCGAACACCGAAATGGTTTGACGACGTAGTGCGGGAGGACGTGATTTACGATTATGCCTGATATGTTCTCCATGCGCAGCGACGATGACACGGTAGATGTCGGTATTGTCTACTCGCCATCACCAGAAACGCTCCGAGTATTCGGTGCGTCTTACATGCAAGACAAGGAAACCTCTGGCTCCCTAAAGATCCTCGATCCGAAGGGCGCAACATTTGCTACGTTTGATGTCTGGCAAAGTAAGTGGGTTCTCACCGCCGAAATGGAGGCGTGATCTTCCAATTTGACCCAAAAAATGCTAGGCTGGCTCCGAAAGGAAGCCTGCCTATGCGTTTCAACAATCGCCTTTTTTCACTGCTGATCGCTGCACTTGCGGCGTCTCCCGCGATAGCATGGGACCACGATTTCACGCGCGGACTCGATCTGTATTCCACCACGGATAACGGGGCAACAATTCGCCTCGTCTGTGATCCCAACCGTGTCTATGGCGGCACGGAAAGCATGGTCTTGATCGTCTTTGGAGGCAACTCAGACCTGAACACCACGGCAACACTGACTTTTCCAGACGGCCAAACAATCACCGCCTCGCTCGTTCATGGCAGGCTTTCAAAACGCGACCTTGCGGAACATATCTGGCAACCACTCTTGGACGGCCTCCGCAACACCGAAAGCGTTGAGCTGACCGTTGGCACGGCGTCGGTTACAATGAACCTAGGCGACGCGCCCGCCTTCACCTGCATCTGAATAGCAGAGCCCCCGCTTTCGCGGCGGAAAACGGGGGCTCCGGCCGACACCGGCCAACAGGGAGTATCTTCATCCTAGCAGCATGGCGGCGTTTTTCACGATGAATTCATATTGCCATGATGGGGCAGGGGGCTAAGCGGCCTCTGCAATCTCTCCGGCTTGTTCCATCAGGTAGTCAGCGGATCGCTGCGCCGCCGCTGCTGCTTTGACAATCGCACGCTTGTCGTCGCGCAACACTTTCAACCACGACTGAACGTAAGCCGCACTGTCCTCGATGTGGCCCGGCTGAAAACCAAGCTGCGCGCCCATCATCGCCGACGAAATTTCGGCAACGAGTTCTTCCATCGCATAGACCGCATTCCCAAACTTGGACCCTGCCTTTTCGTTCGTCCGATCGCACCGGCGCTTGTGACCTGTTGCATGGGACAATTCGTGAAAAAGGGTTGAATAAAAAAGCTCTGCCGCTTTGAACTTTGACAACTCCGGCATGTGAACCTTATCCAAGGACGGCACATAGCAAGCGCGGTCCCCGCCTTCCTCAAAGCCCACACCCATATTCTCGATCATGTTCGCGGCAAAGTGCGAAAGCTGCTCGATGGGCCGGGTATTCAGTGGTTCAGCTTCATCAGGTGTCGGGAATTGATCCTCTAGCCCGTCGATCTGCTGAACATTGAACACCCGATAGGCTTTCAAATAACCTCGCATCTTGGCATCCGCGTCACCCTCGGGCGCTCCCTCCTTCGCTTCGAAAGTGCCGTATTTCACAACAAGGGATGACTTCTCGCCCTTGCGGACCATACCGCCCAAATCCTTTGCCTGCTTGAACGTCATCCAAACAGGATTGCGATAGCCCTGCGCCCATGCCTTGAGGCTCAACAAGACATGATTGATCCCGCGATATCTGTCTCCGGTAACGCGAAAGGGCAAGGCAGCGGCATTCGTCTGCCAAGGGCATTCCCACGGTTTCACACCTTGTTCCAGTGCCTCAATTATCTGGTTTGTGACCTCCGCATAAACATCAAATTTCGCCATGACAGTTCTCCTTTGTGGTGTCGCTTGGGTCTGTCGCCCAATGGATCGGGTTTTTTGGACAGCGCAGAATGCGCCTGCTCCTGAAAACCTGAATGCGATGAAAGGAAGGATTGGGAGGATTTGAGCGAAATCGACGGACTGGCGCGGGCAGGAGGTGCAGCCGACAACACGGGTCTGTCTATTTCGCTTAAATCCGGCGGCATCCCTGCCGCTAACGTCCCGCAGAGGCGTTCGGCTTGCCCGAATCCCAAGGGACCAGGATTAGCGTGATCGCAGATCGCATTGCCCACTGGATCACCTTTATATGTTCTGCTTATGTTCCCCACCATGGGGAGCAAGGCACCACATCGTTATGACATCATGGACAGGGAATTCCCGGTCCGCATAAGCGTGCGAGCAGATCCGATGACAAACGAGCTGACCAGACAATGGCTGCAACGTCATGTCGGGACCGGCAATTATGCCAGCAAGCCCCACACACTGTGGTCATCGCAAAAAGCGCATTGCATCTACTTCCGCTCGCTGCACGCCGCGACCAGTTTCGTCTTGGGATGTCCGCACATTCAACTTGTTGGGGAGCCGTATCGCGGGCCTTATAAGTAGGAGGGGGCTGTCTGCCCCCGGCGCTGCGCGCCTCCCCCGAGGATATTTTCGGCAAGATGAAAAGGAAATTTGAGGATGACTCACGATCACCCAAGCTCAGGCGATGTTGCATTGGCAATCATCATGACCGTTCGGGAAATTGAAGGCCCAGACGTGAAAGGGGTACCTGGGCGCTTAGTTTGAATTGTCCGGAGCATCTCAAGCATTGGTGCAAGAGCGCGATCATCGGCGAAGCTCGCCGTGATCGCGCCGAAACAAAGACAGACGGTGTGAATTCGATACGGCCATGATACACTGGACCTATGCGGAATCCCCTTCGATCTTTGCTTGAGCTTCGCCATCGGGTAATCGCTCAAAAAAACGCGCATGAAGACTGGCAGGGGCGTGTTGTTGAACCAATCCTAGCCAGCGGCCACGATCAACTGCTGACAGAAGCATATCGACACCGCACTCGCGCGGTTCTTTTGTCGTTGCTGATTGGCTGTTTCGTGGTCGTTGACATGGTGGCCTATGTGATGTGGGACATTTCATGGCTCACAAATCAGGCGTTCTATTTGATGTTAGCCGTGTGCGCCTTCGGCACCTTTTGGACGGTGCGCGAGACTATGCACCATGTCAGATCGCACCTCGAAAAAATGCGCCAGTGGCTCGATCAAAACGAAGCATTTTATCGGGGCTGAGAGAGGTTGGTGGTGTCTAGGGCGATTTCTTCGACCATGACGGCCACAATCTGCTTATCATCCTTGATCCGCCACCGAACCACGCTAACGATGCCCTGAAAGTCGTCGATGTGAATTTCATCTCCCACCCTTGGCAATGCCTCCAGAATGTCGAGACGAGTTGCATGGATCAACTCGTAGTCGTCCCCTCGTGGCGTGTAAAAGTTCACGAGCATAGCGAATGCCTCTTTGATATAGGGGGGGAGGGGCTTTCGGCCCCCGGCGCGTCGCGCGGCCCCCGAAGGTGTCTTAAGCAATAGGCCCTTGGGCCTCGTTGTTGTCCAGCCCATCAAAAAGATCGCCTTGGTCGATCTGCCATGACGCGGCGGGCAGGGGTTCCACCCCTGTTGTTTCAATGGTGACTTTTGACTGTCGTTCACGCTTGCCGCCTGAATCCGTGCGGTAGGTCTCACCGATAAGGACGTGAAAGCGGTTCGCCTGCTCTGGATCGCTAGTCAGGCAATAGCGCTTCGCTGAACCTTTTCGGCCCAACCATTGCGCGTGGTTCTCTTCGCCGCGCAGGTATTCGATACATTCGAGAATGTTGCGCTTGTCGGCGGCTGTGATGTGCAGACCTTCAATCAGTCGGACGGTGCCTTTCATGACACACCTACTGCGATAGGCTTTTCAATAAGGTTGGTTTCGCCGCCGCAGTCTTCACAATCGGCGGCGTCATAAACGACTACGACTTCCCACATCTGCAGTTCTGGGCTCCATTCAACGCTGGCGTCGCGCCGGACGTTTTCGCATCCGCAGATTTTGCAGTGAATGGTGATCTGTTGGGGCGGGCAGGGGACGTTTCCCATAACGGTTCTCCTTCGTGGTGTCGCTTGGGTCTGTCGCCCAATGGATCGGGGTTGAGGGACAGCGCGGATGCGCCCTCTCCTGAAACCTCGAATGCGATGAAAGGAAGGATTAGGAGCGCGCGAGGGAAATCGACCGGGGGTGGTGCGGCCCGCAGCCGAAGGCGAGGACACGGCCCCGTCTATTTCACTTGCGCGCGGCGGCATCCCTGCCGCTCACGTCCCGCTGTGGCGTTCGGCTTGACCGAACCCCAAGGGACCAGGAAAGAACGGATCATCTCGAACGTCAGATAACTTTGACCTTTCCGTCGAAAACTGACCTAATTCTCGAAATCATGATCGGCTATCGTTGATAGTCGTGGCCGGGAATAACAGAAAGCTCATTGGGTTTTGGCACGTAGAACCGGGAAAACCCTGAAAAAGTGGGAAGTGGCTATCGTGAAAGCGATGCTGCAAAAGAACTATGTCCCGCAAGACGTTCACGCCTATTTTTCAAGACCAACTCGCTCAGTCAACCAAGCTCGGATATCCCAAATCAAAGATGGCAAGATGCACGCTGGGATCAAACCGGCGAGCGACTTGGAACTGGATGCTTTTCTGAGTGCATGGCCGGACATAGACCCTGTAACGGGGCTTCATCTAAGGGGTGATGAGTTACTCATTAAGGCGCGGGAGGCGATGATTGCGGCTGTTCATACTTTTAACAGCGCCGGACTGTTTTTCCGCGCGGAACTGTTCATCGTCACAAGCGTAATAGCTTGGACGTACCTGATGCACGCCTACTACAAGAGGGAAGGGGTCGATTATCGGTACAAGAAGGCTGGGGTGGTACAGAAAACAAAACATGGTGCCGATAAATTTTGGGAACTCGGTCAATGCCTCGCTCACGGCGGGTGTCCGGTTGAAAAAGGCGTCATTGATAATCTCAACTTTCTGACAGAAATTCGACATGAGATTGAACATCAATCAACTGACCGCATTGACGATGCTCTAAGCGCCAAGCTGCAAGCGTGTTGCATCAACTTCAACGACGCAATCAAGACCCTCTTTGGCAAAGAGTTTGCGTTAGAAAAACGGTTGCCGATAGCACTTCAATTCGTCACCTTCGATGGAGCGCAGAGGGCCGGTTTAGTCGGTCAGGACTTGCCGCCAAACCTGGCGGCTGCAATGGATGACTTCCACAATGGATTGACCGATGCAGAACAAGCCGACCCCAAGTTTCGCTATCGCGTAGCCTTTGTACCAAAGGTAGCAGGCAAGGCTTCAAAAGCTGACTTGGCTGTCGAATTTGTCAAAGCTGGTACACCGGAGGCAGAACATGTTGAGAGAGTGCTTCTGAAAGAAACAGAGCGCCCAAAACACCGCCCTATGGAGGTGGTTGCCAAGGTAAAGGCAGCTGGTTTTCCAGAGTTTGCAATCTTTGATCATACTCAGCTGGTGAACCAGCTCGACGCACGGAACCCTGGGAAGGGGTATGGCGTCGATGTTGCTGGCCAATGGTATTGGTATGATGGATGGCTTGAGAAGGTCATGGAAAAACTCAATGAAGGATGGACCCGCTAACAGGTTTCGCGAGCGCTACGACGCCATCAGAAGTAAGGTGCCGAACACGCACATCATAGCACCTGAAATGCGCTGAAACACCGGGATCTTGTCTGCTGCAAATGTTGAGGCAACACTGCCACCAAGCGCATATGCGAAGATCGCAATAGCTTCCATGATGAGAAAGGCCGCTCCGAGCATCGCGTAGCTTTGCCAGTAGGCGTCCAAGATGACGAACTGTGGGAAGAATGCAGCGAACGTCAAAATTGCTTTCGGGTTACTGATAGCCAACAAGGCTTCAGTCCTGAAAGCGATTTTCATAGAAACAGACTTATC